>JABDBC010000004.1 GCA_013288825.1 Chlamydiota bacterium
GCTGTCTTTCAAGACTCTCACCTTGAGAGGCGTCAGCAAATAAGGACAAACGTCCAAGGAGTATGAATGCAAATAAAACAAATTTTACCATAGGAGATGCTTCCTTCTTTAAGTGTTAACTCAATAGGTATAATATATATTTGATTTTGTCAATATTTACAGAATTGGGAGTAGGTACATCCTTCTGTCGCCGCATTCGCGTTTTTTGCAGCAGAGAAACAATCGTGTTTAGATGATAGGGAGCGTGTTCGAATCAATCGTAATAAGCTCTTCAGTTGTTTGCCGCTTTCGCATTTTAAATTCTGAATAATTAAAATTTCTGAATATCTTTCTGAATAGTTTATCTTTAGCTTTTAGAACATCAAGAATAGATAGTCGGATGCAAAGTTCAGTTGTCGGCGTAATTTTTGCAAAAGAGTTTTTTGACTTTTCCCAATGAATTACACTTGCATGTGTCACACCAAATCGATTAGCAAATTCTGTATAAGTCATTTGCAAAAATTGTCGAATAAATCTCACTTCATTTCCAGTAAGCGGCAGAGTTTTCTGACATAATACTAATAACACATTTTGCTGGAGTAGATTATAATTAATGTCAGGGACTTGAATTCCCCTGACCTCAGTTATAGGGAAATTTAAAAGTATAACAGGAAAGCCTAGCCCATCATATTCAAACTGAGCAGCTATTTTTTTTTTCATAAAATGACCCTTTATTGACGTTTTATAGTATTGATCACAGTAATAATCAACAATTTTTCAGTCTTATCAAAGGAGACAATTACCCTCACTGTGTCTTTTTGTAGAGTCATACCTTGTATAGAGTAATTCCAGGCTTGCCATTCTTCTTTGAATTGATCATGCTTTGGCTCTCTATATCCATTCATAATAACATGGAGTGCATCCAACAATGTTATGTCTCTTTCAAGTTGACGGCATTCTGCATGAAAAGTTGGCAGATAATTACCAATTTCGATGCAATATCGGGCAAGACTTAGCACATTTTCCAATTTTATTGGGCGTTGACGTTTCACCGATCTCTCACATTTACTTATCTTTGTTGGATTGTAAATGATTTACAAATTCACTTCAAGTACTTCAATTCTGACTAGATGGTGGTATAGAACTAGATCTTTCCAAATAAAAAACATCTTGATAAGGTGAATTTATAAGCAATCGCGGTCAAGATTTCAGAGGTTTAAACAAGCTGATGCTTAGTTGTACGAGACTTTTTGCTACTCCTTAATATTGAAAATTCAGGTAAGCAATGCAATTTTTTCAAACTGGCAAGATGCCTTTAAATCAGATTGAGGGGTTTTATGATTTAACACTGGTTGTATTTTCATTTGTCGTTGCAATGGTTGCTTCGTATGTTGCATTGAGTATTACCGGAAGTTTGAAAAGTGTGATATTAGATAGAACGAATTACTACAAGTGGTTCTTTAGTGGAGCTGTCGTAATGGGGCTTGGCATATGGACAATGCATTTCATTGGGATGGAGGCTTTCACTTCGTATATGACTATGGAATATGATCCTGGTTTAACTTTCCTTTCATTAATTATTGCCATTACAGCTTCAGGTTTTGCCTTATTTTGTGTCGCACGCGAGCATGTCACTATTCCGAACATACTGATCGGGGGAACTGTGATGGGAATAGCAATTGCTTCCATGCATTATGTGGGAATGTCTGCTATGCTGCACATGCACATTTACTATTTGCCTTCGTTGTTTTTTCTTTCTATCCTTATTGCTATAGTGGCATCTCAGGCAGCTCTTTGGTTAATGCAACGCAGTCACGAGGGGGCAGGATCTTTTATTTTGGGATTCAATATGTTAAGTGCTGTTGTCATGGGATTAGCGATTTGTGGGATGCATTATGTCGGGATGGCTGCTGCTGTAATGACTCCTTTAGAACATGGTACTGCTTCTACAATGCAACCCATGAATGCAGGTTTACCACCTTTCTACATAGGTGTTGCCGCATCTCTGATTATGTTTATTTTTCTGGCTCTTTCATCCAGTAATCAAAAATTTATCCTATCATTGAAAAAGAGCAACGACGCCCTTAAAGCGCAGGAGATGGAACTAGAGGATGCTCGGAAGCATGCGATTCAAGCAAATGCTGCTAAGAGCATATTTCTTGCTAATATGAGCCATGAAATTCGCACTCCCTTAAATGTGATCATTGGTACTGCCGCCTTATTGGCTAGATCAGAGCTCAATGAGAAAGAAGAAAAGTATGTTAAGCGTATAATCTTGTCCGGTCGAGCTTTGCTTGATTTAATTGTCGATATTTTGGATTTTTCAAAGATAGAAGCTGGGGAGTTAAAAATAAATATAACAAGCTGTGATTTTATTACTATTGCAAATGAAGTAATTGAAATTATGACTCCAAGAGCAGAGGAAAAAGAGTTAGAGCTTATCGCCAACTATGATAAACCTAGTGCATTAAAAATCAAAAGTGATCCTGTACGCATTCAGCAGATTATTACGATTTTTGTTGACAATGCGATCAAATTTACAGAAAAGGGATATATCAAGATTAGCATAACCTCAAAACAGAAAGATCACGATCATCTGCAGATTAGAGTGGAAGTAGAAGATAGCGGCATTGGAATTAGGGAGGATAGGGTTCATCGGATTTTTAAGAAGTTTTCACAGGTTGATGCGTCATCTACAAGGAAGGTGGGTGGAGTTGGTCTTGGCCTAGCTATTAGTAAAGAATTGGTAAAATTGCTTGGCGGAGAGATTGGTTATAAAAATAATCCTAAGGGCGGTTCTATTTTTTGGTTTGAGATACCATGTTTAATTGATACATAGAGAAAGGTATGGGTTATGTCTGAAGAAAACGAGTATTCATTTGCCGGAAAATCTATTTTGATCGCAGAAGACAATCTTGATAATCAAGATTTGATGCGAGATGTATTGGAGATGTTTCGCTATAAATTGGATGTTGCAAATGATGGCGCTGAGGCTGTTGAGAAATGGAAAAAAAACAGATATGATTTAATTATCATGGATATTCAAATGCCTAATATGGATGGGTTTCAGGCTGCAAGGGAGATACGAAAATTGGAAAATGGCAGGAATCGCATTCCGATTTTAGCGCTTACTGCAAGCGTTCTAACAAATGACATACAAGAATGTTTTAAGGCAGGCATGGATGACTATGTAAGCAAACCGATTAATCTTGATGATCTTGAAAAAAAAATATATGGACTGTTGCTTAAAGTTGTTGCCTAAGTGTTTGCCATCATATACTAACGCAAGTTGCTAGTCATGCAATGCTTTTAAATGGGGCCAAGAAAGGACAAGGGACCTAAAGGACATAAAGGACGTAAGGGACTTTAAGGGACAAAGGACATTTGTTGTCCCTTATGTCCCTTGTCCTTTAAAGTCCTTTACGTCCCTTATGTCCTTTAGGTCCCTTGTCCCTTATGTCCTTTCTTGGTCCCATTTTAATCCATCGGTGACTAGCAAGTTGCGTTACTACAAAAATTTTATCAAATTCTTTGTTTTTAACATAAAGATTAGCTTATTACAGGCTGTGAATCCTCGGCAGAATTTTCATTTAAGAATTGTTTAATATTAAGAGGAGTTGCAATGAAAATAGTCATAAATCTTTTGTTGTTGCTTGTAACATTACTTCCTATTCACAAACTAAAAGCTGATTGGGCGTCTCCTGTAGATGTTTCACAACTTGCAACAACAATAGCTCCAAATGACCCGCAAGTTGCAATTGACCCAGCTGGTAATGCTACTGCTGTTTGGGCGTTTTTTGATGGCTCAGTTTTTATCATTCAGGGCGCCAAATTGCCTTTTGGTGCAACTACATGGATTCCTACAAACAATTTGACATCAACCGGACTAACAACATCACGTCCTCAAATTGCTGTCGACGCCTCAGGCAACGCAGTAGCAGTTTGGGAGCGAGTGGATTCTGGTTCAGGCTTCACAGTGATCCAAGCAGCGACTTTGCCTTTCGGAAGCAACTCCTGGATCCCTGCAACACAGAATCTATCGACCACTGTGAATCTCTCTTTGTTTCCTGAAGTCGCTGTCGACCCAGCTGGAAATGCTGTTGCTGTCTGGCAACAGTTTAATGGGGTATCCATTTCTGTGCGTTCAGCTATTTTGCCTTTTGGGAGTAGTACATGGATCTCCACAAATGATCCAGGAATTGGTGCAGATCCTGTAGTTGCTATAGATCCATTTGGCAATGCTGTTGCTGCATGGTCGCATTTTGATGGCAGCAATGACATTATCCAAGCAGCCACCTTAAAGGCGCATAGCACCACTTGGATTCCTACTTCAGATTTATCTGCTACAGGACTTGACGCGATGAATCCTCATATCGCTATTGACCGGTCAGGCAAAGCAATTGTCGTATGGACCCGCGGAAATGGGGTAAGTAATGTCGTTCAAGGGGCAACGTTGGCGCCAGGAAGCGGTACTTGGATGCCCACAGGCGATATTTCTCAATCGACGGCTACAGTGGGCGCAATCTCTTCTGAAGTCGCTGTCGATCCCTCCGGCAATGCTGTTATTGTCTGGGATCTTTTTGATTCCATTAGTAATGTCAGCCTCATTCAAGCACGATACTTGTCTTTGACGGGTGCTTTTGGCACTATATCGAATTTATCAGACTCTGGTTTTTTGTCAGAATCCCCAGAAGTTGTCCTTGATGCTTATGGCAATGCCGTAGCTGTCTGGGATAGCGATATAGGTGGACAATTTGTGTTTCAGGGGTCGACGTTGGCATTTGGGAGCACTACTTGGGTTCGCACATCAGATCTTTCTGAGGCAGGATTTAACTTTATGCAGTCTGAACCAGCCATTAGTCCATTTGGTTATGCTGTTGTTGTGTTGTCTAGCACACAAATTGCAGGGCCAGATGGGTCAATAAAAGGCACAGAAGGGACTTTTTTCGGTTTGGCCCCTCCGAGGAATTTCGGAGGTGAAACTCTGCTGAACAAATTTTTGACACAAACAGATCGGATAAATCATTTAACGTGGTCAGCCAGTCTTGATCCTACGGTTAAGGGATATCATATTTATCGAAAGGGGAAGCGCATAGCGACAGTTTCAGCTCATGGGCCTTTTGTATATAATGACCACAACCGCAAAAAACACCCATATACTTATTCAATTAGAGCGTTCAATGCAGCGGGTGTCGAGAGCATACCTCTGACCATAACCCTCAAATGAGATGTTTCTGGAAGATATGTTTAAGGCCATCTAGCCAGAAATAAGAAATGATATGATCAATTTTCTTTAAATAAGGATCACGACTTAAAACGATTGCTTCACACTCCCCAAAGTCTTTACTTAGCCGTATAAATGCCCCTAAGTCTGTTTTTTCAATTTCGTCAGCATTTTTTATTTCAATAAAGAGAATGGGTTTTCCTGGTCTTTCAATAACGAGGTCGACTTCAACATCGCTGGGAGTCCTAATATAAGAAAAACGATAATCAGGTTCAAAATAGCTTGCAAGCCTCATAATTTCCAAAATAATAAAATGTTCAAATGCCTCTCCATAGGCATTGGTTTTTTCGACCAAAGGGATTGATAATCGACGTGAGAGAGCGCGTGCAACGCCGAGATCAAAAAAATAAAACTTAGGTTTTTCACTCAATCTCTTTCGAAAGGAGTTGTGAAAGGGTTCTAGAAAAAAGCCAATCAAAGTATCTTCCAGGAGGGAAAAGAAAGAAGCAACTGTTTTATCTTCTACGCCGACATCTCGAGCGATATTTGAATAATTGATTATTTTCCCATTTGATTGTGCAGCGACTTCTAAAAATTTCCGAAAAGGATCGAGGTTTCGAATAAAGTGTTCATCCCAGATTTCCTCTTTTAGATAAGTATTCGCATAAGCGTGGAGAAAATGATCGCGTTCATTATCTTCATCAAAAGCAAAAAGCTCAGGTAATGAACCCCATTGGAGAGTGAAATTTAAATTAAATTGGTTACCTATCTCAAAAGATGTAAGAGGAAATAAATTGTAGACAAAGGCTCGGCCAGCCAATAGATTTGCCCCACCTCTTTTCAATTTTCGCGCAGAAGATCCAGTCATGACAAAAAGCTGTTCTGTTTCACCCATTAATCGATGAACGACATCGAGAAGTTTTGGAATTTTTTGGACTTTATCGATAACAACATGGGTTATGGATTTAGGAGCAGCTTTAACCATTTCGTATAGCGTATTAGGTTTTCTGGAAAAGCGATCTTCCTCATCAGGATCAAGGAGATCACACCAAAGTGTTTTCTCCTTTGCGAAAACATTTTTCAAAAAAGTGCTTTTACCCGTATTTCGTGCCCCAAACAGAAAAAAGCTTCTTTTTTTTGTCACATTTAGCAATCGTGGAAACATATATTCTATCCTTTAAAATTTCATTCTACTACGAAAATGCGTTTTTATGCATCAAAAAACCAGTTTTTTCGTAGTCGACTACGAAAAAATCAGATAATTTCGTAGTACGCTACGGATTTTCCAGTCTTATTACTCTTAAAACATGTGCATTTTTTGCGTGATTTTCAACATGTTTTGAAAACATGTTGAATGAATGAACATGTTCCAAAAACATGTGCATTTTTTGCGAAATTTTCAACACATTTCAGGGACATGTTGAATCAGTGAACATGTCTTTAAAACGTGTTGAATTTTGCGAGATTCACAATAGAGTGCTAAAAATGGAATGGACTTAATGAGGTAATTGCAGAAGTAATATCATTTTTGCTCTTTTTTTTCTCATTTTGTAGCCCACTCCAAGGTTTCGCGAGCCTGCGAGCGGAACCGCAGGTGTGGGAAGCGATAAAACTCAAAACTTAACCAGGGACCTGGTTCTTCTTTTTTTTCTCTTTCTTATCACAAATTGAGAAAAAGAAAAAAATGAAGAACCAGTCCCTGGTTGAGGTGCGGTTCTCGTGATTCCCACACCTGCGGTTCCGCTCGCAGGCTCGCGAAACCTTGGTGTGGGCTACAAAATGAGAGAAAAAAGAGAAAAAATGATACCGTAGTGGACTGTAATGGACGATAAAACACTGTCCATTGGAGTCCACTACGGTCCATTACCGTCCATGTCCATTAAGTCCATTCCATTTATAGGGGAAAAACTTCTGTTTTACCTCCAGGGGATTCTTTTATTGACCTTCTCCATGACGAGATAAAGGCTTGGAGTGATGAAGAGAGTAATCAGCTGGGAAAGGCAAAGCCCTCCGATGATCACTAAACCAAGAGGACGACGCGATTCTGCACTTGCGCCGAAGCCGAGAGCGATTGGCAGAGCCCCAAATATGGCTGCAACCGTTGTCATCATGATCGGCCTAAAGCGTGCTAAGGAGGCATCATAGATCGCATCTCGGGGTGTCATCCCCCTTGTGCGTATATTATCAAGGGCAAAGTCGACCATCATAATTCCATTTTTCTTCACAATGCCAATCAAAAGAATAATACCGAGGTAAGAGTACATCGAGAGAGGCAAGTCAAAAATCCATAAGGTTAACAACCCTCCCAAAGTAGCTGGTGGAAGGGTTGTGAGGACGGTCACAGGGTGGACGAAGCTTTCGTACAACATACCTAGAATGATATAAATGGCAAAAATCGCAATGAAGAGGAGAAATCCTGCATTTTTGATCGATTCTTGAAAGGTCTGTATTGCACCAATCGGTTGCATCTGTATGATCGGGTCTACAAATTCCTTTTGTAGCTCTTGCAGTCGGTTGAGAGCTTGACCAAGGGTGAAGCCTGAAGCGAGATTGAAATCGATCGTGACGGAAGGAAATTGATCGATGTGATTGATGCTTGAAGCCCCTAATCCCTCTTCCCATTGTGCTACAGCCCCCATGGGGACTAATTTATTGGATACAGCCGAGCGCATCCATAAGTAGTTGAAAATATCTGAATCCATCTGATACTTATCCAACAACTCCAAAATAACATTGTATTGGTCCACAGCGGTCTCGATTCGCGTGACATAGTTGTACGAATAACTGAACATGAAGGCTCTTTCGATATCTGCAGCCGTAATGCCAAGTGAGGAGGCTTTGTCTCTCATTATGGACACATTAATCTGCGGCGAATTGATTTCTAGATCACTGTTGACCCCTTGAAAGATGGGGTCTTTTTGCATGGCAGTGATCAACTTTTGAGCAGAGGGATAAACTTTATCAGAGAAGATGCTTTGCATGGCTAGCTGGTAGTCACCGCGGCTTTCTTGTCCTGTTGCCAAGTCTATCAAAGGTAGATTTCTTATAAATGATTGGATGCCTGGAATTTGAGCTAAGTTCTCATTGAGTTCTTTGATGACATCTTTAATAGGGGCTCGTTGATTATGGGGTTTTAAAGCGACGAGGTTTTGACCTTTGCGATATTCGGAATACGAACTAATGGCAATGACTTTATCAACTGCTGGATGGGCTTTCAACACATCGGCGACTTGTTTCTCATATTTCCTCATTCGAATCGAAGAACCCGCTTCCATTTCTTGAGTATAGACAATAAAAAAGCCAGCATCTTCATCAGGGACGAAATCGATAGAGATAGTATAAAAAAGCCAAACGGTTAAGACCAAACAAATTAGACCCACAGCGAGGGCTACGTAGCTTCGATCGATGACTTTTGTAAGCATTCTGCCGTAGGCATCGCGCATTTTTTTGTTCATGCGCGTTGAAAATTGAAAAAGCTTGCCTTCCCGATTGTTTTGGGGAAGGAATCGGCTGCACAACATGGGAGTGAGGCTGAGGGAGATGACTCCTGAAATAATTGTGATGGCCGATAAAGTGATAGCAAATTCGCTTAATATTTTCCCTATTAAGCCCCCCATCAGAAGCATGGGGAGGAAGACTGCGATAAGGGACAGGGTCATCGAGACAATGGTGAAGCTAATTTGTCGTGAGCCTTCCAGGGATGCTTGTATACGGTCTTCTCCCGACTCCTGTCGTCTTACAATATTCTCAAGGACCACAATCGCATCGTCGATGATGAAGCCGACAGCCAACGTCAATGCCAAAAGAGAAAGATTATCCAAAGTGAATTTGTAGGCATCCATTAGAATGAAAGTTCCGATGACAGACATCGGCATCACAATGGAAGGGATGATGGTATCGGCTATCTTTCCTAAATATAGCGTAATGACTATCACAACAAGGATGAGGGCAATGATAAGAGTCAGTTTAACATCGTCAATTGAACTGCGGATCGATTGAGAACGATCATAAAAGACATTTAATTCCACCGCTTGCGGCAGTTCTTTTTTCAGTGTAGCCAGAAGGTCATAAATCGAGTCCGATATTGCTACTGTATTTGCTGCGGGTTCTTTTTGAATTGCTAGTAGAATGGTGGGTTCCGTTTTGTCTTTGTCGACATATTCCACATGAATTTTGTCATTCTGAAAGCTCTCAACGGTTTTACCCAAGTCTTGAATGCGCACAGGGGTGCCATTGCGATAAGCGACAATAAGGGGATCCCATTCAGCAGCAGTGACAAGTTGTCCATCAACAGAAAGGTTAGGAGCCTCTATTAGGCCGTCTAATTGTCCTGTGGGCAGGTTGACATTTCCTAGGGCAATTGCAGTGGCTAATTCTGATAAGGAGATATCATGAGAGACCAATTTCCCGGGATCCACTTGTATGCGGATGGCCAATGGGGAACCAAAAACAGTGACCTGAGAAACACCTGAGAGCATGGAAATGCGCTGGCCGATAAAGTTATTTGCATATGTATATAAGTCGTTGAGGCGCATTGTTTTTGAAGAGAGCCCTATGTAAATGATCGGGAGTTCAGCAGGGTTTACTTTACGATATGTCGGGGCGTAAGGAAGATTTGGAGGAAGATTTGGCGTTGCGGTAATGATGGCTGACTGCACATCTTGAGCTGCCTCAGTCATATTTTTATCGATGTTAAATTGGATGACGATGCTGCTGCTGCCTAAAGTATTGTTTGAGCTAACAAGAGTCGCTCCAGGAATTGCCATGAGTTGCTTTTCTAGAGGAAGGGCAACAGCATGAGCCATGACATCTGGAGTCATCCCTGGAAACAAAACGCTGACAGTGATAGTGGGATAGGTCACATTAGGCAAATTGCTAATGGGTAAACGAAAATAAGCCAAAATGCCTGCAAACAGGATAGCGACCATTAACAGAGTAGTCATGATGGGGCGGTTAATAAACGGTGCAGACAAATTCATATAATCATCACAAGTTAATCACAAGTTAGTAATACATAAGCACATGCAACAGGATAGTTAAGGAAACACACCTCGAAGAAAAGTAACAGGATATGGAGGATCGCAAGCGGCAGGATAAGAAGGATAGCAAGCATCCTCTCGATATGAAAAAGAAATTCCAATGAGAAACGAAAAACGAAGTGTCGGAAAGAAAATAAAGGGCTTCGACTTTCTTCGCCTATTCGGTCCTTTATTTTCTTTCCGACACTTCGTTTTTCGTTTCTCAGGGGATCTTCCTAGATTGCTTGCAATCTGGGAAAACTAAAAACGTATCTCCCCCTCCCCTATCCTTCATATCCTGCCGCTTGCGATCCTCCATATCCTGTTACTTTTTTTCTTCGTTGTTTCCTGTCTGAGCTTGATGCGGGTGCTTGCGCATCTTGTTACTTAAATTTTCCAATCCCAGATACAAAATTGGCGTTATAAATAGGGTGATAAGCTGTGAGATCAATAATCCGCCAATGATGACAAGGCCAAGAGGTCGCCGTGCCTCAGCGTTTGCACCAAATCCTAAAGCAATAGGAATCACCCCAAATACTGCAGCCATTGTAGTCATTATAACAGGCCTGAAACGCACTAAACAGGCATCGGTTATAGCTTCTCGGGATGCCATTCCTCTCAAACGAATATTTTCGAGAGCTAAATCGACAATCATGATCCCATTTTTTTTCACAATTCCTATCAGCAAAATAATCCCTAAAAAGGAATACATAGAGAGGGGCATCCCAAACACCAATAAAACAAGAAGACCTCCAAATGTAGCTGGAGGTAACGTTGTAAGGATGGTAATGGGATGGACAAAACTCTCATATAAAATTCCTAAAATGATGTAGATAGAAATAACAGTTATGATCAGCAGATAGCCAGAAGATTTTATAGATTCCTTAAATGTTTGTGCTGCACCGATAGATTGCGCAGAAACTCCCGGTTCTACAACTTCCTGAGTCAGTTGATTTAATCTTGTGAGTGCAGTTTCTAATGGAATCTCTGGTGCAAGATTGAAGGATATCGTTACGGCTGGAAATTGATTGATATGGTTGACACTAGTAGCCCCCAAACCCTCATTCCATTGCATTGTCGCTGACAATGGGACCAGCTTTAAATTGAAAGGAGAGCGTATCCAAACATTATTTAAGGTTTCTACCTGGCGTTGATATTCTGGATATAGCTCCAGAATGACGTTGTATTGATCTATCGGAGTCTGGATTTGCGATATTAAATTACCAGAGTAGCTGAGACTGAATACACTTTCAACATCAGCAGCTGTTATTCCATATTGAGCAGCTTGATCGCGTAATATACTGACATTAATTTGTGGAGTGTCGATTTCTAAATCGCTATTGACTCCTTGGAATATAGGGTCTTCTCTCATTTTTTTAAGCAGCCTTCTAGCAGATGTATAAATGCTATCGGCATTAATGCCTTGGAGGGCAAACTGATAGGCCGCTCGGCTTTCTTGTCCTATTGCAAGATCAATTAGAGGAATGTTCTTAATAAAACATTGAACTCCCTCAATGTGGCTTAATTTTTTGTACAGATTTTGGATGATTGTGTTGATTGGAGGTCTTTCGTCTTGTGGTTTGAGATGGATATAATTCAACCCCTTCCGATATTCGTTGATGGAGCTTAAAGCTACGAAGGTATCGATGCCAGGTTCATTTTTTATTACTTCGAGAATTTGATTTTCATAATTGAGCATTCGTGCAGAGGACCCTCCCTCCATTTCTTGGGTATAGATAGCAAAAAAACCCACATCTTCATTTGGGACAAAATCGGTTGGGATATACATGAACATTAAGACAGTGGCAATTAAACTCAGCAAACCAATAGCTAATGCTGCAAATTGATGGTCAAGGACCCTTAGAAGCATTTTGTGATAAACATTGCGCATAGATGAGTTCATCTTGTCAGAAAATTTTTCCATTCTCGATTTGCGATTGCCTTGACTATTCCTAGGGGGTATGAATTGGCTGCAAAGCATAGGTGTGAGCGTCAGGGATATAATTCCTGAAATGATTGTAATAGCTGCCAGGGTGATGGCGAACTCACTAAAGATTTTTCCGATCAATCCACCCATAAAAAGCATGGGAATAAACACAGCGAGGAGGGACATTGTCATTGAAACAATCGTGAAGCCGATTTCACGTGAGCCTTCTAAGGATGCATCCAAAGGCGATTCTCCCATTTCCACACGTCGAATGATGTTCTCCAAGACAACCACAGCATCGTCGATGATGAAGCCCACTGCCAGTGTCAAGGCCAATACGGATAGGTTATCCAACGTGAAATTAAGCGCATACATCACTATGAAGGTTCCTATGACGGACATTGGAAGGACTAATGAGGGGATAATTGTATCGGCGATTTTTCCTAAGAAGACATAAATCACACCCACGACAAGGATGAGGGCAAGAAAAAGTGTAATAATGGCATCGCTAATGGCTGTCCGAACAGGAATGGAGTGATCAAAAAGAACATGAGTCTCAATAGCAGGTGGAAGCTGATATTTCAATTCGTCTAATAATTGATATATCCCATCAGCAATGGCTACAGTGTTAGCGCCAGGTTCTTTTTGAATTGCCAACAGGACCGTGGGTTGAGAACCTTTGGAATCGACGTATTGACCGAGAATTTTGTTGTTTTGGAAATTCTCTATAGCCCTTCCAACATCTTGAACGCGCACGGGGGTGCCATTCCGATAAGCAATGATCATCTGCTCGTAATCCCGCGCATTAACCAGTTCCCCATTTACTGAAATAATAGGAGCTTCAATGCTGCCATCCAGTTGTCCCGTTGCCAGGAACACATTTTCACTTTGAACTGCTGCTGCTACTTCATCCAGCGTGACACCGTGTGTGACGAGCTTGGCGGGATCTACTTGTATGCGGACAGCCAAAACGGAGCCGTAAGTGGTCACTTGTGCAACCCCAGCCAACATGGAAATGCGCTGTCCGATCAATGTATTTGCATATGTGTATAAGTCATATCGTGGCATCGTGGGGGAAGTTAATCCAATATAGATTACAGGTTGCTGTGCGGGATTAATTTTGCGGTAAACAGGTCCGTAAGGAATATTCGGCGGTAAAAATGGTAAGGCGGTAGAAACGGCTTCCTGAACATCTTGAGCCGCGGTTTCCATATCTTTGTCGATGTCGAACTGTAATACGATACTTGTGTTTCCCAATGTACTGTTTGAGCTGACAATGCGAAGCCCAGGAATAGCCATGAACTGCTTTTCCAGTGGAAGAGCCACTGAATTTGCCATTGTTTCTGGCAGAGATCCAGGAAAAGTGGCTTTGACATTAATGGTGGGAAAATTGACATTAGGCATGCTGCTGATAGGCAATAAATAATAGCAAATGAGACCTGTAAATAATATAGCAACCATCGCTAAAGTTGTCATCACAGGGCGTTTTATGAAGGGTGCCGATGGATTCATGGGTTATTGATTGCTACCTCAGTAACTGCTAGTCCTGGAGCAATATTGATTTGTCCATCAACAATGACACTGTCTCCAGCATGAACTTGGGAAGACTGCACAGCAATGTACTGTTCAGTTCTGGTAAGGATTGTGACATTTTCCGCAGCAGCTTTTCCCTCTTTATCAACTGTATAAATGTATGGACCATCTTTCCCAATGAGAACGGCACTCGGAGGCACAATTAGAGCGTCTGGAGCCATTTTATAAAGCACTTTTACCCGAATGAATTCTCCTGGCCAAAGTTCTCTATTCTTATTTGGCAAGCGTCCTTTTAAAAGGATAGTTCCGGTATTTTGATCGACTTGGTTGTCGATAAAATATGTCATTCCTTCAAATGGAGAATTGGGTTTCTCAGGTAAAGTAGCAACGAATTTCCATTCACCCGCATCTCCTTGCTCATGCCTGATAAGTTCGAACTGTTGCTGAGGCAGTGAGAATGTGATGTCAATAGGGGAAAATGGACGGATGACAGTGATCTGATTAGGATCATCAACGACGAGAACATTGCCCACATCGACGTTAAAAAAGCTTATTTTGCCTGATACAGGTGCGACGACTTGGCAATAGTCTAAGTTGATCTGAGCCGCTGTTATGGCTGCTGTATCGAGTTCTACTTGTGCGCGTGCAGCTGCAGCATTGCTCAAATATTGCTCATAGGTGATTTTGGAAAGAAATTCATCTTCCACAACTTTCTTATACCTTTCAACAGTCTGTTCAGCATATACCAGCAAGGCTTGGTCATGTGCTAATTGCGCTTTGGCTTCATCTATGATAGCCTGATAAGGTCTTGGGTCAATTTCATATAAAAGATCCCCCTCTTCAACAAGAGCCCCTTGTTTGATGTAAGCATTTATCAGTTTACCTGCTGCCTGAGGTCTGATGTTGACAGTGACGGGCGAAATCACTTGTCCAATGGCGTCTATATAGATCGGGATATTTTCCTGCTTTACTTTTGTTGTCGTCACACGTGGTGGTGGAGGCTTTTCGTTGCTCTTTTTTTTGTTGCATCCAGCAAACATTAAAGATAAAAATACTGTGAATATTAGAAAGTATAGAAGTTTTTTACTCATTATGTTTGCTCACTATTATCCTGAGTTTTTTGTTTAAAATACTTGATAAGGTAGCGCCCCTGCCGGGGCGAAATACGCGTGTGGGGCGTTTACCCAGGCTTCTCTGGCCCCTCCGGGGCAGCGCTCAGCCTGGGCTAAATTGTAACAGCCCTCCGGGCCGTGTGCAATGGCTGTTGTGGGCACGATTCCGGGCTGCTTACGATTTCTTTCGGGCTATGTGCCATGTCATTTTCCCACAAAAGTTTTTGCACACGGCCCGGAGGGCTGTTACAATTTAGCCCAGGCTGAGCGTTGCCCCGGAGGGGCAAGCGAAGCCTGGGTAACGCCCCAAACATGCATCTCGCCCCGGCAGGGGCGCTACCTTATCAAGTGTTTTAATCTAAAGACCCTGGTTATTATCATGTAATGGTAATTGATACAATTCTTTAGGTGGACTCCTTTCCCAATGGCCGCTGGTATCTGTTAACACTCCTACTGAAAATGCCAAATTTGCCAATGCTGATGCCCATTGTGTACGGGTCAATATTTCTTGCGCTCTGGCATTGCTTAATGTTGTCAGTGAAGTCATTATGTCCAAAATTGAGGCTGTTCCCGTCTTATATTGTATCACAAAACCTCGAAACGCCCTTTCACTATATTCTACAGCTGCACGACTTGATGCCAAAGCCGCTTCCGATGACGTGAATGCATAATAATTGGTCACGACTTGAGTCGATACTGCTGCTACCTGAACATCCAAATTGGCTAATGCCTCTTCAATTTGAGCGCGAAATTGCCGTTGTTGGTTCAAAAAGAAGAATCCTTGAAATATTGGAAAATTTACTTGAAGGGCAGCTGTTTCATTATATCCTGAAGGCTTTGTGGGGAAAATAAAACGGACTTGATTCCAGTTGGCATTCGCGGTTAATGTGGGCATGCTATTAGAATAAGAAATTGCCAGTTGAGCTTCTTGCTGTTTAATAGCTGTGATGGCTATGCCTAAGTCGGGTCTTCTCTTTTTTGCCAGCTCAAGCAAGCTCGAGATGTTTCCCGATATTTCTATAACTGGCAATTCTTGAGGCAGGTTTTCAACTGAAATATCTGCATCAGGTGGCAATCCAACTGCGATCAAAATTTGTCCTAAGGAAGTTTGTTCCGACCCCTGCGCTTGCAGCCAGCTTGTTCGGAATTGCTCTAAATTCGATTGCGCTAGTAAAACATCTGTCAATGTCGCAAGACCTGCTGTACGCATCACTTGTGCTGCCTCTAATGCTATTTGGGCATCTTTAAGATCCTGCTGGTAGGCTTCAACAAGGCCCTTATTCCCTATGTAGGCAGTATACGCGTTCAACACTGATAGCATCACTTGCTGCATCGTGAAATTATGCTGCCAATTTGATGCGTAAAGAGCCTGGTGAGCAAACTCTGCTGTAGCATCTCGACCTCCGAAATCTAAAAGCAAATAGGATAGATTTAGGTTGTTTGATAGATTCGTCGTGTTAGTTTCTGTTGTAGGTGTCGTCGGGGTTGTGCCGGTGTTATTTGAGACAATCCCTGAACCAGAAGTTGCAAAGGATGAACCTCGATTCGTTTGGGCATTTAAGCTTCCAAAATAGGTTATAGTTGGGTAATAGGGACTTAAGGATGCGTGGTAGGCATATGCTGCCGCCCGTGCAGCATTCCAGCTCACCCTTGTAGCAGGATTATTATACAAAGCCATATCGAGCAGACGTGACAAAGGCATTGTCCCCGACAAGTCGGAAATGTCAAAAAAAGGTTCTGCTGTTTTCTTCACTATTATTGGTTTTTTATCCCATGTATTACCAATAGAAGTGGGTACATCCCCTTTGATCACTGGATCATAGAAAGGCTCACAACCACATAGTAGCAGTAATAACAGAGCTGTTACACTATTGTGGATGTATTTCGATTTATTAGTCATGCGGTTTTATACCAATTGTCAATATGTAGAGGGGTTTTGTGTGCCAAAGGGGAAATAATATTCTAATAAAACTAGGTTAGCATTTTTAGGGAAGTTATAAGCATAAACGCGATGGGCATATTGTAGGCTTAATGTTCCAAAGCAGCCCAAGGTATATCCATAGCGGATTCCCAAATCTACAGATTTATGTTCAATGCTGCCATATCCTTTAAAGCGATGAATTCGAAGATTATTTCTTCCTAATCCCCATAAAGTGTTGATGAAACCGCGAAATTGATTAATGCCATCGTAGTTATATTCAAAGGCTGCATCCCCTCTAACCCAAGGAGAACCAACATCAGCGATTCCAAAGCCAATGACGTTCCACCATCGATATAGATAATCTTTGCAACACTGTGGATATCCATATTTTTTCCCAAGAGAAAAATGGATTTCCCCTTCAAGATGACCATGATGAAATGAACTGATATCATGCAAAGCGCGAGATAAGGGCTCTGTCAGTGTTAGCCCTGCTACCATGCTTAAGGGATCTCCATCGATCTCACTCGCCCATTGATGGCGTCCCGTGACGCGAAAGTTGTCCCAACGATATTTTTGATGCCGCGTATTTGCTGAAGTGACTTCAAATTCTCCACAGTATCTTCTGAAGGGATATGCTGCACTGAATGTTGTAAATCTATCATTTTCATTGCGTTTGTGGGCATGATGATGAGGTGCGGAGATTGAATGATAGTTTTGATAAAGAACCGTGGCACGGATTTCCGTCTCATATTCATTTCCAAACCATGGTTTAAGGTCTGTTGCTGCACAAATGGCAGTGATGAAAAGGAACAGGGATAAAAATGCTGCCTGCGCCATCTTGTGAGCCGCCAAAGTAAAGACGTGTATGAGTTGCTTAAATCTCGCCAAAACCGATGTGTTAGACGATTTTTAAAGCCTCTCTATAACATTTTTGAAAAAAGGATGCTATTTCTTTTTTTTTCTTTGCGTTTGCAAGAAATGAAATGGATCTTCTATAGTTCTGCTGGGCATACAAAGTATTACTAAAGAATATAGTAATCATGATGCACGTGTAGAGTAATTATTTATTTTTTAAAAGGAGATGTTTTATGTCAGGACCATGCACAAGCGCTTTTCGTACAGCCTTTTGTCGTACAGGAGGTTCAACACTAAATTCTGGCGTTTCTTTTAGTCGGTCTTCTGTGGGTTTTGCTGCAAGATTTTCTGCGCAAGTTCCTCAACATTCAGGGCATTCCAGTCGCGTGCCATCTCAGGCAATCAAAGCACCTCAAACAGGTTCCTCCAGTTCTCCTCGACTAGGAGGGCCTTTGACATTGGTTGTAGGGGGGACTATCGTTGCGAATTTAGCATTAGCCAATATGTACAAAAATGGTTATTCTCCATCAATGCCCATACCAGCACAAGTTCATGCAGGGCGTCCATGATGGATCATCAATGATAACTGTATATCTCTGTTTTGTACTGCCCTACCGGGGCAGTACATCATACATACTACGATAGAACTTCTAATTTGGATACCGTTATCCATTTGGTAATCGACGATACCTTAAATTTCGTGTCCTCCCAATCGATTCAATCAATCCTTTTTCAATGAGCAAATTAAGCCATCTTTGTGCCGTAGCACGTGAAATCGAAAATTTATTGATCACATCTTGGGTAGTAATTTCATTTTGAGAATAGAATAGAGTTAAAATTCCTTCTTCAGCTTGGGTCTTAATTGGAAGTGATTGAGAAGAGGCCCTCGGCAAAATGCACTTTATAAAATTTGCTCCTTCTATAATTTGAGGTTTTTCAAGTCCCCAAGCTTCATAACTCTTAAAGATGTTAATGAATCCAGTTCCCATTTTTTCCACAAGCCCCATTTCTCGAAAAATCTTACAGATAGCCGGATTGCGCAAATATGTCAGTCCCTTTAACAACTGATCTTGTTCAATTGGTCCAGAAAAACCTCCCGGGCTATATAATTCCAAGCGATCATCGTAAATAGAAATCTTAGAGGGGGCCTGAATGTGATAATTTCGATGAATCAGTAAGTTTAACAAGGCCTCTCTAAACGCAACCTCCGGTATTTCTAATTTTTCATCTCTTACAATCGCTGTAATTGAGAATGACTTTGAAAGACGACTAAGAACAAAATGATGGGCTTGTTGGAATTGATTTAAAAGAGTTCCTTCACAATCTATTGAAGCAATAGCATCCCTGCCTTCTATGCCGCGAAAATGACTTACTATTATCATTGCTTCTGAAAGAAAAAACTGGGGGGATTTTCCAAAATTTAATATACCCGCATAAGTGGGAAAGAGTTTGGAATGCTCTTCAACAATCAAAGAATAGGAACGCAAGACGTCTTGTGTCACTTTTGCAGATGCTTGATTCTTTCTGTTATCAAGAAAATGTTGAACCAATTGATTCTCGAGGGTATCAAGGGGGGCATTGTAAACTGGCAGTTTTTCAAAATCTATGCTATGTGATTGCCATTTTAGCTCCTCAATCATCTCAGGAGTCGCATGTACGGTGCTCCGACCCACGCGAATATAGGTTCCTTTCTCTTTTCCTTCTGATTTCCTAAAATAGGGTTTACTCATCCCCGATGATACGGAAATGATTAACACAGTTTTATCCCCAAACACTTGAGTAGACACTAAGGGAATGATGGGTGGATAGCAGGCCTCATAAATAGAATGATCCAATGATTCAAGAAGCTTATTTATTTGACCCTCAGCAAGTCCTACTATTGTTCGATCATTATCGACACCGAGTATAAGCTTCCCTCCTTTTTGATTGCAAAAACCGATGATTGTTTTAATTATTTGATCATTTTTAGGAACTTCTCTTTTAAATTCCAACAAAACCGATTCTGATTCTGGATGACGAAATAAGCTCATACATTCTCCTCATTTGCCTCACATAACTTAATTATGCATCAAATGAGGCGAATGAGTCAAATAGAATGTGATATCTGCAGTTTTTTTGCCTCATTTGCCTCATATAACTAAAATTATGCATCAAATGAGGCGAATGAGGCAAATAGAATGCGATATGTATTTCCATGAGTTTTGCCTCATTTGCCTCAATTGAATGATCATCAGTTGAACTTGGAATGCTATTCTTTCTGAAATCTCAAATTGGGAGCGACAACGCCATCTTGACCCGCATATTGTCTTTGAGTCTTTTGCTCAATATCTGTTGAAAGTTGCGTAAAAGATAGCATGGCTAATGCAAGCCCGCGTCGTAAAATGATATCGAAGGGACCTTGGTTTTTCATTTCTAAAACAATTGTTCTAGCTTCTTCAAAGTTACCGTCGATAATCCCTGAAGTGCAATGAAGGGCTAATCCAATTCTCGCGACTGTGCTTCGCCCTTCTACGTGGCATACAATGTTTCTTGGGACTTGGAATTTTTCCAAAGTGCTGCCTAAAATAAATTGACCCGGTTTTATTGTAAAGTCGCTTTCTGAAATGCTTATTCGATCAAATTTGACATCGCGATTAGCGTCTAAATCTACTGTCTGACCTGCATTAGGAATCAAAAGTTCGCTGCCGAGATGGAGGCGAATGCCTGCCGGACGAATGTTTGCCAGGTTAAATTCTGGAAATATTTTTATTTTTCCGGCTGTAATGTAATCTTTAATTGTTTTGTCAGAAAGTATCATGCTTAAACCTAATTGAAATCTCAAGGAAATCTTCTTCTAAAAAATACATTTTAGCAAGAGAAATGAAATACTTGAAATTGCTTGCAGCAGATCGTTGCAAACTCGGCTGATTTGAAGTTCAACTTCGGATTAGCCGGATTTGATATATTTATCTACCAATATTTCAAAAAAACATCCTGACTTTTGGCATTTGACAATTTCTGTTCCCAGTGATATTAACTTAATAAAACTGGAGGCTCGATGTTAAACACTTTTAAGCACATCTTATCCAAAAATTTCAACTATTCAAGTTATCTCATTATTTTCATTCTAACTCTGATGGCCTACATCTCAAGCAACGGCTTGTTAGCCGATGAGAAAGGGTTGACACCTTTTCAGAAGACTGAAAATAGCGCCAAAACATTGATTCGCGGTGGGACAATTGTTACCATGAATCCAAACCGTGATGTTTTATACAAGCAAGATATTCTCGTTGTTGGAAATCGCATTCAAGCCATTGGAGATTTAAGTAAAGAATATGACAGTGTTGACAAAGTCATCGATGCAAACGGTCAAATTATCATTCCTGGGCTAATCCAAACTCACCTACACCTATCTCAGACGCTATTTCGGAATTTGGCAGCTGACAAAAATCTAGAACAATGGCTGGATGTTATTTTGCGATTACAAGCTGCACTCGATAAGGATTCCAATTATTGGTCCAGCATGCTGGGGATTGCTGAGCTATTTCTAGGGGGCACGACCGCTATCTATGATATGAACGCCACTCATTATGTTGATAGCGCTTTCGAGGCGATTGAAAAGACGGGTATGCGCGGTTTTTCTGGTAAAAGAATGACTGATATACTAAAACCAGGTTATCCAGAAAAGATGGTTCAATCCACGGATGTGGCCTTTAAAGAAAGTGTGGATTTATTTCAGAAATGGGATGGACGTGCCGGAGGGCGGATTCAATACTGTTTTTGTCCAGGATCAGTCGATGAGTGCACTGAAGAGCTCTTGAAGCTCACTTCTGACTTTTCTGCAAAGTACCAAGCAAGGGTTCAAACCCATGCTGCAGAAAGTAAGGATGTAGCTCCAATCGTCCTAAAACGAACCGGAATGAGCGAAGTCGCTTACTTAAACTCACTTGGATTGATTAATCCCAGAACTGTGCTGGCCCATTGTGTTCATGTAAGTCCTTCTGATATAGATCTGGTGGCGAAAGGAGGAGCCCATGTGGCTCACTGCCCTACTTCCAACCTATTTCTTGCTTCTGGAATCGCCCCAACACCCTCTATGATTGACAAGGGAATTAACATTGGCATGGGATCGGACAATGCTGCGGACAATACAAATTTGGACACCTTTAAGGAATTGCAGTTAGCTGCTTTGCTTCAAAAAGGCCTTCACGCAAATCCCACGATTCAGCCCAGTGCGCAGAGGGCTTTTGAAATGGCCACCCTTGGTGGGGCGAAAGCTCTCGGACTAGAGGAAGAGATCGGCAGTATAGAAACTGGAAAGAAGGCTGATTTGGCCATTCTCGATTTTAGAAAGCCGCACACGTGGCCCAATGAGTCCGAAGTCAATTCAAAGGATAACATTTATACACGCATAGTTTATTCGGCAATGTCTTCCGATGTTGTATTGACGATGGTTGACGGGCAGATAGTAATGCAGGATCGCAAGTTGTTGACGATGGATCTCAACGAGGTTTTAGAGAAATCGAATGCAGCCATTATACGTCTGCTATCCATTACTCAAGCGCCTTTGTAACTGTATGAAGTTTAACTAAAAGATGAGAGTAAGAGAAAGGCACTTAGTAATTTTTTCCTAAGTGCCTCGAATATTTTTACCACGTTAATAGACAACAAACGAACCTGTAGCAGAAGCTATATTTCCAGTCACAGGAGCATCTAGATTAATAAACTCATAAGAGTTTTTATCCCCTAGTCCTGATACGAGCACACGTTCACCAACACTCCATTTTTTTGTAGATAAATGATTATACCAGCTAAATTCCCAAACTGAATTATCATTTAATCTTATGAATTTTCCGTCGTCATTGATTTCTGCAATCATGAGGCCTGATTCAGGAGAATCGATGACATCAAAGATGAGGTAGGCTTCAACCTTTTCTTGATCTGGCCCACTAATTCTTTTAGTGGCCAACAGAAGAGCATCATCTTTTACGTCTGCTTTAAAGACTAGGACATCCCCCGGCTGCCACGAATTCATTACGTTGTCATCGCGGGTTTTGTAGTCTAATATACGCAAAATGAGACCGTTATCTAGTGTGATAGTCCCGGCCAACATTGCTTGATCATAAGCTAAAGAGATATCTGCTATAACATTTTGGTAAACTGGCAATGGAATCGAGTTTGTTGCTTGTACTTGACTGAATTGACAGACGACCAATAGCAATAAGAGGCTTGAAAAAAACATTTTCAAACATTTCATAATACTCTCCTTTACTTAAGGTTAAAAAACCAGACTTGCCATGCTAAGTGAATGGACAAATTCCGTGATTTATTCCTCCCTAAAAAAATCTTTTTTTTGAGATTTGTTTAGAGGGGATGTAAGGCATTTTAGCACATTATGATTTCTTTCCAAGTAAAAAATTTAAATACGAGGCTTCAGGCTTTCTCAATTCCCTTCACATGAATATTTTCAGTGTCAAAAACATGACTTTAAAGTTATCATGACTGCGTTGCTCTGAGTGAATATTCAAAATTCAACAAAAAGGGCATTATGAAAAAAATTCTAAGTTTCCTGATTATTTTTTCTTTTACAATGTCATTATTGATGGCCGATCAACAGGACTCTGTCGTGCCTGTGAGCGGATCGTTTGAAGAAGGGGAATTTTTACCTGAGTTGAATCCTTTTTTTCCCACCATGCTTGCCGAGCCCCATATTGTAGGGTATTCGGTAGGATATCGAACTTATGATAAGATATTTAAAATTAGCTGTTTGCCTGTCTCGATTGGAGATCAGTTTTCTCTGTACCAATTTAAATCAGTAACATGCGGTAGTTTATATTTGGGCATTGAAGCTTGTGTGTGGGCTGTATTTGAAGCCAGAGCTAAATCTTTATCTTTAATAAATGCCGATTATTATGGAGCGTTGCCTCTGACATACATTTATGACAAATTTTCAGTTCGATTGCGCGTTTTTCATGAATCTTCTCATTTGGGAGATGAATTTTTATTAGAAAACGAAGAAGTTGTTCGTGTGAACCCAAGCATGGAGATTGTCGATTTATCATTCGCATATGAGTTCAACACAAGTTTGACTACTTTTATAGGTTTTTCTAGAGTTTTGCGTTCTGATGATAGTCATGCGGTCAAATTGAATGGAGTCTACTATGGATTTAATTGTTATCTTAACTGTCTAAAGATTAACTTCTTGAAAGTACAAGCCCTCCCATATATTGCAACGTATTTTGCTAATTTTGAAACGAATAATTGGAAGCTAGATAGTTCTATCGCAATCGGCTATCAATGGGATAAATATTACGGTCATAAATTGAGAGTTTACATAGAAGGCCATGACGGCTATTCCGCTGAAGGTCAATTTGCAAAGCAACAAACGAGGTATTTAGCCTTAAAGCTTCTCTATGGATACTAGTATTATCCAAAGACGTCCTTAAGATTTTTTCCATCCGTCAGACCATCTTGAGGAGGGTGTTGCTTTAGATATTCATTAATGTCTTTTATGCGGATATCGGGATTCGGATGTGTTTGGAACATCTCGACAGAATGGCCCTGACCGCCTGCGGCTTTCAAAATCTCCATCACTTGAATCATAGCTTTGGGATTGTATCCCGCTTGTGTCATCAATTTCAGTCCCCACATATCTGCCTCAGATTCATCCTTGCGGCTATAACGCAAGTCCATCATCTGATTGACAACCGAAGCTATCATGGTCGCATCCATGGCATATCCGGGATGGTTAGGATCGGATGCGCCAACACCAACGGCCATAATTAATGATTGACCCAATTGGCTTTTAGCCATTTGTTCTGAAGCATGCCTTTCAATAACATGACCCATTTCATGACTTAAAACTCCTGCAAGCTGAGCTTCTGTTTGAAGCTTATTCAACAATCCCATCGTGATGAAAATTTGACCTCCAGGTAATGCAAAAGCATTAATTGTTTTTGTGTCAGCAATCACATGAAATTTAAACTTCCAAGGACTCGTTTTGGCTACTGTATGAGTGACAAGAAAGGTGCCCATTTTTTCCACTTCCATATGGTGAGGATCTGTTGAGGATATTTCTCCACCCATTTTCTGAGTCATTGCTGGAGCGGATTGCAAACCTAGGCGAATCTCTTGATCTGGCGACATTGAAACATGTTGTTTCGCTCCAGTCACGGGGTTTTCTTGTACCTGCATGAAGTACATTAAGAAGCCTATCCCCGCTATGAGGATAGCTCCAATCAATCGACCACTGAGTCCATTGTTATTGCCCATGAGTACCTCATTTAAGTGCAATTCATCCGTTCATTATAATAATTCAAGCTATGCCTTAGAAATTATTTTGAATTCAATTAAAAGTTTTATAATTTAGACAGATTGTCAATTCTACAGAAATTGTCCAAAATCGATAATTTTCGCGAAAAAGTCACTTTCGAGAACGGAATCTGTGACACCGTTCACATGTATGAGAATGGGACGAACGGAAAAGTTCTTTGGCTTTGCGATGCGATCCATTTTCTGCCGTAATTCCTTTATGACTGAGGGCCCAATCGGCTCTTTGGAAAACTTAATTTCACAGATGTAAAGCGTGTTAAACCTTGTTTGGATCAAATAATCAATCTGACATCCAGGATGTGTTTTTGTCGAGCGTTGGAAGTAGGGATTGTCATAAACCACTTCACTAGGATTCAAACCTAAAAGTTCATAAACCTTATGAAAATTGTTGAGTACCAAATTTTCAAATTGAATTCCCATTATGGTCGTCCATGCTGGGGGGGCGGCAATGCGGTTTTTTTCAATCTGTGTGCGTTGAGGTTCGATGTATCTCAGATAAAAACGGAGGTAATTGTCTCTGAGGCGAAATTTACATAAATTGGACTCTTTGCTACTTTTAATGTTCCAGGTGTGATCTCGAACGATATAACCAGTCTCTATTAGGTCTTCGAGGTAATCGCTGATCGTTCCTCCCTTTTCCAGATCGACCGCAGAGCAAATTTGCTCCAGCGTAGCGCTTCCTTCCACAAGCCGTTCTACAATTTGTTTGTAGCGTTGGGATCGCGTGGAAAATAGGTCGGAAAAAATTCGATCAAACTCTTCAACTAACAAACCTCCCTTGCGGAAGGCTAAGTTATAGATATTGTCCTCTGCCGATAGGCCTGGATCGATTTCTTCTAGATAACGAGGAACACCACCTGTGACCGAAAGAATCTTAAACTTATCGTAAGAGGAAACAAGAGACGCTTTTTTTCTCCAAAACAGGTTACAGATGGGCAGTGGAAGCTCGTCAAGGGTCAGCTCCAATGAAATGCGTCCCATAAATCCCGTACTGCTTAGGATGTTGGTATCTATCCAGCTGGACATCGATCCACTGAGAATCATGAGGAGTTTGGGATTATTTTTAAAATGCAAGTCCCATGCTGATTTCAACTTACCAAGAAATGTGTGGTCGAAAGAACCCATCCAATTAATTTCGTCTAGTACCACTAAAACTTGCTTCGATTGGGTTGCCTGAGAAAGATGCCAGAAGATATCCCCCCAGTCGTCAGCTTTTAAGCCTCGGATTCCCAACAGCCGCTCCATTTGCTGAACAAAATATTCTCGTTGTGTTTGTGCCGTGGTTTTTTCCGTAGGAGGAAGGCCGATAAAAATAAATGTTTTTAACCCCTTGCTAAATTCAAGAATAAGCCGACTTTTTCCAATCCGCCGCCTTCCTTTGATGACAACCAAGCTAGAGGTCTTTTTTTTGAGCAATCTATTAAGGCGATCTAACTCTTCCTTTCTTCCATAAAACGGTGTTTCGTCCATCACATGACCCCTTCTTTGATATCTTCTACTATAGCATAATCACATCATGGAATCAAGAAAAGTTAATTCCATGATGAAATTTATCGGTATGAATTCTCATCATGGAATGGAGTTTTCTTTGTTTCATGACGAGAAGTTATTCAAAGTTTTATGCGTGACGTAATGCTTAAAATCATGATAAGATATAATTATAAGGGAGAAATTTATGAGTAATAAAATGCGTCCTATTCACCCCGGTGAAGTACTAAAAGACGAACTAGATGAACTCGGATTTTCAGCCAGTGCTTTTGCAAAGCAGCTAGCTGTGCCTGTCAATCGTGTGACTTCTATTTTGAATGGAACGAGGGCTGTAACCGCTGATACTGCACTTCGGTTAGCATGTTTCTTTGGAACTTCTGCTGAATTTTGGCTGAATTTGCAATCATCTTATAATTTGAAAATTACTATGCAACAGCAAGGCAAAAAGATAAGAAAAGAAGTGCATCCTCATAGAGAAGCGGCATAATATAGTCATTTAGAAATTATCCACTCCCTCATCAACTGCTTTATTTTTGTTTGATAGTGAGTTCCCTCAAGATTTGCCTTCTGTTTAAAAGCATTGAGAAGCGAAGGCTCTATTTTCAAGCTAATGAGTTGACACTTTTCAGGAGTTTTTGCGACAAGAGCGCGGTAATTTTCAAGAAATTCAATGATTTGATCTGGCGTTAAGCTTGCACACCGCTCAAGATACTCTTTAGTGAAGTACTGAATTGTTTTTCTTTTCATAAACTCTCCAAGGCCTTTACATCCTCTAAGTCTTGTTGACGTCCCGATGCTCTTTTCATTGCAATCAGGTCTTTTAGAGATAACACTCTAATTTTGCCAGAAGAAGTGCTGATCATTTTGGTGTGTGCGCTCTTAAGATCATAATTGATGATAATATCGACTTGATTAATTGGATTTTTAGGATCGTAGAAATTCCATGCAATTAGATTCCGGTTCTGTATATATTCATCTCTAAAGTGAAACAGGCTACTCGAATCGATAGGGATAAGGGAAACAAGCCCAAGCTCCTTTAAGACCTTCTCCGCATTTTCGAGATTTTTCAGTGTCCAATGGATTGCAATATCGACATCCACAGTTCCTCTCGCCGCACCATGTAGGGCAACAGCATATCCCCCAACAATGGCATATGGAATTTTGGCATTATTAAGAGCGCTGCAAACATCATGAATGAACATATGAATCTCTCGTTGGTATATACCGGTATATACCACATTTGGATTTTAGAAGTCAATATAAGTGCTACAATTCCCTGAACATGACCAACTTGGCAGGAATGTTTGAAGTCTAATCAATCCTAGCATTCCGATACGCATCAGGCTAAGGTATGAAATTTCTCAGTAAAAAATTCATTTTTTGATGCTTATACAGCATCAAAATATTGATTTTTGATGCTTATACAGCATCAAAATGTTGATTTTTGATGTCTTAAATGCTATCATAAAGAAGAGGAAGGAGAATGATTTATGAAGAGACCTAAAAAATCGGAAAAGCTGCTTTTAAAAGAGATTTTTTTATCCAGTAAGACTTTATTAAAGCACCAAAGAAATCTTGAAATAGGACAGCTAATTACGCTTACCCGAAATCAGCTGAAAATGTCACAACGAGCATTGGCTAAGAGGGCAGGAATTCCACAATCCACAGTATCCAGAATTGAATCTTGCGGCTTCGAAACAAATATCTCGATGCTGAAGAAGATTTTAAATGCTATGGCATGCGACCTACTTATCACAATTGTTCCAAAGGACGATTTAGAGACTATCAGAAAAAAACAAGCGAGAGTCAAAGCTGAAAAGAAAATTCGTTACCTCCATGGAACAATGAGTCTTGAAAAACAGGCGCCTAGCCAAAAGCTATTACAGGAATTAATCAACGATGAAGTGAGTGATCTGTTAGATGCATCGGGTTCGGTACTTTGGGAAGAAGAATTATTTGAACAGTGAAAGATATTCACAGCCCATCTGAAGGAGCATAATCGCAATGAGGAAACATCTCAAACTATCCAGCTATTTGTTATTGTTTACTATTTTCCTGTTACCTTTTCAAAACTTCGGAACTGAAGCCAGCGGACTTCAAATAATAGGTGAATTGCCCGAGGATCATAGTTTGTTAAATAAGTTACAAACACTATCCAACGAAGAAAGAAGTTTTTTATCGCCCGAGTATGAATCAATATTGATGCAACTTAAAGCCCGAATAGATGTTCTGAGGAATGGAGGATTTTTCATCCAATCGATGCTGCATGAAGAGTTGACTCCTGAAGAAGCGTTGCTTATATTTGGACCCTGTTTAGGAATTGACAACTACCTTGGAGATCCCTATGTGAGGGCAGTTTTTGCACAAAGCTTTTTCCCTGAATTTTACTTTACACGCTTCAGTGAAAGGACAAAAGTTGATCCTGAAAATTATTTCAATGAAACAGAACTGGAAGAGATTCATCAAACTGCCAAAGAGATCCTTCGCAGGACTTCATGCGGAGATCACCTGATAAGCCTCGGTCAAAGCCCAGCGTATATTGTCGAGGCACTTGAAGAATTAGTATCCGATGATGAAACCCATGAGAATTTTCGCATTATTTATAAAGTGCCATGCTCTGGAGCTCCTGATTATTGCTGCTTAAATACACACTATAAAGGACTCCAATTGTCGAATGTCACCACGCCAAAGTCATTGGCATACTATAAACAGGTCCTGAGAGATATAGGAGTGTGCCCATTGCAATTGGGATCGGATAGGAATATATATGTGATTGATCTGATTGGGACAGGCGGAAGTATCGCGTCATTTTTGAAGATATTGGTCAGTTGGTATGGGTCATTAGGGGTTGACTTGCCTGAGATTAGGCTATTGGACATTAGTGTAGAGAACAGAAATTTTAGAAATGAAACTCGCGTGATTTTACCAATAGTGGACAATTGTCAGATTCACATAGATCGGCTCTTCATACATACAACAGCATACTTATCGGATAAGTTGGACTATACTGAAGGAGAGGATCGTATTATACCTCCTTTTGGCGCCTTGCAATGGAAACCGGAATATGAGCGAGTATACAAACAATATCCTAACAACTATGGTAGGGCGATAATAGAATGTGTGCGGAGATATGTAGAAAAAAGACTTTACAACAGTGGCAGCACTTATCTAGAATGCGCAACATGCATGGATTAACACCATGATGACTTTTCAGGCAAATAATTACCTATAGGGAGCTACTATGAAAAAAACTATTTTTTTGTCGACATTTTTAGGGATGTTTGTTGTAGCAGGCCCAATATTTGCTGCAAATGCGAATGCTCCAGAATCAAATGATAAAACAGCACCCACAACGGCTACAATACAAAAACTTGCTTCGGAATTTGTTAAAAATTTGCCTGGGGAATTTAAGCTTGACGGCACACATACCGAAGAAGTGGGGAAGTATAGACTTGCAGCCATGAAAAACGGTGACTGGCTTCTAACGGATCATCCTATTCCTCTAGTAGACAGTTTTACACAGCGAACCTCTGCGTTTGCGACAATTTTTGTTAAATCAGGCGATGAATTTGTCAGAGAATCGACTTCTCTTATAACTGAAAGTAATACAGATGCTGCTGGCACTGTTTTGAGCCATACAAATCCTGCTTACGATAACTTGATGAACGGAAAACGTTTCACAGGCATTGTTGAATTGTTTGGTAAAAAATACATGGCTGATTACGATGTTTTTCGCGACAAAGACGGCAATGTGATTGGTGCTTACTTAGTTGGGCTTCCTCTTGCAAAATGATGCTTCGGTTGAGTAGGGGGCCTTGAGGGCCTCCTACGGTTGAACTATGGAAACTTCAGTGAGTGTTTTTGGATGCCCTTCTTCATCTAACACAAATTTTCCCCTTACCTCAATCAAGTCTTTTCGACTTTCCAAAATGGAGCCTTCTATTTCTGGACAATAGTAACATAGAGGCTAAAACAAAGCCTAAAAAAGTTCAAAATTCACCATAAAATCGATTAACTCTTAGGGATCGTCAAAAAATAACCTATACAACTCCATAGGAGAAATTGCGTCTTAGCTCTCGTAAAATTACTTCTGAACAACCCCTGTTGTGGGCTGTTCAGAAGTAATTTTACGAGAGCTAAGACGCAATTTCTCCTATGGAGTTGTATAGGTTATTTTTTGACGATCCCTTATCTTCTAGAGATCTTATTGTCTCTGTCAAGACAAATATCTGGTGTCCAGGATGACAAGTTCAATTTTGCATATTTATAAGGCCTACAGAACTATTGACAATAACTTATTAAAAAAGTTAAAATCTTTATACTTTTACATACAATCTTTATTTAAAGTAATAATTTATTTTGGATCTTTATGAATGTTACTGCTACTGGCGGTTCTGAATCGTCAAGTTCTTTTTCCCCCTCTAAGTCTCTTCCTATAAGCTTGGATGATCTTATAAGGAAAGTTTATGCAGTGGCAAATATAACGAACTTTGAGGAATGGCTTAAGCTCAATAATATGTCAGGTCCTGATACTGGAATGTACACGCAGCGGGGAGATTTTGCTGTCTTTGTTGTTATGAAGCGCCCCACAACTGCAATTCAGATAAACGATTGGATGGAAAAAGTACAAAAAAAATCTTATGACTTAGTGAAAACACACAAAGCCGCAGGCGGCGATCAAAGCATTTCGCCTCTAATTCAAGCTTGGGTTAGCGATCCTTTGAAGCCGACAGTGTTGTATCTCTCCGGTTTCGCTGGGGTAGAATCACTACCATTGGTTGTAGGTACCATTCGTCAGAAAGCTGTTGAAGTTATTCAAGACCATCTTCGCTCTAGAGAAGGCGTAATAGGAATAGAAGAACTTCTTATCAGAGTAGAGGATATGAATCAGTTTCCAGTGGTATTACTAAAGCTTATTGGACTTTTCACTGGAATGTTCCTTGAAATGAGCGATTTATCCACACCCGATCTTACTCTTGCTGTAAAAAAGACCATGGTGATAAAATAAATCTAATTTCTTATCATCGCATCTCATTTTGCTTCAATTGTCATCTAGACCAGGCTCAATACAATTCTTTATAAGATCCTAACTTTGGATTTTTTATGACCGCCAAAGAACTAAAATTTTTATTGCTAATCATTGTCATCTTTATCGCAGCATGCATTGAGACAGATATCTATCTCCCTGCTTTTCCCGATATGATGCTGTTCTTCTTAACAACAGAAGAACAGATCCAAAGCCTTCTCACTTGGAACTTTTTTGGTATTTGCATCTCCGGTCCCTTTTACGGACCGATCTCCGATTCATTTGGTCGAAAGAAACCTTTACTGATCGCTTTGGGCTTTTTCCTGATTGGCAGTATTGTCACTTTATTTGCACAGTCTTTTGACGTAATGCTCTTTGGAAGACTTCTACAAGGGATTGGAAGTGGTGGATGCTTCACACTGGGAACAGCCGTTATCTTTGATGGCTTCAGCCCAAAAAATGCCATTAAAGCTCTTAACCACATCAATATGATTGTTCCATTTATTATGGCTGTGGCACCTTTGTTAGGAGGATTTCTCAATCATATGTGGGGATTTCGATCGAACTTCATAGCTATCGCGATATGCGTGGCAGCAAGCTTGCTCCTTTGCCTCTTTTTCCTGCCTGAAACACTGCAAGAAGATAAAAAGAGACCTTTGGAGATGAGGAGAGTGGCTTCCGATTTCAAACGCACGCTTACAAGCCTCCCTTTTTGGCTCGTAACGCTATTTGTAAGCATCATTTTTGGAGGATACCTCGCATTCCTTTCTATTTCATCCGTTCTGTTTGTGATGGAATTAGGAGTTGATAAGGCACATTTTCCTTTTTTTCAGGCATTTATACTGATAGCATGGTTGATCGGCAGCTTAACTTTTAATTCAGTGATTGCTGTTCTTGGTACAGCTAAAACAAAAATCTGGGGCATTGCATTAGTGATTGTCGGGGGGCTTGGATTTGCAATTGGGGCATATTTGTTTCCCACCAACCCATACCTGGCGACTATCTTGATGGGGCTTTACGCTTTAGGGGCTAATTGGAGCATGGGACTTTACTTTCCAGAGGGGATGCAAGTGTTGCCAGATATCAAAGGGGTCACAGCGAGTGTTCTGACGAGCATGCGACTGCTTATTGGCGCCTGGCTTGTGGGGCTTACTGCGGCTTTGTACGATGGTACCATTTATCCTTTGGCCGGCGTTTTGGGCGGGAGCGTGCTGTTAATTATTCCTATAATTTATGTTTATGAGAGATATTGTCCTTTGGCTCTGGAACCAGATGTTGAGGCCGTTTCGCTTTCACATTAGAAGCAAAGGATAAAAGGACATAAGGAGGTAATTGCAGAAGTGCTCAGCCTGAAAGACAGCTGCTTATTTAAGCCGAGCAGATACAGAAATCTCAGCTTTAAAAAGTTTTGAAACAGGGCAGCCCGTTTCAGCAGCTTTTACAGCAGCTTGGAACTTATCTTTATTAGCTCCTGGTATATCTGCAACCAGATCAATATGACTTTTCGTAATAGCAAAACCACCTTTCCCTTGTTCAAGAGTAATTGTCGCAGTGGCTTCGAGTTTGTTTGGGACCATGCCTGCATTACCCAATTCATTTGACAACGCCATAGCGAAGCATCCTGCGTGAGCTGCGGCAAGAAGTTCTTCAGGGTTGGTGCCTATGCCATTTTCAAAGCGCGTTGAGAATGAATATTGCGTTTGCTTGAGAACGCCGCTATCTGTTGAAATCGTTCCTTTACCATCTTTTAAGCCACCTTGCCAAATTGCTGAAGCTTTGCGATCCATATTACCTTCTCCTTGTAAAAATTTGGTTCTATCAATTTATTGTAAAGTTTATGATTATGACTATGAAAAAAACAAGGCTTTTTCCAAAATTCCTTGCTTATTTTCAGGCCAACGGTCTGATGATGGGCTCTTTTGCAAATACCTCGGTAGGGGAGCTACATTATATACCATGCACAACAATTAGAGGATGGCGCAGGTGTAGAAGTCTCTGGTAGCCTCTGAAACAACAGTAGGGGTGAGTGAAGGGGTTGCCGGCGGTGTTGTAGAACTTGAAGAAGACGGTGGAGCAGAATCAGAAGACGATGTGACAGGTGTGCTAGGAATTGGTGGAGACGATGTGGATGATGAAGAGGATAAAGAAGGCGATGAAGAAGAGGAGGAGGAGGAGGAGGAGGTTGCTGCTGTTGTAGAGGAGCAAGTAGAACGACTCTTATGATATTCGTCTATCAATCTTTGAAGTTCTTTTTTCCAGGGAAATCGTTTTGTTTCTTTTGTAGAAGGATTAGCCTCTCGGATTTTCCATAAACTTTCCCAATCTTTATTACTCCATGGGGCATCAACTTTTGTCAATGAATAGTGGAATATCCACTCTTTATCGCCTTGTTCTCTCGAGACTTTTACAAATCTAAAGGTTTCTGATGCAACTTTACGTATTTCATCGTTTGAGAATTCGCAACAGAGTTTATAGGCTCTTCTTAACTCTGAGAAAGTAATAAGCCTCCTTTTTGTATCTTGTGTGTATCTGTTTGTCAGATACTCGGATTTTGGAGGAAAAGGGTTGTCATCGATATCAATACAAAAAACGAGTTGAATAATTGGTTGTCCTTCCATCGCTCTCTTGTAATTTTCAAAGATAAGATTTACCAAATTGGCTTTACAAGAACGGAGTCCATCTTTACACTGTCCTCCATTAGACAGCATAGAAGGTTCTTTGTTTACTGTACTAGAATAAAGCTTGCACAGTGCTTTTTCAGATGGAGTGTTATATCCAAACAGATAATAGTTATAAATTGGGTTTCCTGCGCTAGTACATAGATCAGCTATCTGTCTGTATTTGCAATGATCATAGCCATAAAACACTGTATGCTCTGAGTAATCTGTTATGTTTAAAACTGATGAATAATCAACTGTACACATAAAACTCCATAATTTATATTAACAATAATATTATTATAAAATATATGAAATATAAAAGTCAAATAAAAAATACTATAATATATAATATATTGATGGAATTTAATATATGATTTAATTACACAAGATACAATACACTTTATCAGCATTTCCGGCTAAAAATGGAATGGGCGTAATGGAGATGGACGATAATGGACTGTAATGGACCGCAGTGGACTATAATGGACAGTATTTTTTTCGTCCATTACAGTCTACTACGGTCCATTACAGTCCATTATCGTCCATCTCCATTACGTCCATTCCATTTTTAACTGGAAATGTTGACACTTCACAGAGCCTTGGTTTAACCTATTCCTCTAGAAGGCTTTTCCAGATTTCTCTGTCGACTATGCCTTGGGTTGCTAAAACATCGGAGACTATATGGCTAAAATTTTGCTTCCAGTTTGTGACGAGGATCTTCTTGCTGAGTGCAAAGTTGAGACTTACAGGGCCAGCGGTAAAGGGGGTCAGCATATCAACGTCACTGACAGTGCTGTGCGGCTTACACATGCTCCAACAGGAATTGTCGTCACGAGTCAGAAAGAGCGAAGTCAGCTCCTCAATAAGAAAGACTGCATTGCAAAATTGCGAAGGATCGTTGAAAAGCGCAATTACGTTAAGCCCAAACGCATTGCCACACGTATGCCAAAGTCAGTAAAACTCAAGAATATTGCTGCAAAATCTAAAAGTTCTGAAAAAAAGCGCTTGAGAGGCCGACTTTCTTCTGATTCGGATTGAAGTAACACAGGCGTATGCATCAGGCTGAGGAAGGCAACCTCTTAGTAAAAAATTAAACGCAGAAAAGCGCCGCGAAGAAGGGACAAGGGACGTAGGAAGTAATAGCAGAAGTGCCAAATCATCAGGCCAACGCTATTGGTTTGTGCCGGCCCTCCGGGACGGTGTGTGTTGGTCGGCGGTTACCCAGGCTTCGCTGACCCCTCCGGGGAGCTTCAGCCTGGGCTATTACGTAAACAGGCCCTCCGGGCTGTTTGCAACTTCTGTTATTTACTGTGCTACATATATCGAGGCGGTTCAGCAAACAAAAGATGTTGCAAACAGCCCGGAGGGCCTGTTCATGTAATAGCCCAGGCTGAAGCTCCCCGGAGGGGTCAGCGAAGCCTGGGTAACCGCCCACCAACACATACCGTCCCGGAGGGCCGTCACAACCAATATCCGTTGGCCTAATGATTTGGCAGTTCTGCAATTACCTCTAAGGGACATAAAGGACAAGGGACGTAAGGAAGAGACTTTATTGTGGTCCCTTCCTTACGTTCCTTGTCCCTCTTCGCGGCGTTTCTCTGCGTTTTAATTTTTTATTAAGAGGAACTGGGCTTCTTGTAATGATTAGAGTCCTCTTTTTTGACTTCTTGCAAAAAGTTTAACATTTCTTCTTCAGTATCAAAAGATTTGACAACGGCATCTTCTCGGTCAATATTTTCGATTCCTTGTAGGTGATCATATTCATGCTGAAAAACTTTTGCTGCAAATCCTTCCAGCTCTTTCTCGATTATTTCTCCCTCTAGATTCATATAGCTAACGCTGATGGTTTCGTAACGGGGAACTTTTGCGAGCTTCCAGATGCCATCGCTCAGCATGACTGAGAAGCAACCTTCCCATCCCTCTATTTTCTTATCTCCTACTGGGACGAAAGAGGGATTAATCACAGCTACAAGATTTTGTGGATTGCGGTCATAGCTAAAGATAAATACAGATCTACTGATACCGATTTGAGGGGCTGCCAATCCTGCAGCGGGCAAATGCGGCTCTAATGCCTGAAATAGCTTATCAGCAATTTCTCGGGCCAGCGGAAGCTCATTTTCTTGAATCTCTTCCGTTTTCATTTTTAGGACGTAGTGCAAGGGACTATCGATCGTGACAATGTTCATATCTTCAGAAAAACCTCGAGTGACGAATGACGACATCAGTATAGCTATAAGGGCAAATGTTTTCAAAATCATAATGTACTCTTTTTTTTCTTTTTTGGTGGCTTTTCTGGTGTTTTTGGCTTGGTCCCTTTTGCACTTGCAATTGTTTTAAGTGGCCTAAGTCTTGGCCTTGTGTTGCTTGCTGTTGTCTCCGCTTTACTCACCTTCATTATTTTTACAGGTTTTTTTGTATCTACCTCATTTCTAACTACTTTTTTCTCAGCGACCTTTTTTAAATCTGCTTTTAGAGATTTTGGTTTGGTCTCTTTTTTAATCTGGTTCGCCTGCATAGAATTTGTTTTATTAGGAGTTGCTTTAGCTTCTTTCAAGGCTGTTTTCGTTGGGGCTGAACCTTTCTTCTTAAGGGAAGCATTTTTGCCAGCATCGATTTCAATGCCAAATAGAGCTGATAAATCACTATCCTCCAGCATGTTTTCAGAGGATTGATTCTGCATAAGTGCTCCGTTAGCGTTTGCAGAGCTAATGAGGTCGAGATGATTTACGTGCCTTAAATCAAACAGCCATTCAGGTTTGGCATCTAAAGATGCTCCTACACCATACAGAACAGCGGCAATGTGTTTGCACATCCCTGCGCTGTCTGGACAAGAGCAGGCCATGCTGATCTCTTGCTTTTGTGGAAATAATCCGACTTCATCTTGAGTAATTATTTCCATTACCCCTTTCGAAAACTTTCCTTGCAAAAGCTCGATTAATGAATCAATTTTTCCCGAACAGGATTTAACTAAAGAATCCCATTTCGCTTTCAGAATTGGTTTTACATTAATCGTAATTTTGTAAAGGGATGAACCCATTACATGAGCTAAAACCTGGCCTTTGGTAATTTGCAAATCGATGACAGATCCATTGCGTACATAGGTGCGACCGCGGGGCAAACGATTTTCATAATCGCTATAACTTTCAAGATTCTCACACCACGCTTTACCCCAAAAGGTTTTTGCAATGTTGCGCCCTTCAATGACTATTGGATTGGTTTTTTGCCCTTTTTTTTCCAATGATTTTAGATGAGAGGCGGCTTGCTTCTTCCGTTGAGCTACAGGGACATATACAGGCCATCTTGGTTCATCATCATATCTGCTTCTTCTTCTACCCCATGCCATATTATATCCTCTCCCTATTAAAACTCGTTAAACGCTCGTTGTATATCTAGCGATAGTAAATCAAGCAATTCATCGTTGGATAATTCTGTTAATAATACTTCGCTGCCATTCTCTAACATTTCATTTGAAAGGTTTTTCTTAGATGTAATTAATTGGTCAATTTTTTCTTCGATCGTGCCTCGACAAATAAACTTATGCACTAATACGGGATGCTTTTGACCTATCCTGTAAGCGCGATCTGTCGCTTGATTCTCCACAGCTGGATTCCACCAACGATCAAAATGAATCACATGAGAGGCTCGTGTTAGATTAAGTCCCGTTCCGCCTGCCTTAAGTGATAACACAAAGAATGGGGGACCCTGTTCTTGTTGAAATTTAGCCACCAGCTCCGGTCGTTTTTTAATCGCTGTATCACCATGTAATATCAGACCTTCGCGTTTGAATACCTGGGTTAATAAAGATGATATGGCGGGTATTATTTCTTTGAATTGAGTAAAAACTAAGACTTTTTCCTGTTTAGCTGCAATTTCCTCACATATCTCCTGAAGGCGTATAAATTTTCCGCTAGACTCCTTAGCATATTCTCCGTAACCTAAAAGCTGTGAAGGATGGTTGCAAATCTGTTTCAGACGCATCAAATATGCCAGTACAAGACCTCGACGCTGAATCCCTTCCGAATTTTTTAACCATTCATCTAACTCTTGCAGTGCCTGTTGATACAATCGTACTTGTTCTTTGCTAAGGGAGCAGAAGGCTTGCACTTCTGTTTTATCTGGAAGATCAGTGATAATTTTTTTATCGCTTTTCAAACGCCTCAAAATATACGGTTGAGTTAATCCACGTAAGGTTGAAATAAAATGTGCATGGTGTGAGGGGGCGTTTTCTTTGTTTGTATTTTTAGTATATGCGGCAAATGCCTTTTGGGTGCCTAACAAACCTGGCGACGTAAAATCAAATAATGACCATAGATCGCCCAGCCTATTTTCAATTGGTGTACCTGTTAAAGTGAGTCTCACCTGACTTTTCAGCGCTTTGACAGCTGTGGTCTGTTTCGTGCCGGGATTTTTAATAAGTTGAGCTTCATCCAAAATCAATAAATTCCACTCAATATCTTTTAACCATGCAAGTCGTGGAATAAAGGCATAGGTTGTCATCACGATGTCGAACGAATTTAATTGCTCAGGAGTGATGCTGGACAGGAATTCGCGTCCATGGACAGAACTATGCGCAACCAAGATTTTTAAGGAAGGGGCAAACTTAGCCACTTCAGTTTGCCAGTTTCCTATCAACGAAGCCGGTACAACCAGCAAATGAGGTTTTTTAATCGATTTTTTTTCCGACGGATGTTGTTTAATAATCAGCATAAGAGAGAGGATTTGAATCGTTTTACCCAGCCCCATATCATCTGCCAGGCATCCACCCAGTTTTAGCTGATACAATAGCCACAGCCATTGTACTCCAGCTAATTGATAAGGACGCAATACACCATGAAGATGTTCTTTTAATATTTTTTCAATGGACTTCTCTGGAGTATGCTGGGGGTTTCTTAATTGGTCTAGGATGGTTTTTAACCAATCACCGGCCACAACCTTTGACCATTCAACCACTGATTCTGATTCAATAACACTCGAATTATTTGTGAAGTTAGAACCTGACCCGGCTAATAGGCGTAGACTTTCAGCCATTGAAAGTCCATTTTTTGCGGATCGCTGAATTTTATTCCAATGAGTTAAGACGCTCTCGAGTTTTGCACGATCGATCTCAACCCATTGACCTTTAATTTTGACGAGATTACTGCTGGAATCTTGTAATGACAACAACTCCTCTTGTGTAAGTGTCACGCCCTCAGCTAAGGCTAGATGCATGTCAAAATCTAAAAGCGTGTCCAGGCCAAGTTGTCCCTTTGTATTATCGCCTAATTTTACTACAACTTGGGGGCGGGGCGGTTTTTGTGGGTTCCACCAATTTGGAACGCGCACGGTGATTCCGCTCGATTCCATTAAGGGGATTTCTTTTAAAAAGCGATGTGTTTCCTTTGCAGTCCAATATAGAGGCTGAAAGATCGATCCGGTATCCACTAAGTCTTTTATAAAAGGACATTGGTCTGATGCTTTTTGTACAGGTAATAAGAGAGCTAATAATGCGGAATGATTTTTTTCTCCTGCATAGTCTTGCAGGGCGCGTTTAAGAGGCAGATGTTGCGTTGTAGCTGCTTGAGATAGCTGTGTTGTGTAAGTCGCTAAAAATGCGAATGGTTTTTCATCATTATTTTTATTTTCAGCCAAATGGAAGCAAATGCGTCCCACAAGATTCCAGCGAGGATTATATTGATTCAGATACCCCTGTAGGTTGCCAGAAAAGTTTTGCAATTCCTTCCTTAGAATGTCTGTCATGCCATTCCAAATGGATTTAAGTGCCTCTACAGTGAGATATTCGACCCCTCGCATAAAAGGAGCGTGGTCAATCACATTTTGAAGTTCCTCATTTTGCGGTGCAGTAATATTGGGCAGTTCTGTATTTTCAACATGTTGAGTTAATTTACAAACATGTGAAATAAATTGTCGGGAAAAAGATTGCCAAAAGGTAAAACTGGAAGAAAACTCAACGGAAAATTCTTGAATACCAAGGTGCAATAGGCCTGCGCAGGGTTTATGAGCAAACAAAAGCTGTATTTTTTCGAATATGTGCTCAGGTAATTGTTCATCAGCTTGCGAAGTACTGTCTAAATAAAGATGACCTTCTGGAGATAATACCAGTTCTGCAGCAGTGTTTTGAATTGCGTTCATATTAAATGTGAAACAGCCTAAGAAATGAGTGTAAAGTTTTGTCTTGAGAGGGGATTTTAATGGTTATACTGTTGAATAGCAATCAAAAACTTAGGAGTTAACAAAGATGCTTTTTTGCAAAATTTCTGATTCGCCTAACCAATAGCAAAGAATCGCCGCAGGAATGCGCATGATTTGTGTAGAAGATAGACTGACATCCAATACTCCTATATCTTGCGCTGATTGGGTGATGACATACCCATATTTGATTGAATTTTTACTCTTGCAAAAATTTACCAGTCCTTGAACATCTTTGCAGGTAATTTGAGATTGATACTTAACTTCCAGAGGGATTAGTTTCTCTGAAATTTCAATAATAAGATCCAATTCTTTATTTTTCGCATCCCTCCAGTAACTGAAGCGAGCGTGGTTTGTGGCACTATGAGCCTTGACATGAGAGAAAACAGCAGTTTCCACAGAATTCCCAAGAGCTTTAGAATCTTCGAGTATTGCTTTACCCTTCATCAGAATAGCTGGTGAAATTGCTGGATCTGCTAAGTATAATTTATATCGAGCACGTAAAATTTCTTTGCCATAACCAAAAGGGGGAAGTCTATACAGTAAGTGTGTTGCTTCTAATAAATTAATAAAATTTTGAACCGTGTTTTTTGTAATGCCCAAATTACTGCTCAGGGTCTGCAAATCTTGAATGCCTCCATCATGCATACAGAGGTATATAAATGTTTGCTCTAACTCTAAAACTCTTCGTACACCAAAAAGTGCTGTCATGTCCCGCTTTAATACTTTGTCTATAATGTCTTCCCTTAAAAGTCTCTGAGCTTGGGAAACGTTATCTACGAGAGCTGTTTGTGGAAATCCTCCCCGAACAAGATATTCATGAAAATGTCCTATCAAGTCTTGCGTGGCTTTAGTAATTTTATAAAACTCAGTCGTCGAGTATGTAAATAAATCTTCCAATTGATTAATTTTAGGGATGTTAAGGAATGCAATTTTTTTAATTTGTAGGAATTCGTAAAAAGAAAGAGTAGATATCTGCAATGTATGCCATCTGCCTACTCCGGATTCTTCACCGGAATTAATAAGAGGCATTGCAGAACCTGTAAAAACTATTCGCTTGTGCTTAAAAAAGTCTACTTGATGTTTCACCCATGTTCCAAAATTTTTAATGAACTGAGCTTCATCTAGAAAAAGATATTCAATATCTCCTGTTTTTGGTTCGAGCTCTCGCCATGCTTCTAGGACTGCTTCAAGCCCTGCGAGTTTAAAAATTGGATGATCAAAGGTCGCGTAAAGAATATTGGCAGGGGGTACTCCATTTTTGATTAATTGCTCTATGGTTTGCAAAAGAAGAGTCGTCTTTCCTACTTGTCGAGGCCCAGATAACATGATGGCACGATGCACGGGTGGATTGACTACCCAATCGCTTAATTCATGAAAGGCCGCACGTTTCCAAGTAGGCAAATCTTGGAATGATTCTTTTCGCCACCACGGATTGAATGCAGCTAGGATTGTGATAAGTTCTTCCTTTGGAATTTTCATGATATTTCACCAATTTTTTCTTATTTTCATGTTTTAAGATTAGTATACTTACCTTATTTTTGATAAACAAGAAAAAAAAGCTCTAATTGACAAGAGACGATAAAGGGGATAACTGCAGAAGTCAGGCCAGAGTATAAAAGCCATTCTTGACAATAATGGACATGGACAATAATAGACTGTAATGAACCGCAGTGGACAGTAATGGATGATGCTGAATCGTCCATTACTGTCCACTGCGGTCCATTACAGTCCATGTCCATTATTAATGGTTTTTTTATTTCTTTGTTTTTGAAGTAGTGATTTTCTTTTTAATGCTTAAAACCTTCTTTTTAGCTTCTTTTAAAAGTCTGACTACTGGTGAAGTCTTTGCTCGAGTACTGGTGGTCTTCTTCACTGCTCCGACACGTTTTTTTGGTCGTTTTGTTGCAATTGCCTTTTTAGCAACGGTTGATTTCTTAGCAACTGTTGACTTCTTAGCGGGTTTGCGTTTTACTGCAGCTTTTTTTCGTACTAATGTTTTTTTTTCTAACATAATAGTCTCCTTTTGTATTTGAGTGTTTTATTTTTATCATAGATTATAAAAAATTCTTTGCAAGACTTTTTCTGCAACGATAAGTCAATAAGAAGTTGATTTTATCTACAACAATATGACAAAATGCCCTTTAGTCTATATTAAAGAGGATCTTATGAAACAATTTATTTTTTCAATTACAACGTTTTTATGTTTTGGAATTTGGGTAATCTTTTTTATCACAGATTCTTTATTAGCGTCAGCTACAGAAAATTCGTTACAAAATTCGCCTTATATTACCATCATCAAAGCATGGCGTCATGGTGAAACTAGGGCAAATAAGGAGAATAAATTATCTGGTGGCGGGCCTGACAATGCATTGACAGAGCTTACTGATGAAGGAAAAAAACAAGCAGAAAAACTAGGCGATTTGGTAGTTCAGGGCGGAGTCCTTGATGTCATCTATACTTCAGATCTAAATCGTGCTTTAGACACTGCAGGAGCGGTTCTGAGAGCATTTGAAAGAAATGGAGTGACCATAGAACAACGCCTTTCAAAACAGTTGCGAGAGATTCTTCATGGACAATTCGAGCTGAGTGATGGAAAAGTGCGGACTGAGTCAGGTATTGCTCGAATTTGTGCAGCGCTTGATGCCGACAAACAACAGCTAACATCAGAAGAAGAATTGACAGACAAATTTCGATTTTGGAAAATCCACCCACTAGTTTCAAATGAAAATATCGTTCCAGAAGACATCGTCGATGTTGAAGATTACATTCAACGAGGGGAAGCGCGACCAGAAACAAATTATCAGCTTTGGCAAAGGGTGAACCAGGAGTTTATTAGAATCGCACAAGAGAATCTGGGGCGCACTGTGGGAGTTTCGACGCACGGCGGGTGCATAGCTACACTCTTAGAAGGGCTGAACAAAAATCCTAAAGGGGTCTATCTTCCTCCACATTATAACGGCAAAGAAATAAAAATAGATGACAAGGTGATCATTCCAGCGGCAACAAAAGTAGAAAATTGTGCTCTCATCTTCTTCAAATATGATTCAAGAAATGGCGGAACATTAGAGGTTTATAATCCTGAGACAGATCAAGAATCGTAACAGAGAAATTCGGTAGGGAATAAGCCTTCATAATCCTCAGGCGTTTGAAACTCGCTGCCAAAACGGACTGTTTGTTCAGAACTGCGAACTGAAATTGTTAAAATTATTTCCTCTGGGGATTCAGGAGAAGCCACATACCCGTCGCGATATTTTGGGCAGTTGATAATAATTGTTTCTGGCTTAGTCATTGCCTTCACAGAAGACTTGAAGGCAGCCTTATCTTCTTTTTCCATATATTTGGAAATGTTGCTCAAATATAATGAATCTATAGGAATATCATTGTCTTTTAGCAACTTGGCGATATTATTGAATTTTGGGGTATCACGAATATCTACTGTAATGGCAGCGATTCGATCGGTCATTGCTAAGGATTTGATATGTCGAAAGGCTTCGTCTGTTGCCAACCAACTCCCTTTACGAAATAATTCCTGCCTGACTTCATCTTCCAAATCTTCAGCCCCATGGAAATTTTCTTCACCTGTTCCCACATTTAGCGTGAGATTTATACATTCGTTATAGGCTGAAGTGCCAACTGTTTTTATGCATTCTTCCTCTAATTGTTTAACACAAGTACTCATTTCCTTTACAAAATCTTCTCTTGTCAATGTGCGTCTAATAATTTGTAATGTTCTTTCTATGAATGCTTTATTATGAGGATTAAAATCACATATAAGCCCACGACTAGATTGCCTCATAGCCATGATATTAAAATTGTACCATGATGAGAAACCAATATGGCAACTTTCAGCCACAGGAGGCAATTTCGCTAACACTTCCATCACTTCCTTTAATCCCACCTCATTTGTAGTGATGTAGGTTCCACCCAAACCTCCTTTACAATTGGAATCATTATGACTGCGCAAGCGTCTGCTTAAAGGGTCTCCATAACTTTGCCAAACTTTTGGGGAGGAAACCTTATTCGAAGATTGATCCGCAGAAACTTCGGTCGAAGATCGATCCATAACAGGAGGAGTAGGTTCTGGTAAGGGGGAAACAATGCTCATATTACTGTAGGAAACAGCTTCAAGAACGAAAGGATGGTCTTTAAAGGGTCTAATTTTTCGATTGGTAGAAGTTGGATGTTCTATAGCTTTAATTATAAATGAGGAAAATGGAAGCGCCTCTAAAATTCCTCGCAATGTATGCATTGTTCCATAATAACAATCTCTTTTCAAGTTTGAAAAGTGCCATGAACTAGTTTTTTTTATTGAATTACAATAACTTGGGATAGCTAAAAGTATTGCCAAGACTATGTTAATAACAGCTTGGACAATGCCACCTACAGCTCGAGCTGGGCCAGATATGAATCCCAAACAAGGAGTCCGTCCTGCCTTCCAAAAAAAATCATTAGCTCGATTGCCTATTATTCTCATAATAATTCCTTGCAAAGGGATTATTATATCAATAAATACTAGTTATGTCAATCAAATGTTGTCATAATGTGAATGTGAATTTAATTTATCATTGATTAGTTTTAAAATGGGAATAATAACATGTTGACAAACCGTCGGTCAATTGGTTTTTTGACTTGACTGTGGGCCGACGGTCACTATAATGTTTTTGTACAAAGGGCAATGAAATGGTAAGAGTTGTAAAAAAATGCTACCGATTATGTTTCAAGATTAAAGGAGTTTTATGCTTTATAAAATTGGTTTCTGTTGTCTTTTTTGCGTCTCTCTTTTCAGTGTAGAAGATGTTTATCTCAAAACGCCAAGCATATCACGACAGGATATGATTGGAACCACAGTAGGAATCCGACCTGTCAGAAAGACAGGGGTGCGTCTGGAATCGGAACTGATTCAGAATAAACTCATCATCCATAATTACGGCTATGGGGGTTCTGGAATGACTCTTTCCTTTGGCGCTTCAAACGAAGTGCTTAAAATACTTGATAATCAAAAAACATCTTCCAAAATTGTAGCTGTCTTAGGTGCTGGTGTGGTCGGGCTTACCACTGCTTATGATCTTTTGGAAGAAGGTTACGAAGTTCATATTTATTCCGATCAATGGAGTCCCAATCTTACATCAAACGTTGCTGCAGGGCTTTGGACTCCCCTTTCTTCTTCCTCAGATATGTCTGAAGAAAAGAAAAAGTTACATCAGCGGCTTCTAGAAGTTGCTGAGAAGCGCTTTTTAAAAAGTACAGCCAATTATCCCGAATTTGCAGGAGTGAAGCTTATAGCCTATTACAGATTAATGAAAGACATTTCTCAAGAGGCATTTAAACCACCAAGTCAGCAAGTGGTTGTGCATTTTGATAATGGATTAATTGAAAGTGCGCGGAGAACTTATAGGCTTGGTATAGATGGAAAGTTATTTATGGAAGACCTATTTTCTAAAGTAAAAAGCAAAGGGGCAGTGTTAGAGCAAAAGCATTTTGATACTTTAGAGGACATTTTGAATCTCAAAGAAGATGTGATCGTAAATTGCCTCAGCATGGGATCTCGCGAACTTTTTAATGATCAAGAGTTGATTCCTGTGAGGGGTCAAATGATCTATTTTAAGCCTCAAGATGGGATAGACTATGTACTTTCTCAAGCTGTTCCTCTTTCTCCAAGTGTTCCTGATGATCCAGATAATTGGGTCGCTATATACCCTTGGAGTGATCGCATCATTCTAGGTGGACTCAATGAATATGGCGAAGAAGAGCTTGTAATTAGCCCAGAAGCTATCGATAGGATTATTGGAAATGCCGAGAAATGCTTGTCTGGGAATTTATAAACATGAGAAGGAGGGATGATATGGAACTAGAGGGAAAAATTTGGAAAAGTAAGCAGTTTTGGCTTGTTGAAGTTCCATCTCTTGATGCTATGACGCAAGGGAGGACTAGAGAAGAGGCCTTGGAAATGGTTAAAGATTTGGTAAAAGAAATGTTAATTAACTATTTCCCAAACGAAGTAGATGATAATCTGGAAATAAATGTAGTTCCTTATAAGGGTAAGTTAATCGGAATTACCACTAACAATAATAGTCTTATATTAGCACTTTCATTAAGACGTCAAAGAGAAAAAAGTGGGTCAACTGTTAGAGAAGTATCTGAACGTATGGGATCTAAGTCTCCAAATGCCTATGCTCAATACGAAAAAGGAAGGGCCAGGATTTCATTGGAACACTACGAACGCTTACTAAATGCAGCAAACCCCTATAGACAATCTCATCTAAGAATCGCCTAATTGCATTAAATTTAATTCGATCGGTCATTGCTAGGGATTTGACATGTCGAAAGGCTTCGTCTGTTGCCAACCCACTTCCTTTACAAATCTTCTCTTGTCACAGAAACAGACGATAATCAGTATCAAATATCTTTGCCAAGCGCTTGGCAATCTGTTTGCCAATTTGTCGTTTACCAAGTTCCATCTTGGAGATGTTAGTTTGTTCAATATCAAGAAGTTTACCCAATTCTGCTTGAGTAATTCCTTCCCGATTGCGAAGCCCGCGCAACATTACAGCACCCTGAGGGGCTCCAGCAAGCAATATATTCATCGCTTCGTCATATGGCATGGGGCTTGTCCTGTGTGATCGACTGTCTAGCTTGTCTCTGTCATTACTTCGTTATAGATCAAACAATGATCTTTTTGCAAGACACTATTCATTCTCACCAATTGGATATCAATTTACCATGGATGGAAATACTATGGTTCTTGATTATGCTTCAACGGGGGATTTAAATTTCCTGCGCATGTTAACCGGCACAGAAATTATTTCCAAAGAAATTAAGACCAACTACAACTTGCTAACTATTTCAACGCCTGATCTTCTCCTAGAATGCACGTCGAGTTGGTATGCATGGTCTCGCAACCTAGATAAATGCATCGGCTGCAACTATTGTATTATTTTACAATTAGAGTATTTGGAGCGTAAAAAAGTTAATATCGGAGTTCATCCACGCGACATTTTAAAGCATGTTAAGGAACAAAATTTGGAAGTTTTTACAAACTTTAAACGAACAAAATTAAAAAAGCACGAAACGTCATTCAGTGAATATGAACAGGTTCGAGTCAAGAAGCCATGCTTTTTGCATCGTTATCCTTCTCTTCATGAAGCACCCGTCTACTCCGATAAACCATTGGTAATCAATAAGTAAGCATGAAATCTTCCACATTGCCTCATTCCCATGAGCTCTTTCCATTGGTTCAGGATGTCCATCGAGGAATTTTATCTCCCGAGGAAGCTTTATTAAAGATTCAACCTATCCAAATCATCCGCTTGATTTCATCCTCCATTGAGGAAACACACAAAGCGCGGCTGATAGCAAAAGGACATGGCGTATCTTCTGGCTGTGCCTCTGGAAGGGCCTGTTTTTCATCAGACATGGTCTTAAAGACTGCAAAAAAGGGTTTTCCAGCAATACTTTTGCTTTCCATGACGCGAGCAGATGATACAGAGGCAATGCGCATGGCCCAGGGAATTCTCACTTTACACGGGGGAACGGCGAGCCATGCAGCCATTATCAGCCGAACGTGGAATAAACCCTGCGTTGTAGGAGTTTCAAGTTTGATATCAGATCAAAAACAAATGATCATTACTGAGGGAGAGGACATTACTTTAAATGGACTAACAGGTGAAGTGTGGTTGGGGAAATGTCAAGTTTTACCTGCTAAACCTGAACCTTTTCTTTCAACTATCCTTCAATGGGCGGATGCAGTTCGCAAGGATAAAATAGGCATTCGTGTTAATGCTGATACTTATGAAGAATTAGCTCTAGCTATTGCTCAAGGAGCTGAGGGGGTGGGAGTCTGCCGCACAGAGCATATGTTTACAAGAAAAGAGTATCTTCCACTGATCCAACGTGCCATTCTTACACAAGAAAAAGATGTCTTTGATAATCTTAAAATAATTCAACGCGATGACTTTAAACGACTTTTTTCTATTCTCGAAGGACGTCCGATTACAGTTCGCCTTTTGGATGCCCCTCTTCATGAATTCTTACCTCAAGCCGAGATTGAAGAAAAAAACCCGATGCTCGGCCTTCGTGGAATTCGTTTGGCTATACATAAACCCATTCTGTATCGCACACAAATGGAAGCCTTTTTTGAAGCTTATCAAGAGTGTGTGCTTGAGCGAATGCAAGTCGATTTAGAAATCATGGTTCCTCTTGTTGCTTGCGAGGAAGAATTAACACAAGCTCGTGAATGGTTCGAGGAAATATGGGAATCATCCTCTTTGTTTCCCGTCCATTCTGTTCGTTTTGGAACGATGATTGAAACCCCACGTGCCGCTCTCATTGCCGACAAATTAGCCGAAGAGGCCGAGTTTTTTTCTTTTGGTACGAATGACTTAACTCAAATGACTTATGGGTTTAGTCGGGATGATATGCATACGCATTTTTTAGATGCGAGTTTGATGGATCTTTATCTAAGCAAAGGCATTTTGAAAGAGGATCCCTTTACTCAGATTGATGTGAAAGGGGTAGGTTCTCTGATGCGCTTGGCCATCGAAAAAGGAAAAACAACTCGCCCTCATTTAAAGGTTGGAGTTTGTGGAGAACAGGCCTCCTCGTTAGATTCTTTGCTGTTTTACTTAGATTAGCAAATCGACTATATTAGTTGTCCTCCCTCGCAGCTTCCTTTAGCGCGATTTAATTCGGCATTAGCTATTTTAAAAATGCAAGACCCCACTTTCGTTTTGCCTTCAACAAGGAAATTATATGCAATGTAGTCAACTTACTAAGATAGGTTGTGGTATCATCATTAAGAATCAGGATCAAATTTTATTTGGAAAACGTAAAGGAAGTTATGGAGCCGGAACCTGGGCATTGCCTGGTGGTCATCTGGAATATCAGGAAAAGTTGATCGATGCTGCCAAAAGAGAACTCAAGGAAGAACTCGATATTCATGCAGATGATCTTCGTATCGTTGCTATTTCAGACGATCTTGGACAACGCCATTATATTCATGTTACTTTCCTTTTGAATGGTTATGAAGGACCAATTAAATTAGTTGAGCCTGATAAATGTGAGGAGTGGAAATTCTTCTCTATCCATGATCTTCCTCAGCCCCTTTTTCATCCCCATCAAAAAATCTTACAAACATTTTTAAGTCAGGAAGTTTATATGGCATAAAATTTGCGTTATGGTTCCATAGTACCACTCACACTCTCTGCAAATAGCTCAAAAACAAGAAAATTCTGAACAACTCTTGACTTTACTCAATGCATTGAGTAAAACTACTCAAAGCATTGAGTAAAAATCCTGAAACCAAGGGATTCCACTTGAGGCATTCTTAGCAACATCTCCAAGCTCTTTATTTGAATAGAGTTTTCAAAAAATTACTTAAAAATGTGATTGTAATGCGTTAATAAGAAAAAAATATCTTGCATGCAAAGTAAAAATTGTCCTATAAATGGACTCAATTTTTTACTTTAACAGCGCAAGATAAGTATGAAACTCATTGTATTTCTTTGCCCCTTCCTCATTATTGCCTCCACCCTCTTTTCTTCCGAAGAACTCCCAACAGCCGTGAATTTAGAGGCAAGCGTTTCGGCCCTCGTCGATGGTTGTGTGAATGCCATGACTGGAGATTTTTTGGAGTCTGCAAATGATATCGTCGTTGTCGGGCCTGAACCCCTCGTATTTGAACGGTTTTGTTCTAGTTCAGATTATACTGCGAACAATTTTATCAGCGGATGGCGACATAACCATGACTCCTGGATGATCCAATATAAAATACAGGATGAGGATGAAGAGGATAAGCCTTACTATATGAAAGCTCTGCTTGTCGAAAAGACAGGCCGAGCAGCTCTCTACAAGGGCAAATATTACGAAGGGAGAAATTTTGTTCGGGGAAAATTAGAACTTGATGAAAATATTGGGCTCACAAACTGTGGATCGGGCTCCATATGCAGCAGAACGAATCCCAAAAACACCCGAATTGTTTTCGATCGTGACACAGAAGAGATCAATGTCAATTGCCCATCAGGCTCAAAATTCTACTACACACGACAAAAACCTCATAATAATTACGTTTTACGCAGCGAGACTAAGCCAAACAATCATAAACTGGTATATGAACATGACTCACAAGGTTATGTTGACTCTGTTTCGCTTATGGATCAGTCTGGAACAGTTCCATTTGCTTCCATGAACTTTACCGAAAAAATTTTTGGTGAACGGACGTTTGTGGTTAGTGCCAGCGATGGTCAAAAAGTGTTGTATACCATCGAACCCACTCATTCTGTTAATACGGATAAAAAAAATGTTTGGAGATTTCTTCTAAAATCAGTCCTCAAGGACGAAGATTATTTGGAACAATATGAGTATATCGAGCGTAAAATTACACATGCGTCAATGATTTCGCTCATCAAAAAACCTGATCGACGTTTTAAAGCTATCGAATATTATCCGCCAAAAGATAAAAAACTCGAAATCAAAAATGTTAAAGATTACCGTGCATATCGTGTTTCGTCTCTAAAAGCTCCTGTCGGCACTGATGAAACCCCTTACACGACTCATCGATTTGTCTACTATGCTACTCGATTTTCATCTGATAAAGAAGATTATCAATCTGCTCGAAGTGGATACACAGAAGTCTTCAATGCAAAGGATCAGAAAACAGTTTACCGCTTTAAAGATCAACGTTTAACAGACATGGAAAAGTACCTTGACAATACCCTTTATTCCAAGGAAAGGTATTTTTGGGGAAAAAGTGGCACCCAAGATTTTTGTAATCTCGTCGCACGGTGCCTCGAAGATGGCGCAGGCAATGTAGTTCAAGGAAAAGTCTTTGAATATGACTTTATGGGAAACGTAATTCGTGAAAGAAATTATGGAAACATCACGGGCAATAGCGAACCGTTAGTATGGCTAGAGTTATATCCCTTTCAGAATAAAACAGAACACTACGATCGTCATTACTCATATAGTCCTGAGAGTCCGAATTTACTTTGGATGTGTCTAGAGGACAATGGAAAGGCTGTTCATCATGCTTATTATGAAGGAACAGACTTGCTACGTTACAAGCTTGTCACTGAAGGTGGGTCCTTTCGAGTGAGGAATTTTTATGCTTACGATCATTATGGAGTACTCACCAAAACTATCGTGGATGATGGTTCTACAACTGATGTTAACAATCTTGAAGGTGTCACTCAACGGAAAATCACCTACACCTTTCCTCGAATGCAAGCCCCTGTAGGTGTTCCTGAACGTACAGATGAGATGTATCTTGATCTGAAAACAGGTCAGGAGGTTTTGTTAAAGAGAATCGTCCGCACATTTTCTCCTCGAGGAAAACCCCTTTCAGAAGATCACTACGACAGTCGAGGGGCCTATTGCTATACCTTGCGCTGGGAATATGATCAATATGGCAATGTTATTTCTGAAACTGATGCATTAGGAAGAGTCATAGAGCGCAAATATGATATCAATCGCAATCTAATCGAAGAACGACAAGCGGGACAAACATACAAGACAGTAAACATTTATGATCTCTCCAATCGCTTAATACGTTCTGATGAAGTTCATGACACTGGGAAAATTCTGAGTGCCTTCAATCGATACGACAAGGTTGGAAATCGAGAGGTATCCATAGACCCCTTCGGACAAGAAACTCGATATGATTATGACGCCCTTAACAGAGTTACGAGAACTTACTTCCCGGCCATTCCGGATCAAAATGGATCTCTATGTTTCACTTCGACATTTAAAGAGTATGACGTTTTTGGCAATGTCATTGCGTCACATGATCAGTGTGGGTATGTGACCCGAACACGCTTTAATGTCCATGGGAAACCTCTGGAAATCACGTACCCAGATTCTACAAAGGAATACTTTGAATACAATTTAGATGGCACTTTGAAGCGGGAAATTGGTCGAAATGGGGTGATCACCCGCTATAAACGAGATGTCTTTGATCGAATCACCTTAAAAGAAATCTACTCCAATCAAGGGGAGCTCCTGAGCCAAGAGAGTTTTCGATATAATTCGTTTCATCTCATCTCCACAACAGATTCTGAAGGACTAACCACAAATTACAAATACGATGCAGCGGGACGTTTAAGCGAAATAGAAGAATTAGGAATAGTCACATCCTACAATTACGATACCCTCGGAAGAGTCTTTCAGATCGTTGAATGGTACGATGATGACCATTGCAAAATCACAACAAAGAATTATGACTATCTAGATCGCTTGATAGAAGAAAAAGTTCTAGATGGTGACAAGCTGTTAAAGCACTCATGTTCCGTCTACGACCCAGCTGGTAATGTGATAGAGCGCAAGGACTACAATCAAGCTGGACTAGCCCAAATCACCCGCACAAGATACAACGCTCACAAACAGCCCATCTACATGATCGATCCTGAAGGAGCCGAGACCCATTTCGAGTACAACCATGCCGCTTATAATCCCTATGGTCAGAATGTTCTACAAACGACAGTGACCGATCCCTTGGGCAATCGACTAATCACCACACACAATGCATTAGGAAAGATTGGATCTTTAGAAAAGATGAATGTGATGGGTAAACTTATCGCAAAAAAGGAGCTGTTTTATAGCGGAATTGGGGACTTACAATATACCATAGAGACTGCCATTTCTAATAACAGCCCTGACAGGATCATCAAGACCGGATGGAATATTGACTGTTTTCATCAAGTCCATGACCTCTATGAATGTGAAGGGAGTCCTGTCCACAAACACACCCATTTCGATTACAACCATTTAGGACAAAAGATAGCTCTCCGAAAACCTGATGGCGAGCGTATTCATTATAAATATGACAACAAGGGGCGATTGAAAGCCCAGTGGTCGTCTGACAATACCCTGTCATATGTTTACGAGTACGATCGCAATGACAATGTGATCGCCATTACAGATCTGCTAGAAGGCACATTAACTGAGCGAATTTATGACATCGAAGGACATCTTATTAAAGAAAAACTCGCCAATGACCTTGCCGTAGAATATACCTATGACTACTTTGGAAGACCCATCGTCGTGACGTTGCCAGACCAATCAATCATTGAGTATGAATTTGATGCATGCAATCTGTTGAACGTACAACGAAACGATTACCGATGTGATTATAAGACCTATGACACCGTAGGAAGGCCCAAAGAAATCATGTTGCCATACGAGTGCGGAGCAATGAATGTCGACTATAGCATTTCAGGACGAGTCGTTCGGATCGATGCTCCCTCTATTTTGGAACGCGTCAGTTATGATGTCATGGGAAATGTTGTCCAGGTAAAGCTGGAAGAGGACCTCTCAGAATATAGCTATGATGACTTGTATCAGTTAAAGTCAGAATCAGGAATAGCCTCCCATAAATATGAATGTGATTCAATCTATAATTGCATTTCAAAAGATGGAATCCGTCGAGAAATAAATGGATTGAATCAGCTCCTTAAAGATGGTGACGACAGCTATTTTTATGATGGCAACGGTAATTTGATTTATACCGAACGGGACGGACAAGTAACAGAATATCAATATGATGCCCTAGATAGACTTGTCAGTGTAACAGTTGATGGTGAAACTACCCAGTATAGCTATGATCCTTTTCATCGACGTGTCTCTAAAACAGCTACAAGTGGTGAAAAACTTCGATTTATTTATCTTGGTGAAAATGAGATTGGCGCCTGTGAAAGCTCAGGGAAAATTATTCAATTGCGTGTACTCGGTGTTGGCAAAGGCGCTGAGATCGGTGCTTCAGTAGCATTTGAGATCAATGGGACAGTTTCAGTACCTATACATGATCATAACGGCAACGTTGTTGGATTGCTCGACGAGAACGGAGATGTGCAGGAGCGCTATCGTTACAGTGCTTTTGGCGAGGAAAAGAATTTTGATGCCGATGGAGAAGAGGTCGGTGAGTCACTTGTAGGCAATCCATGGCGGTTTTCAAGTAAACGTACGGATGACGAGACAGGCTTAGTCTATTTTGGGAGGCGATATTACGATCCCAAGATTTCCCGATGGATTACTCCCGATCCAAAAGGATTTGAAGCTGGATCAAATTTGTATGCATATGTTATGAATAATCCTTTGACTCATATCGACTTGTACGGATTAATCGCTTCACAGAACGAGTCAGCGCGAACGAGCTTCTTCCCTAGAATGCAGCAAGCCTTCAATTGGGGAATGAGAGCTCTGACAACCCTTGCAAAGTTACCAGGACGCAGTATTCAATTCTTTGGTTTTCATCTTATTCCGGTACCCGTTGTACATGACGTCCTTCAAACATGTGGGAGATTCTTAGCAGGCGATGGCTTTTCGCATATACCATTTCACAAAGAGGATTCTTCACAATATTTTTCGGTAGGGGATTATCCAGACAATAAGAAAGAGCGCTATGTGTATGCACCTGGCATACTCACAAGTGAAGATGATGCGAGGGCAGAAGCTAAGTTTCTTTCTGAAAAATATCAAACGAATATATTAGTATGCCGAGGTGCAACTCATGGGTTAGTTGCTGATGTATTAGAATGTGTCTTACAAAAACTTGGGGTGTCTGTTCGCTGTGAGAGAATCTTGGAAGAAGGAATAAAGCAAGAACTCAGCTTATTGGATTCTAATGGAAAATTATGTATTGTGGCTCATAGTCAAGGCGCACTAACATTAGATCGCGTTTTAAGTCGAATGCAACAAAGTGATACAATGCGAATGTCTGTTCACGCATATGGCCCCGCAAGGATAATAGACAAAGATAGGCGCCATCTCTCTTCTGCTCATAATTATGTAAGTGTCATGGATCCTATCCCATTTATTTCAGATCCTGTCGGGTGTGTAAGGGGTTTCTTTACGGGTTATGGAAATACAGAATTTGTGCATTCGTCAAGCTCAAATTTGAATGATCATTGCTTTGCTAGTGACGTGTATAGAACTTATCAGCCCCTAGCTTTTTCAAATTTTACAAATATATAAACAAGGTGATTTTAATAATGTTACGAAATGCTTTATTAATACAGTTGATGTTCTTGTTTATACCATACCAATTTGCTTGTGCATCGAATTATTCGGAAATAGCCGATGAAATTTTACATTCTTACTCCAAACAAATGCGCAAGGAATATGGATTAAAGGTTTATGGATCAGGGGGAAGAACATATTGTGATATTCATCACATAGGCATTGATTATGCTTATTTTGACTCTATAAGCAAGGAAGAAGCCAGAAGATTATACGTTACTGTATGCGAAGGGTTAATTCAAAAGTATAATGAAAACAAAAAAATACGTCCCTACTTCCATAACTTTCCAGTTACAGAAAATGATATTCAAGTGACAATAGTATTTGTTAATAAACAAGGGAACCATTTTCCTTTAGGAAGCATAACAGGCATCTGTGTAGGAAATGACGGACAATTAAGATATATATCAGAAGATCCTAAGACCCCAGTTCTTCAAATTCTATACGCAGAGCCATATGTCGAAGCCGTGAGAATAGTGCTAGAAGAAAAAAACAAGCTGGTTGCAGCAAGTGGTAGTAATTTATGAATTTAAAACGTTTTTATAGAGCATTAACGATTATCTTTCTGCTAATGACCACTATATGTAATGAGGCTTATGGCTTTTGGTGGACAGAAGATGAGAATGAGAAAGCCTTAAATAATAGTAGAGCTATCGAAGCTTCTGTTAAGGTATTTGGGCAGTCGTGGGCTAAGAAAAATCAGGGTGTTTTTTTGGGTTCTAGTTGTGGGGCTATTGTTGACATGACTTGTGGCTGGGATATTAGTGTGATGACTAATCAGAAATTAACTATAGATGAAGCCCGGCCAGTCATAGTGAAGGCTATAGAAGGGTTCTTGCAATTGATTTATTCAAACTCTGGTTTTCAGAATGACGTAGTGGATATGCGTAAAAGATACCCACGATGGACTATAGGGGATGTAGCTCCTGATAAAATAGGGATTAAGTTAGCCTTTTGGGATGAGAATGTGGATAGACCATTGCCTCCATATTTGGCACAAGTGCGCGTTGTGGGTGGCAAGATTTTATACTTTGAAGCAAATGCACATGATCAGTCGTTGCGTGAACCACCCTACTCAGAAACCATTGAAGAGGCTTTCGCTAAAATAGGTTATCCTTTGCCTCAACCCTATTGATCAGGACTTTTTTATGATGAGTGCACATTTATTATTTTTATCACTGTTTTTTTGTGTTGTTTTTCAGCCGGAGAGGGCGTTTGCAGAATATATTCTAGGCTATGCCACAAAGAAGGAATTGGATCAATTTCCAAAAGAAACTGTATTGCTTAAGTTTCCTGATTATGAATATTGGAAGGAGGTAAGTAGATATCTTGATGAAAATAAGGGAATTATTGAATTCATCCCTTACGATCAGGCGGTTCAAAGCAGGACTGAATTAATTCGAATTCAATTTTCCGGTAAGTCAACCTTTGCTGTAGGCACATCTTTTGAAGATATTTTAGAGTCCTTGAGCGAGAATGCTCGTTCTTCTAAAAATAAATGGAAATTGATTGAGAAAAATAAGTTTGATGCTATTTACGAGAGTTCATATTCGGATCCGAGCTCCAACGAGATCTGTCGCATGTTTTATTCAAAAAATGGAATTCATGTAGTTGCATTTGAATTCTTAAAGAAAGAGTTAGATCCTATCGAACGAGAAAAGTGCATCACGCTGTTGAAAGAATCAACCAAGCTCCTCCCCTTTGATGAAGCTGCTTGCAAAAATGGGTTATCCCTTTGTGATCAGTTACAAAATCATCTCGACTTTGGAAAATTTAAAGATTGGAAAGTAAAGTCGAAGCAGGTTTTTAATAGTGGGTTGATGTCGACATGGCGAGTGCCTCCGACTCACAAAAACGAAGAACCTATTGGCGCATACATTTGGGTGACCTCCTCTCTGAATCGAAAGGGGGTTTCTTTGGAAGAAATGTTCGAAACCAATAAAAAAACATTGCGCAATGAATTTGGAGAGGATTTGGTGTTTGAAATTCTTAAACAGTCACAAAATGAGATCATATACTTTTATTATCATAAAAAGAATCCTGATCAAGTCGCTATTATAATTAAAGAACTGATTACACCAAGAGGATATTACTTAATAACATATAATCATGTTGGTGATGAGAGGATGTCAAGAGAAGACATTCATCAAGTTCAGGAATGGTTGGAGTCCGTTATACCAGCCTCTAGCAAATCAATGAACAAAGCCTAATTTTTAGAAGATGCTATCAAACTCTTACGAAGTTGGAGGTGCTCGCATATATCGAGCACTCCGTCCAGCTCCTTTTTTGATGATGAGTTTAGCTTGAGCAAGGGCCGCTAGTCGCCTTCCCGCCGTTGATCGAGGCAAATCTAGAGTTGCCATGACTTGAGCAACTGTTACTTCGTCCGCAACACCAAAATGTGAGTTGTTTAGTCAATTTCTGTTTACATTTTCTTGAAATGACTCATTTTTAACCCACAAATGAGTCATTTCAAATCTTGCAGAAATACCATACTCAGAAATTATTGAGGAGGCATATGTCAATGTAGGTTACCCTTGCCCAAACAGCAGGTGTTGTGAGATTTTCTTTAGACATGAGTCGAAAAACAAATACACTGAAAAAAAATTTGATTTGCAGATAATGATGGGTGTAAGGATTATATGAGGCAAAAACAGAATGGATTTGTAATGAAAACAAAAAATTTAAGCTTGCAGGAAGCTTGTCATGTTTTATCTGCATGGACAGCTTTAGAAGTCCTGACACCTAAGACTTTTCAAAAACAGAAAGATCTTACAAATGAAAATCAAAGCGTAATTGCATCTTTTGATACCAATATATTGCCTTGGGAAAAAATAAAAAAAATATCTGATAATAAAAACCTACATTACCAAGTCGTAATAGGGGCAATTGACTACCCACAAGTTGTTACTGCGCTATTAAAAAAATATCCAGATCAGGATGTCGAAAAGCCGCAAGCAAAAGCAAATGCAGTAATCGCTGTTGTTCATTTGGATCGTAGAGGTTGTCTGCTTAAGGCTCCTTCTATTTCAATCTCCAGTTTTGCTTGGGGGATAGCCCTTGCTTTAAAGGGAAATTTGAAAGAAATAGGGGATTGGATAGCAGCAGAAGAATATCTATTAAACAAACTTGATAAATTTCTACGCCGAATTGATTCAGATGAGAAGGATATTCCTCTTGATAGGCATATCATACAAGAGGCTTATCATTTACTAATTGATCTCCTCGAAATACCCGCAGAGTTTGTAAATAATAAACATTTCGTTATCAAGGAAAATGAGTCAGACAACAAAAAACAAGAATCCCTCTTACCCATGCTCCTAAATAGCTTTTATCTGGAGGATCTCAGAAGAGCAAGTAGTGATATTGCAAATGGTAAAGCTTCAAAAAATTTGGAACGATATCTAGGCATAAACACTCCTTCTATTCGAAATGACATTCTTAACGATAAATCTTCTTTAGAAGCAGCTGTTTCGCCTAAATTTATTCCTCCGGCCCGATGGCCAGGAATGGGGCGCCATCCTTTAGTCCTTTTACAACAAGCCGCGGTCAATCTAGCTCTGAATAAACTAAAAAATGGCGGAATTCTAGCCATTAATGGTCCCCCTGGAACGGGGAAAACGACTTTGTTGCGAGATGTCATTGCAGGACTGCTTACCCAAAGAGCTGAAGCAATGTGTACATTCGATAAACCCTCCTCGGCCTTCACCTCAACCAATAAAAAATTAAAAGCTGGTCAAGGGTGGTTTGATCTTTTTTCATTAGATGAGAAATTGAAAGGCTTTGAGATGTTTGTCGCCTCCTCGAATAACAAGGCCGTTGAGAATATTAGTATGGAATTTCCAAAGTTGAAAGTAATAGCTGACGATGCAGATGCTTTACGCTATTTTAAAATCTTATCAGATAAATTGTACGCATGTGAGAGTTGGGGGCTCATTTCTGCAGTTCTAGGAAACGGTAAAAACCGGTCTCATTTTGCACAAACGTTCTGGTGGGATGAAGAGGTTGGATTCGAAAGATATTTAAGAGAGGCTTCTGGAACGCCTCAGATTCTTAAGGTGAAAGATCCCAAAGGCAAAGAAATTATAGCGACAAGGCCTCCAAAAATTGTCCAAGAAAACAATCCACCTCGTAGCGATAAAGAAGCATTAAGCCGCTGGAATCAAGCACGTAAGGATTTCCGAACGCTATTAGCACGTTGCAATGCAAAGCTTGCGGAATTAGAGGAGATACGATCGACAATCCAGTATTTAGATTCACTAGATCAAGATGAAATAAAATTGGAAAAGTTAGAAATTCTATTGGAAAAACATCAAAAGTCAATTCCAGGTTTCTTTTCCCGAATTTTCAGACCTGCGTATACACAATCTTGGAAGAAAAATGGGGCTATTCTCTCTGACAAAAAAAGCAAAGTTATCAGATCTTTTAAATATAGGGAGAGATTGGGCCCATGGATTGTGGATAAACAATCACTCGACAAAGAAGGATTACATCTAATCTCACCCTGGTGCGATCAAGAAATGCAATTATTACGAGATCAATTGTTTATTGAAGCGATCAAATTACATAAAGCATTTATAGATGCTGCTGCAAAACCACTTCGTCACAATTTATCTAACTTTCTGCAATATCTGAAAAATCCTAGTGTGCTGAAGGATGACACAATTTCTTCGATTCCAGATTTGTGGTCTTCATTCTTTCTAGTTGTGCCTTGTGTGTCGACAGCTTTTGCGTCCATTGATCGCTTGTTAACGTCTGTACCAAAAGATTCTCTAGGCTGGCTTCTGATTGATGAAGCTGGTCAAGCAGTTCCTCAGGCCGCTGTGGGGGCTATCATGCGTACCAAGCGAGCTGTCATTGTTGGTGATCCGATGCAAATTGAGCCTATTGTGTCATTGTCGAGTAATCTCACTCAAAATATCTGTAAGCAGTTTCAAGTTGATCCAGATCGTTTTAATGCACCTAATGCATCAGTTCAAACTTTGGCTGATAGTGCATCGTCCTATTTTACAGAATTCGAAAGCAAATATGGTAGTCGTTCAGTAGGAGTTCCGTTGCTCGTACATCGGCGTTGTAGTGAACCTATGTTTAGTATTGCTAACGCTGTTGCCTATGATCATTTAATGGTGCAAGCAAAGCGATCTGGGGCGTCTTCCATCCGTGATTGTCTTGGTCCTTCTTCGTGGTTTGACATAAGTGCGGAATCCGAAGAGAAATGGTGTCAGGAAGAAGGAGAAAAATTGCTTGAGTTATTGTTTAAGCTTAAAGCTACAACAGCCCCAGATTTATTTGTCGTCACCCCATTTCGGATTGTTGGAGAGCATATTCGCAAAGTGATAAAAGAAAGTCGTATTCTGTATGCATGGGGAGAGAATGAGGACTCTGAGTGGGTTTCCGATAGGGTGGGAACGGTTCATGTAATGCAGGGGCGAGAAGCTGAGGCTGTCATTTTTGTCTTAGGAGCACCATCCAAGGACCATAGTGGAGCACGCAAATGGGCTGGGTCAAAGCCCAACTTGCTTAATGTCGCTGTCACACGTGCGAAAGAGGCTATTTATGTCATAGGCAATAGAAAGCAATGGTTTGAGGTTGGGGTATTTAAAGAATTATCGGATTGGGTCAGATAGGCATAGGAGGACCGTTCAGGCGGGAGATTTGTAGAAAAAGTTTTGTTAATATTCGGTCCAAATTCAACATTTTGAGATATTCAATTTTCAACATAGAAGATCCTGACGTCCAAGTATTTCTATGTCAATTTCTATGTACATCCCCTTCAGGAAATGGCCAATAAATAGTCCGATGCACATGGTTAATGAGATCCTGTTCAGCTTGTGTTGTTGGCCAATGTGGCTCATTATTTGAATAAAATTTATTTAAATAATCTTTAATCTGTAAAAGATCTATATCCTTACATTTTTTCAAATGAGAGGCAATGATGGCGCCCTTTACCATAAGTGCATTTCTATAATTTATTTCTTGCGATTTTAATACTTCAGGATCTAAAAGAAAATCTATATTTAGATATTTGATTTTTGGTAAGAGCTCCTCATTGTGTACACCCTTCAATGTCACAATAGCTTTGAGATAAATGCATTTATCTAAAGAATAAGCATCATACCCATAGGCCAAGCTTGGATGAATAAAGATCTCCCTTGTTTCTCCAACGAGCATTCCATTTACCCCATGGGCAAAACCTGGAATGGTATTTTTTAAGTTAATCACTTCATCAAAACGGTGTCCTAAACAATGACCTAAGGGAGAATAAATGCTATATGTCAGTGTTACAAGAGGCCCTTTGCATACACTTTTATTATTTTCATCAATTTTTATGGTTTTATAAAAAAGCTTTTGCGGTTCAATACATTGAAATTCTTTGTTATTATCTAGTAATTGAAAATATACATTAGCTGTTTCTAGATTTTCTTTTGCTTCGATAAAATCACTGAGATAATTAGAAAAATAGGCCAGTCTTTCAACATTTAAATCTTTAGCGTCTGGATTCTCTATTCCTTTTATGAAATAAGGCAAATGCTCATAGTCATCATATTTGAGTAGCTCCCAAAGGCCTTTAGCTATGATTTTATTAATTTCATTTTTGTCTTTTTTTAATTTAATTGACTTGTTTGAGTTTAAATAATCATTTCTTCCGGTGATCCTTTCTATTATAGTTGTATCAAAATTCTCAGAACGAATTAGCTTTTGAGTTTTTGCTTGAGCGTCCTCTAAGTCAGAGATAAGTTTTTTATTATTAGTCTTATCTATCCCATCCTTTAACCGACCGAAAATAAAATTAGGCTTTTTTTCCTCTAGGCTCTGAGAGGATATTACTAATTTCTCTGAATAATCATCCACTTCCTCTTTAGTCGTTTTGAATCCGAAGCTAGGAGGACACGGAAGGTATTCGTGATCGAATTCTCGCTGAATCAAATTATGTGATAGAAATGGAGGAAACTCTTTATCAGAAGCTTCAAAAATATTTTCTACCCTACTGCAATATAGAGAATTTTGCGTTCCAAAACCTAGAAGAATTCCGATTAATACTTTATCATATTTTAAGAGTGCATGAAAGGGCTGATCCTCATGAATTAGAGCATTAAAAAGATTGTCTGAGCTAGCGGAAGGGCCGAGAACATATTGAAATAATGATAGATTTTCATTTATGACATGATGAAATAAAGGAACATTGATAACTAATACATGGGCATAGCCTTTAATTTGAGGATCTTCCATTTGGCTAATATGAATAATTACATCTGAATTTTCTTTTTTTAATTTTCTCCATATTAGAGCCCCTTCTCTCAAAGCAACCGCTTCTCTATGATTCTCTGAGCTGACGCAAAATGGGTCTTTGAAGTAGTATGCATGAATACAAACAGGCTTCTTATCAAAAAGGACATAGCCAGCTTCAGAATCTTCTATCAGAACCCGTAGAAAAGTTTTAAGAGATGTTTTCTCCACATTGGAGAGTGGTTTGGTTTGTCCAAAGACACCACTAATTACAAAGATAGCTAGTGTTAAAAAATAATATTTCATTCGCTAACCTGAAATGGCCATTCGACGCACTTGCATCTAAATTTGCAGATAGACACTGCACAGCCTAGACATTTCCAGCAATAAATTTGATGTTTATTGGGGCATTTGTTATCAGCTTCACTTGGTTTTCTTAATTCAATGATATACAGCCCGCAATTATCGGAGAAAACAGCATCCACAGGTAAATAACCCTCATCAACATTGTACAAAAATATTCCATGATCTGTAATTTGCAAGTCTGTTGAAGAAATATAAATTTTTTGTGATAACTCTTCAGTTGATTCACCCTTGGAGTTAAAAGGTAAAAAAATTGCTAATAACAATAAGCAAGACGATCGAAATCTCATAAGCTTTCCTTTTAAATGTTAATGGTGTTAAGTAGAAATCAGACTACATTATTCTTACCGCTTAGTAAAGAAAAAAGTGTCACAGACCCCGAAATGTAGGTATAGATTTGTCAGTTTTTGCTTGAGCGCCCTGGATTTAGCGGGAATTGTTGTTTTTCAAATAAATTGCCTTGCAAGAGATCGCTTTCTGATCTATAATAAGATTATGACAAGCGCACTGTGGACTGTGAACATCATTGGTCAAGCAAAAAAATCGCCCAAAATATTGCCTCAGGAAGCAGCGGCTTCTTTTGCATTGTTATTCATGGAATTAAAAGCTCAGGCCCCTATCGTATCGATTGGCCAAATTATACAAATATGAAGGGGGCAATAGAGGAATATCATTGTCATATTGAAAAAGGTAGGCCGACCTATGTAGCTTGTTGGAGAATTTTAGATAAGAAGCAAAGGATTATAGAGGTTTATTATGCTGGGACACACGAGAAGGCACCATACTGAAAGCCACCATACTGAAAAAAGTTTTCGGGTGGAAAAGATTCAAGAAGTTGATCTGCCGATATCGGTTGACGATTATATTCGAGATTGTTTTGGTGATTTACCGAAATGGGCAGTAGCACTTCGAGGATTGCGTAATCGTGAAGGATTGACCCAGGCAGTGCTTGGGGAAATGCTGGGCACCCCACAGACGAATATTTCGAAGATGGAAATGGGTAAACGTGCAATCGGCAAAAATATGGCAAAAAAGCTCGCTAACCTGTTTAAAATAGACTATCGATTGTTTCTCTAACTGATCTTAGTTCTGGCTGTGTCTGGCACCGTATCGTAAAAGGGCTTACAGATGGTGTTAAAGAGAAATCAGACTATATCATTTCGCACCTTCTAGTAAAGAAAAAAGCATCACAACTAGCACGGAAATGCTTGACTTCTGTGTTAATTCGTGTTAAATTCCTAGCTAGTTTATTATGTTAATCACTGGTGTGAACAATGAAAGGATTGGTGTTTTCTTTATTAAGCATATTTTTTCTAGCTGATTGTTTAACTGCCCAAATTATCAAGACATCCAGCATTCAAGACATCAGAGAGGAAATTACAGATAATACTTTGGTGCTTTTCAATATTGCTGAAGTGCTGATGGATACAGAAACAAGTTTGGGAACACAAGCTTGGAGAAAATTTATTCGCGTGCGTCTTGATTCCAAACTGCATGATGAGCTCACTTTATTTGTCTTTGAAAATGTCCCACCAAAATGTCCCGAACCATCCACACCTCAACTCATTAATGAATTACAATCCGAGGGGATAGTTACATTAGCCTTTACCTCTAGAGGAAGGAATGAGTGGTATGCCTCTCAAGTTCCAAATGTAGACCTTATCACCGAAAAACTGTTGCTTCAAATCGGCATTGATTTTTCAAAGACACAACTCTCTGAAGAACTTTTATTGCTACCCAGTTTGTTTGCCGAGTTTTATCATGCAGGGGTAATTTACGCGACCAATACCAGAGAAAAGGGTGAATTGCTTCTTGAAATTTTTGAAAGAACAGGTTATCGCCCCTCTAAAATTGTTTTTGTTGACGACAAGGTCGATTCTTTAATTGCTGTTGAAAAAACTCCTAGCAGCCTGAATATTCCGTTTGTAGGATATGCATATTCTCGAACATCAAAAGATCACGCCAATTTTGATCCACTTGTTGCTAACATACAATTGGATTGGCTAATCACCTATGGTAAAGTCTTGACAGATGCTGAAGCCATCGAAATCAAGAATGAGCAATATTTGAATACCGATTTAAGCCAATATTTTGAAGAGGTTATCGGAAAGTGGAAAGCATATCAAGGGTCGATTGCAGAAAATTCAATAAAGAGTTTTTCTAAAACTAGGAGATTCTCGGAAAGAGTCCCAGAATTCTCTTTGCATTTATTGTTGCACGCTCCTCAATCGTTACTTCGTCACGGAATGCAGTCACATCGATACAGTCATCATATTTTTTGCGAGGAACTAAGTCTATAGATTCGTCTGTATCCTCAAATCCAAAGGCTCTTAACAAGTCTGCCTTTCCTGCAGCTCGTTCCTTCTCTATGCTCCCATCTTTTTCCTTTTGCTCGATTTCTTTTGATTTTACCCCGCGCTCTTTCTCGTTCTTAACCCATGCATTGAAATTTTCATCAAAATCCTTTTCCACTTGTTCTCTAGTAATAGTACCAATCTTTTCTGCAGTATCTGTAGGCCCTTTTTTCCGAAACAACTCAGCATACTGGAAAAGCGGATGAACGCTCGCTCGAATCTCGGTATATTTTCTTTGATCGCGAGCTTCTTGATTTCTCTTGGCGATCAGAACTGTCAAAGTATGAAATGGGCAGTATACCAGAACGGATTTAACTGATTCTTTTTGTTTGCTAAGAGCATGTCCTTCAAATTTGTCAGCTATAAAACAATCAAAAACTGCATCATGGCCTCTACTTAAATGATCAAGTATTGTGTCCATTACGAGTGTAACATCATCATGAGGCTGTTCATAAGCTTCTTTATAAACTGGAAGCTGTAAAGCTTTAGCTGTATCAGCTGCACGTTGACAGGCTACTGGGGATGCCTCTCTTTTGAATGTGCAAAGATCAATATTTTCTGCGGCGTTGAGTATATGGGAGTGATAATCATCATCCCCTGCGACTAACACATTGTGAAGGTTGTCCCAATCTTCTTTTGTTACCCCCCACTTTGTATAGTTGTCTTGCATGAATTTATACATTCGCTTACATCCAATAACATCTGCATTTTCCTCGATCATTCCTGGATCAAGCTTTCTTAAAGCCTTAGTCAGAGTTGTCTTTCCGACAGAAGAAGGGCCACACACAACGATGAGGCGTCCTTTATGCAACGGTGCAGTAGGTGTAGTAGGCCCTGCTGCATCACTTTTCATTTTTTGTGAAAGATCTCGAATAACGGAATCACTATCTTTTGATTCGGCTTTTTCTTTAGATTCAATTTTCGGCGCTTCTGGCCTTACAGGCGATGTCTTGGAGGGATCTAAGGGATCTCTGGGTATTTCATGTAATGGAATCATATTGTATTACCTCGTTGATGAATCATTCGAACAAAATGACCAAGTTGGTATATAATGGGTTCTTGTATGGGATAATAACAGATCAAAACTATTTAGGCAATATCTATGAACAAAGCAGTAATAGACTTAGAAGTACATGAGAATCGAACAAGTTTGGCAAAAAAGCGGGCTGGCACCAGCGTGAATGCATATCTTGTTTTGAAACAAGGAAATAATGTGCTGTTTCAATTAAGAAAAAATACTGGCTATTGCGATGGAATGTGGGGCTTTGTTGCCGGACACGTAGAGGATGGGGAATCAGCAACAGCAGGGATGATTCGAGAAGTGCATGAGGAAATTGGAATTCATTTGGTTTCCTCTGAGATTAAAGTCGTCCATGTTATGCACAGAAAGACAAATCGATTGAATGTAGATGTATGTTTCGAATGTCAATTAATGGACCGAGAGATCAGAAACATCGAGCCTGAAAAATGTGAGATGTTGGAGTTTTTTCCGTTAGAGAAACTGCCTTCAAACATGATTGAGTACAATGCAGCAGCTTTGCAGTCTATCCTCAGAGGTGAATGTTACTCTGAATATGGTTGGAGGAATTAATCTATAATAGGGTAGTTTTTACCTTTATCGCAAATCAATTCTCAAGATATCATGGTAATGATGATGGTATTAAATGGGGTTTGGAACTGATATGAATCCGTCAAAATTCATGAGACATTTCTTAAACATAGCCGCTATTCTCTCTTTAATGGCTTTGAGGGCATATGACAAAAGCAAATAATATTGATATCTGGTTTGAAACTTTTGGAAACAAAGAAGACCCTGTTCTTCTTCTTATCATGGGTGCATGTTCTCAAGGCATCTTATGGCCCAGCGAACTTTGTCAAAAACTAGCCTCTGTTGGATTTTACGTCATTCGGTATGACCATCGAGACACTGGGCTTTCCACACATTTTGATTTTGAGAAAAATCCTTATGACTTAATGGATATGTCAAAGGATGCTATTGGATTGTTGGATTCTCTTAAAATTAAAAAAGCCCACTTAATGGGATTATCTATGGGTGGACCCATTGCAGAGCTCATTGCGGTCCACTTTCCAGAATATGTTCATAGCATCACTTTAATGGCAACTTCTTGCGACTTCCGCCCTATGAACTTAGCCTATGCAGGTTTACCACCCGAAGAGAATAGTCTTTCTAGACCTAAAGATTTTTATATTGAATGGATAGCGAGTTTCAAAGAAAAGACACCTAAGAATCTAGAAGAAGCCATAGAACAACGCGTCGAATGTTGGCGATTATTAAATGGTGCTGTAATTCCCTTTGAAGAAGAACTGTATCGAAAACTTCATAAAGAATTTCTTCTTAGACAACGAAATCCCGAGTCTATTAAAAATCATTTCTTTGTTTGCAGTAACTCCGAGCAATATGTCAGATCGGTTTCTTCTAAAGTAAAAGTTCCTACATTGATCTTACATGGATCTGAGGACCCTATTTTTCCTTCTGATCACGGTGAAATGCTTGCTATGTCCATAGAGGGATCAAAGTATATTCCTCTTTACGGTATGGGACATGTTCCAAATCGATACTTCTACGATTTGATTGTGCAAGAAGTCTCAAAACTAAAGGAGGTCTAATTGATCTTTATTTGAGATCAGATTTATCATTTACGAAAACATTTCTAAGAGCACAAACTGCTTATGAAATTGCCTGCTGAACTACCATGGCAATATTCTGCATACCAGCTTGAATCCCAAGCAAGCCAGGAAAGACAAAATCATGTGTGATGATTTGTTGTTCTAAAAGAAGTGAATACAAGCAGAAAAATAAAGATAAATTCAAAAGAACTAAGGTCAAGTGCCCGTTATGATTACAATAAGCCCTGCTTTTATTTCTAATTATCTGCTTGGGGCATTTGATGACCTTGTAATAATAAATTCATGGGGTGAAACAAGTTTTTTTTATAATCCCAAAAATCTAAGCCCACGAGGTACCTATTTCTGCACCATCAAAGAAAATGACGGGGAGAATGATAAGGCATCTGCCTTACACCGCGATAAGGTTTTCCGCTTTAATTTTGGAATTACCAGGCCAACATTCTTAAAATTATTTGGTACAGTCCCCACACGTCCTCCAAAAGGGGGCGTCATCAACGGGTCGTATGACTTTACTCAATTAGATACCCTATGTCCTCATCCAGTATACGGTTGGATGTGTTGGGTAGCTATCATTAATCCATCAGAACAGTCGTTTAAAGAGCTTGAAAGCTTGATATCAGAAAGCTATCGGTTAGTTTTACAGAAGCATCAGAAAAAACATAAGAGTTGTTTGAGAAAAGAGCATGAGTTAACAAATAAATGTAGTGAAAAATAAAACATTCAAGTCCTTAATTTTCAGAGAGAAGTAAAAAAAAGGCGGAAAGGAGGATTACATAGATCATTTATGATGGTTAAGAAATTTGGTTACAAATAATCCAACAGGTTTTCTCGGACATCCTGATAGGCAATTTCTGCAGAACCTCTTCTCAGCTAGAGCAAAAAGCTCGTGTAGCTGCGTTCTACTTTTTGGAAAAAATGACATTTCAACCCCAAGGTGTAATGGCTTGAATGAGACGATCAGAAGAAATTGCCTTGCTTTTCAACAACGGATAGCATACGTTTTAACTCAAAAAAGACATCCACATAATCTTTACGGTTTAGCTAGGTTTTGGCAAGATATCTATCCATAATAAAAAAATTAAATTTTTATTTCTAATGGCGTTAAATTGATAAAATCTCCCTAGAGAATTCTCTTCGTTTCTGATATCCTTTGGCATTCAGGATTATCCATCAAAGTAATAGTCTGTTTTATAAGGGTAATGAAATTGAATAATAAAAATCGAATTGCATTAGTCACAGGAGCTTCATCAGGCATTGGAGAAGCAATTTCGCGAGAACTTATCAAACGAGGTTGGCTTGTAATTGGTATTGCAAGATCTTCCAATAAGCTTTCCGAGATAAGAAAAGAGTTACGAGACGCTTTTATTCCCTTTACCTGTGATGTGTCTCAAAAGAGAAACATAGAAGAAACATCTCAACAGATTCGTGAAATGGGTCTTTGTCCTTCTTTATTTTTTCTTAATGCCGGTATTGCTGGTGAGTCCGTTATTGAAAATCCCAATCGATTTGATCTCAACATTCATGAAAAGATTATGCAAGTGAACTACTTTGGTGTTTTCTCCTGCACATAACTTACATATACATATTATGTGCATCTTATCATTTAAGTCAAGAATGCACATAACTTACATATACGTATTATGTGCATCTTATCATTTAAGTCAAGATTCACATAACACTTATCTGATGTGTTCCATATTCCATTTATAAATCCTATTCCCAAGTCAATACATTAGGGATTGAGTGATTCTAATAATTAAAAAAACAGTATATCTGAGACAGAATCTTCAATGCATTACAAAAAAAATGTAACAATCGAGATCGGATGTCTAAACGCCTGCAAAATGCCTTTTGAACGAGCCAATGAAATTCGGGAGGTTGTGGAGAATTCAAACATTTTCCTGGAAAAACTCCTTGCAAAACAGGGGGAAAAGTTCTAAAATCGGGTAAAATGATCGTTAAATTACCCTATTTAACAGATCTTTACCCTATTGGTGGAAGATTATGCATTCACTGGATGAAAAATTTTTAAAGTCTCTAACGTTTACAGCTGAGCAACTTACTATTTTGCGTACGATCGGTGAGTATCAGGGGAAACAAAAGCTTTATTTCAAACAATCGCCTGAAATTTTAAAAGGTCTTCAACAAGTCGCGATTATTGAATCGAGCGAGTCATCCAATCGATTAGAAGGCATTACCGCTCCACATCACCGTATTGCCGAACTCATCACTCAAGACACTATGCCAAAAGATCGATCGGAACAGGAAATTGCTGGATATCGAGACGCCTTAAATTTGATTCATCAGTCTGCTAAGCATATGCCATTTTCACTCAATGTGGTTCTACAACTCCATTCTTGGATTTATCGCTATCTTCCAAATCCTGGAGGGCAGTGGAAAACAACAGACAATGAAATCACGGAAATCCATCCGGATGGCAAAAAGCGTGTCCGATTTATTCCTGCTAATGCGTTTGAGACTCCTTCGGCTATGGAAAAACTGATGAAAGGCTATCAAATGAGCATCGAAGAGTGGCGTATAGAACCGCTTATTGTGATTCCCGCTACTATTTTAGATTTTTTGTGCATTCACCCATTTCGAGACGGCAATGGTCGCTCAGCTCGCTTATTGACCCTTCTGCTCCTTTATCATTTTGATTATCAGGTAGGAAGATATATCAGCCTTGAGCGGATCTTTGAAGAATCAAAAGAGAGTTATTACGAAACGTTGGAAAAAAGTTCTCAAGCTTGGCACCAAGGAAAACATAACCTTATGCCTTGGATGACCTATTTCTGGGGAGTCCTTTTAAGGGCCTACAAGGAGTTTGAAGGACGAGTTGGCACCTTAACTATGGGCAAAGGAAGTAAAGCCCAGCATATCTCTATGACTATAGAAAACATGATCGGTCCTTTTTCCATTTCCGACATTGAACGTGCTTGTCCCTCCGTCAGTAGAGACACTATTCGACTAGTTTTAAGGCAACTCAGGGACGAGGGTTCCATTATCCCTCAAGGTAAAGGTCGTAGTGCAAAGTGGATAAGGAAATTAACATGAATGCAACCAAAAGCCCCTGCTGTGAATTCGCAGCAGGGTCCTTTAAAAATTTAAAGGAGTATATATATGCCTCTTGATAAACTAACTGGAGCTCTTGAGGAAATCTGGAAAAATAGAGATTTGAATGTAGATCCTGTGGTTGGAGCTTTACAACGGTTGACTGGGGAGTCTCCTCTAATGTCCGTGGCGTTGGCGATACTTTTAAGATCAAGTGATCATAGAACAGACCAAGATGTTGTTCAGCAAGTGCTCAAATGGAATGAAACCCCACTAAAGCATACCATAGACCATTGCAAGACTAGTGATCCTGGTGGTGATGAAAGGTTCAAGAGATGGTCTTTTCTAAAAGAAACCGTTTTGTTTAAAGTTATTGAGGAGATCAATCACCGTGAAACCCAATCCAAGGATCCGTTTTTTGGATTATTATCAGGGCATAGTGGCCCGGTACGAAATTTCTCAGAAGTTGACCCTACTGATGACATTTATGGAGACAACCCTCAACCTACTGTCACTCCAGCTGAAGAACGCAAGGTCGAAAAAGACCTCAGAGGCTGATGGATAAGCGGGATGCCTCAAGGCTTTCAGGCCGACTTTGCTGCGTTCAGGCCTGTGCACATGTTTCGGGCTTTAATGTGCAAGTTGGGGACAAAAGACCTTAGGGACTATAAGGACTAGGGACAGTCCTTATTGTCCTTATATCCTTTAAAATGGCTGGTGATAGGGGTTGCACAATTAGGTTCCCTTGATACTCGATGGTAAAGCGTCTTTTCGCTATTACCAGAAATGTGAACCAATTTTTCCTCTATTATGGTTTTGCGATTAAGGCTTAAAAAAGGAAGTGATGAGTGTAGTTAAAACTGGAAATCCTCGTGTTTTTCAAGTACAATCTGCATCTACTGTATACCAGCCTCTAGTTAAAATAAAGCAAATGGACATGGACAGTAGTGGACTGTAATGGACTGAAGTGGACCGTAATGGACGATACAGCATCGTCCATTACAGTCCACTACGGTCCATTACAGTCCACTGCTGTCCATGTCCATTTGCTTTATTTTAACTAGAAGCTTGTATATCTACACAAAAATCTATAAAGAGACGTTTATGGAATTTCAACAGCCATCACCTTTAAAGCCTGGAGATAAGGTTGCAATAGTATCTCCTTCATCTGGGATGCCCTTCCTATTCCCTTGGGTATATGAACAAGGATTGAATCGAGTCAGAGAAATTTTTAAGCTGCAAATTGTTGAATTTCCTACAGCCAAGCAAAGTCCAGAATATCTTTCTAAACACCCGAAAGCCCGTGCAGATGATATCAATGCAGCCTTTGCAGATCCTTCTATCAAAGGGATTATTGCGACAGTCGGAGGAAATGATCAAATAAGGATCCTGCCTTATTTAGACAGAGATGTGATTTCAGCCAATCCAAAAGTCTTTATGGGTTATAGCGATAACACGAATCTCCATCTATTTCTGTGGAATTTAAGGATTATTTCTTATTACGGCGGAGCTATCATGACCCAGTTTGCAATGGGTGGTGGAATGCAGGAGTATACAGTTGACTCGATAAGAAAAGCTATTTTCAATCCACCAATTGGTCAAATAACTGCTGCTTCAGAATATAGCGATGCAGATTTAGATTGGGCTGACAGAGAAAATTTGGATAGAAAACGTCCGATGTACCCAAGTCAAGGATGGCATTGGCACAACAAACAAGACAATCTAATCGAAGGAAGGCTATGGGGTGGTTGCCTTGAAGTTCTCGACCTCCATTTGTCAACCAAAAGATATTTACCAGCTCCTGAGCAATTGGATGGCACTATTCTCTTCATAGAAACCTCTGAGGAAATGCCCTCGGAAGGGTTTGTATATCGCTTTATTACAGCTTTAGCTGAAATAGGATTATTAAAAAGATTCAAAGCTATTTTAATGGGGTATCCAAAAGCTCAATTTTGTGACAAGCAGCCTCCAGAGGGGCGAGAGGCATATATTTCCAATCAACAAAATGCAATAAAAAATGCTCTTAAAGATTATGAATCAAATGTCCCAGTCATTTTTAATATGAATTTTGGACACACTGATCCCCAAATTATCATTCCTTGCGGAGGTAATGTAAGTATTAACTACAAAAATGAAACAATAAAATTCTGTTAGGATTGAGCAGCTCTTATGACCCGTTTTTATTTTGAACCAGCTAAGCTATCTCAAATGAATTATAAGAAGAGCTATCCTCTTATCATTGGAATTAGCGGAATTTCTGGGGCAGGGAAGTCAAGTCTCATTAAAAGACTAGCTGAACCCTTGCAAGCAACTACAATTTTCTGGGATGACTACGATGAAATTTCTCAGGCCCCTCAAGATTATGTAGAGTGGTTTTACTCGAGTAAGGACTACGCAGCTTGGGTCTATCCGGAACTTGTTGACGCGTTGCACAAACTCAAAAAAGGCGAAACAATTACTTGTCCAGCTACTAGCCGTAAGCTCACTCCTACCAAATACATTTTGTTCGATGCTCCTTTGGGCTACTGTCATAAGGCCACGGGGAAGTATGTTGACTTTCTGATCTGCTTAGACACGCCCCTAGATATTGCTTTAGCACGTCGCTTAATTAGGGATTATCAGAGCGATCCTAATCCGCAAAAAATGATTCAAGAACTAGAGGAATATTTGTCAAAATCAAGGCCTCTTTTCATCTTATCTCCCGAAGAAAAGACCTCTGATCTAATCGTTGATGGAAGTTTAACATTAGAGGGGCAAGAAAAACAGATCTTAGACGCCTTGTCTCTCTTTGAGGAGAAATTTTATCAACAGATTTGAAAACAACATTCTCAGCATTTACAAAGATCGAGGAAAGACATGGTTGTCCGAATTAGGACAACGTGTATCGAAGCTAGCGGAATTGTGGGATTTAAGCGATCTTGCCCCTTATGATAACTTATCCTATAATTACACTTTATCAGGCTACCAGGCTAGCCAGCCAATTGTTTTAAAATTAAGCTTAGATGAAGCTAGCCTAGAAAATGAAATCACCGCTCTAAACGCTTTTTCAGATTATGGAGGGATTACTGTATTAAATCATCAAAAAGACGCCTTACTTTTGCAAAGAGCCGTTCCAGGCACTTCTTTGAAGGGTCATCCTGAAGCCATACAAATTGCATGTAGAATCATAAAGAACTTAAATCGAGCGCCCATCCCAACTGAGCACCGTCTTCCCCACGTGATAGATTGGTTGAGTACTTTAGATAAACCCTGGAGAATTCCTGATCAATATTTAGGAAAAGCAAGGAAATTGAAAGAGAAGCTACTAAAGATTCCACATCCAGAAGTCATTCTTCATGGAGATTTACACCAAGATAATATTTTGTCTCATAATACTGATTGGCTCGTGATAGATCCTAAAGGGGTCATTGGTTTTCCAATTAATGAGACTTGGGCATGTGTAGAGGATCTCGATAACGACTTGAAATATATTTCAGATTTTTTTGGCTATCCTATCGATCAAGTCATTCAGTGGTACTATGTGCATCTCATTCTTGCCGCTTGCTGGCAATTGGAAGATAATCTTGACCCAAGCCTGTTTCTAAATTTAGCTCGCTCTGTAGATACTAACGCAAGTTGCTAGTCATGCAATGCTTTCAAATGGGACCAGGAAAGGACATAAGGGACAAGGGACCTAAAGGACATAAGGGACGTAAAGGACTTTAAGGGACAAGGGACATAAGGGACAAAGGACATTTGTTGTCCCTTATGTCCCTTGTCCTTTAAAGTCCTTTACGTCCCTTATGTCCTTTAGGTCCCTTGTCCCTTATGTCCTTTCTTGATCCCATTTTAATCCATCGGTGACTAGCAACTTGCGTTATTACCGTTTTTTTCTACAATTTTGTATAAAAAAACACCCTAATTTGATACAATAATGTAGAAAATCGGAGGTTAACAATGAGGCGCGATGTAGAAAAGGAGCTCGTAAAATGGAAAGAAAAAGAGGATCGTACACCTCTTATCATTAGGGGAGCCAGGCAAGTCGGTAAAAGTTTTACAGTAGAGAATTTTGGGAAAAGCTATTTCCAAAATCTCCTTGTGGTAAATTTTGAAGAAAAACCAGAGGCGATAAGTTGTTTTGCTTCCTTGGATGTTCCGACAATTTTAAAGCAGCTTGGCTACCTCTATGCAACAGTAATTAAACCCGGTACAACGCTACTTTTCCTCGACGAAATTCAGCTTTGTCCGCAGGCAATTAAATCCCTTCGTTATTTCAAAGAAAAGCTTCCCCACCTTCACATCATTGCGGCAGGCTCTTTACTTGAATTTGTCTTAGAGGATGAAGAAACTCCCATCTCATTTCCTGTTGGTAGAGTGCGATTTCTCAATATGAAACCTCTTTCTTTTAGAGAGTTTTTAGAGGCGATAGGACAAGGACAGTGGAATAACGCGTTAGAAAATGTGACAATAGAAAATCCTCTTTCCGATGCCTTCCATGCCCTTTTACTGCAGTTTGTCCGCGATTTTTTCTTAGTAGGTGGTATGCCGGCAGCAATAAATGCTTATCTTCAGTCGCAATCGTATATCGAGGCACTTTACAAGCAAAAGGCTCTTTTAGATATCTACAGGCTCGATCTCGCCAAGTATGGTAAGAAAAAAGAAATTGCTCATCTCCAAAAGCTTTTTGAAGTATGTCCTGAGTTAGTAGCGAAGCATTTTCGCTACAGTAAGATCGATCCTGAATCTACCAACCCCTCAAGAGAATATAAATATGCACTTCGAAAGCTTCATCAAGCAAACCTCATTTCTCCTGTGCATGCGACGGGAGCAAATGGCATCCCTCTGAAGGCTGAAGAAAATGAAAAAAAATTTAAATTGCTTTTCCTTGATATTGGTCTTTTGCAGTGTGCTCTTGAGGTAGATCCTGCACTCTTTACAGCAACGTCATTTCATCAAGTAAATGCCGGAGCGCTTGCAGAACAGTTTGTAGGCCAAGAACTTTTGGCCTATGCAGACTGTTATCTAGACTCGCATCTTTTTTTCTGGGAAACAGAAAAAGGTGGCGATGCAGAGGTTGATTTTATTACAAACTATCATGGAAAGATTGTTCCCATAGAGGTCAAAGCAAGCAAAGGAGTCCGCCTCACTTCCCTTCGCCTGTTTCTTGGAAAAAAGCATGTCCCAATAGGACTTCATATCTCAACACAACCATTGGCATTCAAAAATCAAGTTCTCTCAGTTCCATTTTATTTAATAAAAGAAATACCGAACTATCTACTCTCGATCCATGCATAACGGGTTAACTAAAGAGAATGGTCTCAACAACTTAAACAAAGATTTGTTGATTGACATGGTGACCCCACAGGTCGCTGTGCATGGGCTTGGACCTGTTATCAACGGAAATGGAGAAAATTTAGAATTAAGCTTTAAAGGCCGTACGGAGGCTATACATGCGGATTTGTCAGCTTTCCTTATTTGAAACAAGGAGCTGTAGTTATGATCAATGCAGGCAATGCAGTTGCTTTCGTTGATGCGGTTCTACGAAGCATTGCCAATGAATATCAATGGCCTTCAT
>JABDBC010000005.1 GCA_013288825.1 Chlamydiota bacterium
CGTCCCCGCGCGCGCTAGCATCTTCAATAAGCACCGATGATGCCAAAAAGTTCTGGAGGTATGTCAACAACTGCTATTGGGGCTGACGAGGATTCTACTCGAGGCAATCCTTCACTCAAGGCTTTATGACGTGCATCAACTTTTGCAGGGCGCTGCTGATCCAATCTTACGACATGTTTAAGAAATTTGTCCCTAAAGACAGCAGCTTCTTCTTCGATTTTTTTGCCATTTTCCATGAAGAATTTTTGTTCGATCTCTTCTTCTGATTCAATTTTTTGCTTAGTTTCCGCCTGATTTTCTTGAACAGGTTCCCTCTCTTTGTGTTCTACCTCATCTCTCTCATCTTCTCTGTCAATTTTTAACTTGTTCACAGTTTCATTAATAAGCTTATTAAGATCCTTAAGATTCCTAATTCTTTCGAAAAGAGCTTCCATATTCTGACATTGATTAATAAGACTCATGAAAAAATTGATCTCAATCAGTTCAATTCCTTGGTGAGAATTGAGAGTGACCCAAGCCCTTACCATTGCAGTATCCTTCATCTGGTTGATCAAACTGTATACTCTATGTGTTTGTCTTGGTGATAAATACGACGAAAGTATCAGATTACTGCGACGATTAATCATTTCGACTAAAAAAATATCCAACCTATTCTCTATTGGTTTATATCGTTTTACATTGATAACATTGCTAATCTGCTGGAACGTTGCAATTATAAACTCTGTTGTTAATAATTCACAACGAATGGGATCCTTAATAATTGCATCAACCAATTCAAAATCAAAAATGACAACAGCTGCTTTAAAGATGGCTTTTAGTTCCCCTTCTGTAAGAGGAAAATATTTCGTTAATGAATTCAGACATTTACGCACATTTTCAGTTTTGTATTCTAATGAACCCACAGATTTGGTCAAATATCCATCAGCATAGCTATGAAGATAAGCTGCAATTTGTTTTCGATGCAGTACATAAAATCTCTGAACGTCTGAATCAATTTTTGATCCGGTTGTTATATCCAGCTTCATATTTAACTTGAATATTATTTCAACTGCTTGGGGGCTCAAGGGGGCATTGAGAGCCTCCTCATCACGGAGAGGGATCATCTCGAGAAATTTTCTTAGCAGTTCATTCCTCATTTCTACAGATGTGTGCGGGGATAATGCTAATTTTCTCAAACTCTCTATATATAATGGATCCCCAGGATTAAATTGTTTATGATTTAATAAACTGATCATCGATTCTTCTATGCCTAGATGCCGCTGAGGCTGGTTTTGCATCTCCCATTGTACTTTAATGATATTTTGAGCAATTTCGTTGTCTAATTCAGTATTTAGTAAAGCTTTCTTTAACAAGCTACTTATCGAATTTTTCTTTCTTTGAAAAAAATGCTCATTGTTGGTGTAATCAGGAGATGGAAAGGCTTCAACATCACTCAAGACCAACCTGAGATCGTTATTATTGGGTCTTTCTCCCAAAATTGCATCTTCAACAGCCTGCCAATTAACATCCAATTCCCTCTCATGTATGTTTTCAAGAATCATTTTTGAATAAGCAGACCTCCCTCTTTGATGCTTCATGAGTGGTTCAATAATTTGACGCTCTATGGATTGGTTGGCTGTTAGTCGGTGCTTTAATGAATTATTCCATGTTATTAATGAGTCTATTGAAGACTCCAAGTTCGTAACTTTGGCTGTCGTTGTTATTAGAGGAGAATTTCTAAGAATTCGCTTAAGATTACGCGTACTTTTGTCAAAATTCTGCAGGAGAGTAGTGATAGCCATTTCGTCATCAATGTTGGGCCTATAAATCCAATCATCTGTCAAGGGTTCCTTGACCATATCATCAACAGCGTCAGCAATTCCTTCCCAATACAAATCGTAGACGACTCCTGGAAGTTGACCTGTGATGATACAAGCAACGCTTTTTACCATTGTAGCTAGCGTTCCAGGGATATTTCTCGTGTATCTTGCATCTACAAGTAATAATGCGATTCCCATAAACAAATCTGCACATGAGATCACGATTATGGCAATTGCGGCCACCCGTTTGATGAGGGCTTTTAACAAAGTGACTTTTATTGCATCGCATTTGGTATGTCGAGGATTTTGCGCGAGACGGGTATCAAGATCTTCGCAATAATCTTCGACAAGGTGAATTAACCCAGCAGCCAAGGAAAAATAGCTTGTTTTAAACACACCTGAAATACACATGCTCTTTCAAATCCGTTAGTTTTGTTTATTTGTTATTATACATTGTACCATTTGTTTAGATATAATAGATAGTTATTTATTGAGGAACAAAGGATGGTTATTATACTTGTCCTTGATGACCCTTGAAGTCCCTTAGAAGTAATGACAGAAGTAATATCATTTTTACCCTTTTTTCTCTCATTTTGTAGCCCACACCAAGGTTTCGCGAGCCTGCGAGCGAAACCGCAGGTGTGGGAACCCATGAAAACGCAAATCTGAGCCTTGTAAGGGCAACTCTTTTCGCTCTGACATTTTTGGCATTGCTTTAGATCTTGAATCCCTATTAAGGTCATCAATAACCCTCAATAGCATTAAGAATCCGATCTACTGATGCGCCACCTTCTGCAGGCACAGGCGCTGAGGGAAATATTTCGCCATATTTAATAACAAGTCCAAGGAATTTTTTCCTGAATGCCTCTGGTGCATTTTCATTTATTCGTTTGGTTTCACTTTCTTGCTTATGTTTCGTCTCTCCTTCCCTCTCACTTGTTCGTTTGGTTTCTATTTCTTCCTTGCGTTCCCCTTCATTGCTATTTTCAATTTTTTGTTGGGATTCCATTTGCTTTCTTGCTTCAATATCTTGACACATGTCGCAAATTTGACTGGCTAGTCGAATATCTTTAACGTCCATAAAATAACAATGGTTACGAGTTAACCAAGCTCTTATGGGCGCAGTTTTCTTAGTGATATTAAAATATTCCTTTAGCTTAAGCTTAGATTCTATAATAAAAGGATCCTCTAAACCTGGGTTCTCGTTCCTTCTATATGTAAATAAACGATCCAACAGCTCTAACGGGGCTTGCTCAGCTCCAAGTTCAAAAGCTTGGTACGTTGCAAGTAAAAATTCTTTATCTAAAAAAGCACGTCTCGCGGGGTTTTCGACGATTGCTTTTACTAATTCGTAATCGAAAATAACGACGGCCGCTTTAAAGATGGCCCTTATTATTTCCCTTTCGGTAAGAGGATAAAATTCTATCAATGTAGAAAGAAGGGTACGCACATTTTCACGATTACATTCTGAATTATCCTTACCTTTAATTAAAAATTCATCAGCAAATTCATTCAGATGGGTTGCTATTTGCCCTCGATATTTTTGATAAAATTCTTGGATTTTTGCAAGATTTGAAGTATGGAAGGGATCCTTGTTTTTTATCCCCATACAGAATCGAAAAACTATTTCCACTGCTTTTGGTGATAGTGATGGCATTGCTAGAAACCTAGAGCAGCATAGAGGAACTAATCTTTCAGGACATATTGAAGATTGTGCTATGTCACAAAGCCACTGTTCTTGAACTATTGGATGATTTATCAACTTAATCACGGAGTTCACTATCCGTTCATGAACTCGGAACAGATGCACTTGTAAAGGATCGGTTAAGGTTTTAATAATTCGTTGCACTTCTCGCTCATTCAATTCTGGCTTTTGGAACGTCAAACGCAATATACGAATCATATCCACAACCCTTTGAGACTCATAGTTCCTAATATGTCTTCTTTCTTCAGATCGCTTCAAATCCCCAGAATTATAGTATGTTTGGACATCTTCGATCTGGACAATAACCGCTGCTTTTGATTCTTCTTCCCAACTCAGTCTTTCTTCTTCTAAAATCTTATATCGATCCCCTGATTCTTTATCCCTAATCCGTCTTCTTTCTTCAAATAGCTTCCAAAAATTATCCAAGTATTTATCGACATCTTCAGGCTTGGCTGCAAAGGCTGCTCTCCATTCTTTTTCCTCTCTTTCCTTTGCACTGAGGGGAATCTCTGTAGCATTAGGAGAGTAATAATCTGTGATCATCCCAAGAATCACATTAGGCATTCCAGCAAACTCAATATCAACTATATTTTTTATGAATTGATTTCGAAAGCTTAATAAGGTTGATGGGGCCTTATCTTTTCGTTCCTTTTCTAATTGTTCTTTGTCAACTTGTTCACACATTTGTAGAATGTCTTCACGAACATTAAATAATTGAACACCAGCTACAACTCCAATAAATCGAGCATAATTCTCAATTATCCAATTTATAACTAATGTAGTATTGCCGCTTGCATCAAGTAGATTTTTAAGAAAAAGTTTATTAGGTGAAGATAGCCCAGATGCAGGTATAGAATCCAGCAACTGTAATACTGATTCATCCTTACGCCTCAATGCGTTTTGGAGCCCTTGGCCAATCGCAATCATAAAATCCTTGTCAAAGAAGCTTCTACGCTCTGGATTATCGAGAATTTGTCTTACAAGTCTATAATCCAAAATGACTACTGCTGTCTTAAAAATGGCTGTTATTTCTCGTTCCTTAAGAGGAAATTGATTTATCAGCATATTAAGTAGCATACGCATATTGTCAGGTCTATATCCCAATATATCATGTCCTTCAATCAAATAACTGTCGGTATAGAGATGAAGCAAAGAAACCACTTGTGTTTGATATTTTTTATAAAACTCTTGAATTCTTAAAATTTTATCATCTTTTAACGGTAGCAGCATACTTAACCGGAAAGTGGTTTCTCTTATCAAAGGGTTTATGGGAGTCTCTGGGGGTGTTAAGATTGCCATTTCAAGACATTTGTTTAACAATTTTTCCCTAATAGTTGTAGATATTGACCAGGAAGCAGCTAGTTGACTCAACATTTCTGGTGTAGATCCAGGATGATTTATTAAGCGGCTTGTCGTCTCTTCTATTTCACTTAAACCATTAGCTCTCAAACCACCAGTAGCTCTCGAACTATAAATAACCACAAGCCTATTCGTGACATACAAAATGATACGATTAGCAATTCTTGCATCTAAGTCTCGATTTTCAAGGGCCTTGTTAAATAAACTGCAGAGCATATTACATTTGGAAAAATTCCGTTCTTCAAGAGGAGGTCCTATTCTTTCCAAAAGGGCCCAAATGTCGTCGTTACTGACAATCTGACCCAGAATTGTGTTTACAATCTCTGTCCATTGACCCACATTGAAGTCTGCTATGAATCGACGAGGAAAAGGAATGACATTTTGAGTAAAAGATTCTTTGCCTCTTTGGTGTTTCATCATCAATTGAATCATTGGATTTAAGCTAGAAAGTTTGAGATTAATCAATTCTCCTATTGGATTGCTTAGAACCCAAACCTCTCGATTCTGTGTTGTTGCCGAAATATGCTTTAGAATTCGCTTGAGATTGCGTGTGCATTTACCCAGAGAACGAGGAGTGCGGGCTTCAAAAAAATCATATTGATATAGTCTTTTGTCATTAGCTAAAGGTTCTACAACCATTTGCCTGAGTGCACCAGAGACCCCTTCTTGATACAAATCGTAAGTCACACCTGGAAGCTGACCTGTGAGGATACATGCGACACTTTTGAAGATGGTGGCAATAGTTCCAATGATATTTCGCGCTTGTCTTCCTTTGCAGAATAGAGCTGAACCCAGTTCGATCAATAAATCTAAACAGGCGATAGCAATCAGAGCGATTGCAGCGACCCGTTTGATGAGAGCTTTTAATAATGTGACTTTTATTTCATCACACTTTGTAATGCGTGGTTGTTGTTTGAGGCGCGCGTCGAGATTCTCGCAATAATCATCGATCAGATGAATAAATTTTGCGGCAAAGGAGAAATAACTTGTAGTAAGAGCATTTGCAATAGGCATGTGTTTTTATATCCATGAGTTACAATGATTTTCTATATTATAGCGGATATTAGAATATGATAGGAGATTATTTTTTTGAGGAGGTTATTTTGAACGAATCGCCCTTGCAGGGCATCCTCGGCCTGAAGGAGTGCGTCTACTTGTGGTTGGAATAACTGTTTATCATTAAGGTTTCGCGAGCCTGCGAGCGAAAACCGCAGGTGTGGGAACAGATAAAAAAGAAAAAAAAAGGAGGGAATTGTAAAACTAGCTTTGCAATTCCCTCTAAAGATTAAATCAATTCCAGACAAAAAGTAGCCGATACTCCCCCTTGCAAACTTGACATCATATGCATTTTGGTTAATCATTGCTTCTTATCAAAATGCCTCGAATAATTAAACCAGGATTCCCTAATGTCCGCTTTTTCTTTTGATCGCGTTTATGCAGGTCCCATACTTATCCTTATGAAAGAAATGACCTCTTTAGGTGGTCTTGGCGCGCCTTATTCAAAACCACTCAATTTAATGATGCAAAAAATTGAAACATTGCGCATGATACATCCCCACGATCACGAGCTCAATGACTTTGGAACACTTCTTGAACGTTTTTCTAACCTTGCCGATGTGCATCCTACCGAACTTGCCCTCCTTTCAGATCACATTGAAAACCATGAAGATTGTGCTAAAAGAATTAGTCACATCATTAAAATTACTCTGCCGACACCAAAACCTCCATCACCTCTTCTTCTCCCTCCTGCAACGTCTTCTACACTATCGTCAACACCGTCACCACTCCTCCCATATCCCCCTCCACCTTCCCCTGCAACACCATTTTCTTTACCGACAATACATTCGGAAGAATCAGGGAGTTGTTTGCTGCTACTCAAAGATCTGTCAATTGCACATAAACCCCCGAGACATCCTCCAAGATCGAAATTACGTAAATCAACAAAATCTCATACACCCCTCTCTGCATCGCCTGGATGCCCAACGACGATTCTTTCACTTATGTCTCCGTCTACATCTACTCGTAGTGGCGTTTTAGATCAATGTTATCATACAATTCCATACCTACAGGTAGAGCTATTTATTCAATCTTCTCCAATAACGGCAATGCTCCTGCTACAGGCATACCAGGAAGCATTATCGATCAATAATATTTTTCGCTATGATGTTGAAAACCAACTCAAGGTAATTCATGCAAGAATGGTTAGGATGCCAAGTTATATAAATATCTACACCCAAAAATATGCCATAGGTCTATTGGTTAATTATGTTGTCAAATATCGAACAGTCATTCCTGAGATTTTGAAAGATTCAGAAGAACTGCTGAAGGTCGAATATGGTTCGAAAGAATTTGAAGCCATCCAAATTAACATTGAAAAATCACCCTTAATGCCTCCTGAGACCTTTGAAAGTTTTCTGCAATTCATTATTATCCCCGCCATTATTCAAGAACGAAGCAGCTCTTTGATAACCCTCATACAAAAGGCTGATGGATACGGCAGCGCAGTGTTAGAAAAAGCTATATCAGCAGTTGTTGACAATCAAGATTGCGACACTGCACTAAAAAAACTAATTCGAAGAAGAGTGAGATGCTGTTGCACTAATGAAGACTGCTTGTCACTTGCAAAGTTGTTAAGAGATGAAGGGCAGCGTAAAGATACAATCGACGTTCTGTCTAGACATATTCCGTATGCTGAAATGACCCCAGAACAGGTGGCAGATCCTGCAAAAGCTCTTTCAATTGTAGGGCATCATGTGGAAAAGGCCCTAGAATGCTATATGCAGCTGGTGAAATACTATTCACCTCAAATATTCCAAATGATTACCGATCAAAGTGAGGAACATACCGCTAGAATTTTTAGCCCCCTTTTGCCATTGCCCAACTTCATAAGCAAACTCACTCACTTTCCCGATCGAGAAAACATTGTCAAATATATTATCGATCAACTGGGTTATCCTGAAGCACATAAATGGAAATGTTTTAATGACTATCCCAAATTTACATTGGATCACATTGCTCTTTTTCTAAATATTTTAATAAATGAGCCCACCAACAGTGGATTATTTCAAGGGAATGTGCTTATTTTTCTCATCAAGAAGAGGATTCATGAATCCACTGAGTTGATGTGTTATTTCGAAGAAATCCATTTTGAAAGTCTAAAAACATTGATCCACAGCATGGTTGAAACGGAGCCTGAACCCCAGTTTGAGCACTTGCGAAACTTTATTGCACGGGTCAAATGCAAAAAAGAGGGATTGATTTATTTCTTCACCCTCTTGGCTACAGGCCCAGGATCACATTATCAACGTGCCTTAAATCTCTTTGATATCTTTGATTGCAGCGAATCTCCACGTGAGGCCAATGAATGTTATGAACAAGTTGCAAAAAAATGTACGGACTATGATTTCACAGCTCGAGCTGTAGAGATAACAATGCTTGTCGATAGCACAAACAGTGAGGATTCCGAATCTTTATTTGGACGCCTTGACAAATATATACATCCCCCGTTAACAGTCACCGCAAGCGAAGAAGGGAAGAAACGACAAGGGACATAGAGGACGTAAGGGACATAAAGGACAAGGGACATAAAGGACAAGGGACATAAGGGACGGTATTGTCTTTTAGGTCCCTTGTCCTTTACGTCCTTTATGTCCTTTACGTCCCTTGTCCCTTTTTATAACGAAAAAGTCTTGAATATATCTGCTGAATTCATTATCATCCTCCCCATTAGACAACAATATTCGGAGATATTAATATGGCAAGTAAACGTGAAAACATTAAATTTAAAAGTACCGAAAGCCATCACTTCTATTATGCAAAAAAGAATAAGGCAAACACCCCCGGACGCCTCGAACTAAAAAAACATGACCCTGTCGTTCGAAAACACGTCCTTTACAAAGAAACGAAATAGTCTTCACATACCAATGACGATATGTTTGAGCTATCGGTTGCGCTAAAGTACCTCTCTCCACGTTGGCGACAGCTCTCTGTTTCGATGATCAGCATCATCTCAATATTAGTGATCGCCCTTGTCGTCTGGCTCATCGTCGTTTTTTTCTCCGTTACTCATGGACTAGAAAAAAGCTGGATTCAAAAGCTTATCACCCTCACAGCTCCAATTCGGATCACCCCCACAGAAGCCTATTACCAATCCTACTACTATCAAAGCGATAGCATTAGCTCGGCATCGAATTATGCGACAAAAACAATTGCAGAGAAGCTCGTCAGCCCTGTGGCTGATCCCTATGACCCCGAAATAGATGGCGAGCCCCCCTCACAATGGCCACAACCTAATAAAGATGCGGATGGATCTGTCGTCGATATCGTAAAAAAAACATTTAATGCCATTGACGGCCTCCCTAGCTCACTTGGGGTTAGCTCATCGGACTTTGAAGTAGCTGTCGCTAATGTGCGTATTAAATTAATTCGAGAAGGTGCCGACGGACAATGGAACCAATCGTACCTCAACCAATCCGCCTATCTTGGTTCTCTCGATCCTAATAATCAAAGCTTAATGCAATCCCTCTTACCCCCTTCTGAAGCCGATATCGCAAACCTATCCAAAGGCACATCTAGAAACCTCTTAGTGAACCTTCAAAAAACCTCTGAAGGGAAACAAGTCGTCATTCTTCCAACAGATCCTGAAATTGGGGAAGCAATCCTTTTGCCAAAAACTTTTCGCGATGCTGGCACTCGTCTTGGAGACCAAGGACACATCTCATATTATTCCCCCACTTTGAGCGCTGTGCAAGAGCAGCGTCTTCCAGTATATGTCGCTGGTTTTTACGATCCAGGTATCATCCCCATTGGAGGGAAGTTCATCATCGTCAATAAATCCATCACAAATCTGATTCGGGCCTCCCACAATCAAAGTGAGGCTTTGTCAACAAATGGAATCAACATCCGTTTCGATGATTTAAACAACCTTGAAGAGGTCAAAAACAGCCTGACAAAGAGCTTTGAGCAGGCAGGGATTTTACCATACTGGGATATTGAAACTTATCGGGAGTTTGATTTCACGCGCGATCTGATCCAACAGCTTCGCAGCGAAAGAAATCTTTGGACATTGATCGCAACAGTTATCATCATCGTTGCCTGTTCCAATATCATCTCCATGCTGATCATTTTGGTGAACGATAAAAAGCACGAAATCGGCATCCTCCGTTCAATGGGAGCCACTTCTGCGAGCATTGCATTGATCTTTGGCTTTTGTGGTGTGGTCATGGGGATGTTAGGAAGCCTTATTGGAACATTGGCAGCAATTGTGACGTTGAGGAATTTGCAAACTTTGATCGATTGGATCGGCAGTCTGCAAGGACATGAAGTCTTCAATCCTGTTTTTTATGGCAACACTCTTCCCAATCAGATCAGTGCCGATGCGATTGCCTTCGTTGTGCTGTCCACAGCAATCATTTCGTTAATCGCTGGGATCGTCCCCGCCGTTAAGGCCAGCATGTTGCGCCCCTCTTCCATTTTAAGATCCGAGTAGGTCTTTATGAATAATTCAAACATCGTCTTACGAGCAACTAACCTTCATAAAAAATTTTATTATCCGCGAAAAGTGACGATCTTAAGTGGAGTCTCTCTTTCCATTCATGCAGGGGAAACAGTGGCGATTATGGGGCGTTCTGGGGAAGGAAAAAGCACCCTTTTGCAATTGTTGGGAACTCTGGAAAACCCCTGCCAGGGCAGTATCGAGATTTTGAATCAACCCGTGACACTTTTTAATAAATCGAAAATACGGAATCGCCATATTGCATTTATTTTCCAATCGTTCCATCTTCTCGATGACTACACTGCTCTTGATAACATTCTGATACCAGCAAAAATTGCCAGACATGACACAGGAAGGGGAAGCAAAGCACATAAACGCGCTTTCGATTTATTGGAAAAAGTTGGATTACTCGACCGAGCAAATTTTACGACAAAACTGCTATCTGGCGGAGAAAAACAGCGCATAGCTATAGCAAGGGCACTCTGCAACAATCCCGATATTATCTTTGCCGACGAGCCTTCGGGAAATTTGGACAACGAAACGGCATGTATCATTCATCGGTTGCTCTTAGATGTTGCTGAAGAAGGGAAAAGCATCATTATGGTAACGCATGATCCCAAACTAGCTTCCATGTGTATGACACAATACGAATTAAAACAAGGATCCATTCACAATGCAATTCAAGCTTAATACGAGCAATCCATACAAACATCTCGAATTCCAAGAAATTTTTTCCAAATATGGCCATTCATTGGATGTTACAACAGTGGATATAGAGGAGATCAATGCAACACCCCTTGAAGTACTCGTGCACAAGGCCAGCCAGCTCGATGAAGATGTTCTCGTGGAAGATACCTCACTCGATGTTGAAGGGGAATCTGTAGGAATCCATGTCAAATGGCTTCTGAAACACCTGATGCACTATATAGGCCACAAGGTTGTGTGGACTGTACTATTGGGATATCGGAAGGATGATCAGGTATATGTCTTCAAATCGCAAATCAAAGGAGAGATCGTTTTTCCACGAGGAGGAAATGGTTTTGGCTTCGACCCGATCTTTCAACCTGAGGGGTGTACAAAGACCTTAGCGGAATCGAAATCCGAGACAAATAATGCGCGATTTATTGCTGTGAAGGCATTTTTAAACAATGAACCGTTTACAACTCATCCACTGATTAAAGAATGGAAAGGGGAATGGCAGCAACCACGGAAGGGATAAGGAAAACAACGTCTTAGTAAAAAAATTAAACGCAAAGGCGCGAAGAAGGGACGTAAAGGACGGTGTACCTTTTACGTCCCTTATGTCCCTTGTCTTTTATGTCCCTTAGAGGTAATTGCAGAAGTGCCGGCCCTCCGGGACGGTATGTGTTGGTTGGCTGTTACCCAGGCTTCGCTTACCCCTCCGGGGAGCTTCAGCCTGGGCTATTATGTAAACAGCCCTCCGGGCAGTGTGAAAAATTGATTTTCAAACAAAAGTATCCACACACAGCCCGGAGGGCCTGTTCACATAATAGCCCAGGCTGAAGCTCCCCGGAGGGGTAAGCGAAGCCTGGGTAAATGCCAACCAACACATGCCGTCCCGGAGGGCCGGCACAAACCAATATCGTTGGCCTGATGATTTGGCACTTCTGCAATTACCTCCTTATGTCCTTTACGTCCTTTGTCCCTTCTTCTATCAAGGCTTAATCGCGTCGACGCATGTGTCAAAGGCATCTAGAATGGAATTACAGCAAGCAGTGGGACTGCAGCAACTGCTACAATCTTCACCCTCATGACTTACTTCTACGATATCGCGGGGATTAATCTTCAAAACTCCAACTGTTCTCTTATCCAAATAAACAAAACCATCACCCCGTCTTTCATAACGTCCATAAAACTGCATGCATACTGCTCTATAAAACTTGCCCCCATGCATACTATCGCCATGGCCATTGCTTTTTCGTTCGAGGTACCCAAAAATTGGACGGCCCCATATGGGAAAAAAAACCATAAAAGCAGCGGCCAACACTAAAGGAACGGCATAAAAGACTTCACGAAATAGGTCTACACATCCTTTTCCAATCATTTTGCCCCCTTCAAGACAGCTAATCCTACCATCGAGAATTTTGAAAGGAACAATCAAAGCGATCGTTAAAGGAATCATGACTGCAAAAAAAACAGATTTTATGAGACTAACGATAGGGGAAAAAATGATAAGCCCAATACCTTTGATCCGGATGACTGCGCAAGAGTCGGTATTATAAATTTTACCATTATTATACGTTTTGCCATTACTATCTGCAAGATACCTTTCATAGGATTTTATACCTTCATAGGTTACCTTTTCTTGAACTATTTCTTTACCATCTTGGATTACCCTTTCTAAAACTGTTTTTTTATTGTATTCCTTTTTAGCAATTAGATAGCCCCATCTTCGGTTTGGCTCAAACTTAAGTTCAACCCTTTGATCAGTGATACATTTTTCCTTGTCTTTAAAAAAATCAAGAAGAGACTGGGATTCTTTTTCCCCCTCCCGTACGATCCTATGTTTCACCTGAATTTCTTCGCTTAAATATGCCAACCCCATGAAAAGACAACCGAGGATCTGACCAGGGACTGCAAAGATGATGCCAAAAAATATTCGGGCTACCTTCAACACAGTACCAGTAGGTTGCTTATTAAGTGTTCTGACACATTCTTTCTTCTCGTTAATCGAAAGTGTATAGGATTCGCCGCCCTTCCAAAAATGCCACGCTATCCACCGAAAAGGAGCTCTGCAGGCATTGGCTATCTCTTCACACTCACTACAAAAATCGGATTCAGGAGGGCGCAATATTTTCTCAAATTTGATTTGAGGTTGATCTATTGTATAAGGCTCAATAGTTAACGTACCATTAGCAACTGACAAACCTGGTGCATAATCTACAGAAAGAAAAAATCCTGACATAAACCCTTTTATAATTAATAAAAAATATTGTTTGAACGTTAATTGTACAACATATACAATATTTATTCAATATTAATTTTAAACTTAAGGTGTTGTATGTTAAGAAGAATGGTGCCTCGGCAAGTCATGTTTATGTCCGTTATGTCTATCACTCGCATCTGGGATTTTGCCCCACATAACGCTTTCACTGACCTCATAGATTATAAACAAACCCTCTTTTGCACATTTCGCGAAGCTGATGAGCACGCGGGCGGCATAGATGGAACTATTCGCATCCTCATGAGCTCCGATGGTGTAACTTGGAAACCCGCTGCTCACATAACAAAAAAAGGGATTGATTTACGCGATCCAAAGCTGTCAATTACACCCAATGGACAACTCATGCTATCAATGGGGGGTACGATATACCGAGAGGGCATCTCTCATGGCACAAATTCTTATGTTACTTTTTCCGATGATGGCGTCACATGGAACGAACTTGCAAAAGCAGATATGCCCTATGGATGGATTTGGGGAGTCTCCTGGGGTGACCGAGAGGGCTTTGGAGGGGCATACCAACTGACAGATCCTTCTGATACAGAAAAGCCATGGATTTTGACACTTGTAAAAACATTGAACGGAGTGGATTACGAAAAGGTAACCACGTTAGACATCCCAGATTTTCCCAGTGAAACAACGTTGCGCATTTTGCCCGATCAGACGATGATCGCCCTTGTGCGCCGGCATGGAAATGGTTGGATTGGAACATCCACACCTCCATATACTGAATGGAAGTGGTCAGATTCTGGCACACGTCTAGGCGGTCCTAATTTCATCGTGTTGCCCACAGGACAATTATGGGCAGCATCGCGCTTATATGTTAAGGAAAAAGATGGAATGCACACATATATGGCTGTTGGTCGGATGGATCGAAAAACCTACGCCCCTGAAATTGTTTTACCAAGTGGTGGAGACACAGGGTATCCTGGGATGGTTTTCCGTGATGGAATCTTATATGTGAGTTATTATTCATCGCATGAGGGCAAGAGCAGCATCTACTTGGCAAAAATCCAACCTCATCCCAGCTCCCCGGAGTAAACAAGATAAACAGCAGCAGCCAGGGATCAGGCTCAGACAAGAACAGCGAGGAAGAAAAGTAACAGGATAGGCAGGATCGCAAGCGGCAGGATAAGAAGGATAGCAAGCATCCTCTCTTTAAAGGATTATGAAGGCTGAAGGATAAAGAAGAGCAATTGTATAGCAGAATTCATCTTTCAGCCTTCATATTTCATCCTTTAAAAAGAGGATGCTTACTATCCTTCTTATCCTGCCGCTTGCGATCCTGCCTATCCTGTTACTTTTCTTCCTCAACGTTCCTACCTTAGTTAGGTTGTGATGATGTTAGTTAGTTGTTAGTTGTTAGTTGAGGTTGGTGTTGTGTTCGAGCTTGATCATGTCGTTCACAATCTCGTAAGCCTCTTCCAATTGGTAGTCTTTCTGCTTCTTTGAATAAGCAATCACTTCCCAGGATGGTATCGTCTTCAGGTCCACTAAGAACTGCTGATATCCTTGATTTAGCAACATTCGCTTTTGGCTTCTTCTAGCAAGCTCTGGAACCATATTTTTCCACAATGTCATCTTATGCTGCAGTGAAGGGGTATAATAATGAAGATACCAATCCTTTTTATCGGATGGTACATCCTTCAATTCATCATCGTAATTAGATGCAATCTCTCCACCTGGTTCAACATGCTCCAGATACTGCTCACCGATCCTTGTTTCACTGAGAAAGCCTGGAACTGTAATATCCGCCTTCACACCTTTCCCTTGCGGACTATGCCCTGAAACAGTGTAATATTTTCCCACAGTTACCTTCAAATAGGGCTTTGAATCCGATGATGTCACTGTCTGGCTTTGTATTGTCCCCTTTCCGTAGGTGTGTTCATCGCCCACAATCAACGCTACACCATAATCTTGCAATGCCTCAGCAACAATCTCAGCTGCCGAAGCTGTCTCACGTGAAGTCAAAATGACTAAAGGACCATTATAGGCGCGAATATTATCCACATCGCGATAGACCTGTTCTTCTCCGTTTGAATACTTAGAAATCACAATAATTCCCTTCGAAATAAATAGCCCAGCAACTTGTATGGCTTCTGTAAGAAATCCACCGGTATTATCTCTAAGATCTAATATCAAACCGCTCAGGTTTCCTGTTTGTTGCAGTTTTTCAATCGCTGCACGCACATCATGCTCACTATCAATGGTATCGCTCCGATAAAAGGAATGTAGTGTGATCACACCGATGATCCCATTATCAATCTTTTTATATGCGCTCTCAGCGCGTCCTTCATTTACATTTACCTTCGCAGGAACCAATTTGACAGTTATCTGTTTATCTTCCGATTTATCCCCTTCTTTAACAGTGCGCTCTAAAACAAGAGTGATCGTTGGATTGCTCGGATCATGTAACCAGCCTAACACGACATCTAAAGGTTCATCTGCAATTTCTCGACCATCGATTTTGATGATCTTGTCATTCACTTGTATTTTCCCGCTTTTGACTGCCGGCCCCCCCTCAAGAAGGCGGGTGATGACGAGATTTTCTCCAATCTGTCTGAGCTCCACACCAATGCCCTGATATTCTTTTTTAAGGCGAACCTTCATGTCAAATGCTTCGACACGGTCAAGAAACTTTGAGTGGGCATCAAGACTACTTGTCAACGCCTTCAAGATATGCATTGCAAAGAGATTCTCTTGCTCAGCTTCTGACAAAGGATTCCCTTTCTCATCGACGCCTAAATAAGAAGCTTCAGCACGATCCATGGCTAAATTATAGCGTTTTAAAATCTCCTGTTTTTTTTCAGCAGATAAGTCAGGTCCCAAATGAAGAGTTTTTGATTGAATAAATTCCACAATATCATTGTGTACTCGCTTTTTCAGTTGACTGACATTTTCAGCAAATGAAAGTTCCTCTGAGAGCCAGTCTTGAGGGATTTGTTTCTTAGCACTTTCGAACAATGGTGCAGGATTGCTGATAAGGTCTTTTCGAATTCCCTGCTCTCGAATGATGGCGCTTTTTATGAGATTATGCAGCTGTTTAAATGGAGCGATGTCATTTTTGCCATATTGCTTTAAGACTGTGCGGCTCTCAGATTCAGTGGGTTGCAGATAAAATCGAACTTCGTCTTGCATCAGATAAATGCGGTGAGGATCAAACTGGTCGATATAGACGGTAAAGGCATTTTTAAGAATTTCAGATGAGATTTCTTTCTTATCGACGTGTTCTTTGAAGATTTGATCCATCAGCTTATGAACATCGGATTCCTTTAGACGAACCTGATCATCGCCAACAACGATGCCAGCATAAAAAAACCAAGACATAAACAGAATACAACGAAAAATACGCATCAGATTTGACTCCTCAAGATTGTGTTTCTATAAACGTGACAATATAACTTCGCCAATAAAATTCCAAGCATCACTCTTAAAAAAATTTTTAAACGCAAAGGCGCAAAGACGCGAAGTCGCAAAGAAAGTAAAAGAGGTTATTTTTTTATAAAAAAATACCTTCTTCTTCTCTTTGCGGCTTCGCGTCTTAGCGCCTTTGCGTTGAATTTTTTTATTAGATGTTGCCTTCATTAGCCTGATGCGCATGTTCGAAGCTTTGCATTAGAAATCTGAATCTTGTATTCTGTTGAAATGCAAACAATGCCCAATACCCAATCTTTCAGCTTAGACAATTTTGAAGGACCTCTGGACTTCCTGCTACACCTCGTCCAAAAAAATGAAATAGATATCTATGAGATCCCTCTGAAGCAAATCACCGATCAATTTCTCGCTCGCCTCACTTCTGAAATCTCCCCAGCAACTGTCGATCAGGGGGCAGAATTCATCCAATTGGCGGCCACCCTATTGCTGCTCAAAAGTCGGATGCTTCTTCCCAAACACGAACTGCAAGAGCAACCATTAGAAGATCTAGATACCGATCCCCGCTTTGAAATCATCCACCATTTGGTAGAATACTGTCGTTTCAAAGACGTTGCAAAAATCTTGGCTGAACGTGAAGAGCATCAAGGTGGCTTCTATTCACGGGGTTTCGACGAAAGAGGAGATCCTCAAAAATTCTTAGGAATTGAACACCTTTCCTTAAACGATCTCGCAGAATTATTCCAACAAATCCTAAGTAAGGCAAAGAGTCATTTCGAAGTAATTTATGAGGAACAATGGCTAATTTCAGATAAGCTGCAGCTTATTAGACAATTGCTCAAAGAATTTAAATCAGTTGCATTTGCACAACTTTTCTCATTGGAGCTAAGTCGTGCAGAATTAATCGTCACTTTTCTAGCAGTTCTCGAACTGATGAAATCTGGCGAACTCTATGTCATCAAAGAAAACAACCAAGTATTTATAAAGTCATATGTCTAAAGAGATCAATTTAATCGAATCAGAAATAGAAATAGAAGTCGCAGTAGAAACTTCTGCGCCTGCAAAAGCAGCATCCTATTCTCAACCCTCCCTGCCTGGCTTAGATCATTTGCCAGAATCACAAACAGGATTGACCCGAGAAATACGCTTCCACATAAAACGTGTGATCGAAGCACTGCTCTTCGCTAGCATCGAACCTATTCCTTTCCAAAAGATTCGCGACATCACCGATCCGATCTATGCTCTGCAACCTAAGATTTTGCGAGCAATCTTGCAAGAGCTGCAAGAGGAGTACTATGCGCAACAACGCGCTTTTCAATTGGATGAAATTGCTCCAGGCTATATTTTGAGAACTTGTGAAAAATATGGCAAATATCTCGAACACCTGGGTCGAAACAAACGTACCGAAAAATTGTCTCATGCCTCCACCGAAGTGCTAGCAATCATCGCCTACCGACAGCCCATCACCCGCCCACAAATCGAAGCAATAAGGGGCGTAGATTCCTCAGGGATCATTGCCAATTTGCTCGAAAGGCAACTTATACAGCCTGTAGGCAAACTCGAAGCTGCCGGCAGACCCACGTTATATGGTATTACAAAGGAATTCCTCAAACATTATGGCCTACGCGATGTCAAGGAGCTTCCTGCGCTTGATAAATGATATGTTTCAACAACACATTAACTTTGCTCATACACACTGGCAACGACTCCTATTATCCGGCGATACTGCTATCGATGCCACTTGTGGCAATGGTCACGACACCCTATTTTTAGCCAAATTAGCCCTGACACAATCCACAGGTCGATTATTTGCGATCGATATCCAAGAATCAGCAATCCAAAAAACAAAAACCCTTTTGCAACAACATCTCAATGACTCTTTATTGCAACGTATTATTTTTAAACATGGTTGCCATTCAAAATTTGATAGTGAATTATCTTTAAATAGCATAAAATTAATCGTCTATAATTTGGGATACCTTCCAGGCGGAAACAAACAGATTACTACGCAAGCCCAAACGACCTTACAAAGTATTGAGCATGCTATGGATTTACTTATGGAAGGGGGACTGATCTCGATTACTTGCTATCCAGGGCATAACGAAGGCTCTATAGAGCAAAGTGAATTACTAAAATTGGCTTCAAAACTAGACGTAAAGCAATGGGCATGCAGCCATCACACGTGGCTTAGAAATCAGGCACCCTCCGTCCTCTTTTTGAAAAAAATATAAAGAGGTAAATGCAGAAGTGCCCTGTGTTCAGGCCCGAAGGGCAGGCATTTCACAGCCCAGGTCGGAGCGAAGCGGAGGCCTGGGCTAGTCATGTCACAAAATGTCGTCCTTTCAGGACTCCATGTGTACCATGACTAACCCAGGCCTCCGCTTCGCTCCGACCTGGGCTGTGAAATGCCTGCCCTTCGGGCCTGAACACAGGGCACTTCTGCAATTATCTCTATAGGAATTTTAATTGTATGGCATTAGTTTCAAGTTACCCAAGTTATGCACGCAGTCTTCATAGTGTCTATGAATATGATCTCGTATGCAGTCAACGAACCGTCGATATCCTTCACATGGTAATCGACCGAAGCGGAGAACTTCCATCTCGAGCTTCCCACTTAAGCCTATTTATTCACACATCTTATCGAGAATTATCGGCAATATTAACCAAAATCTTTGTAGTAGTGAAAAGTATATTCCATCTGTTCATTATCCCATGCGATGGCAAGGTTCAAAAAAAACAACGATGGATATTTAAAGTGATTGAAGTTTTCCTCCTGAATCCATTGAGTCTCATTGTCACAACTGTTGCAGCAATAATACGCGTTGTCTCTTCCTTTTTTGGAATGCTTATCCCTTGCCTAGCAGCTAGAGGCTTCAAATGGGCCGAACAAATCACTGTTCTCGATTTGACTTTGAAGGATCGTGTCTGGAAAAAAATTGCCCCTGAAAAGCTCTCCAAAAGATATTTCAAAGAAATTACTCCGCAAAATGCAATAAACTACTTCGGAGAACTCCACGCGCGTATCAATCAAGGTGCGCTCAATATTTTAAACAAAACGATTGATGAACGGAAAACGCTTTTGAGGGAATTATATCAAAGATATACCGTTTATATAGAATATATCGAACAATTCCCAGAATTATATGAATTTGTATATAAAAAACACCATGAGGAAATAGAGGCAATAAAAAAAGCATTACCATCAGCAAAACAACAATTAGAAACTGATAGTGCCTACTTGGACATTGATGAAGTGTCTATAAAGATACACAATCTACACACACTTACAAAAGAAAGAGCAGTGGAAACAACTAGTGCAGTAGGAAGTGCATCATCAGGTTTTGAATTTGAAGAACTTTTAAAACGTAAAACAAAATTTGAGGAAGCTCTATTAGAACAATTTCATTATGGTTCGAGTTATATTCCTGTTCTCTAAGAGGTTGCAGTAAATACTATTATATGCTATATTTTCTTATAAAATATAAAATTTTTATGAGGAAACTATGAGTTTAATATCAAAATATTCACTCGATCTTCACAGTCAATACGATTATGAATATCACTGCAGTAAAAAAAGCATTGAACTTTTTAGTAGTGCAATCAAGCATGATGATCTATTGCCCTCACGATGTAGCCACATCTATAAATTTGTTAAGGGAACAATCTTGGGACCTTTCAGAATTACCTATCGTGTCATATCTAAGATCGTTAATATCGTTTGCAAAATTTTTGGACTCCTTTGCATCGTTCTTAACTGCAATTCAAAACAGCGAAAAGAACGGTTCTTCTTCGAAGTTGTAAACATCCTATTGCTTCAACCCTTATCCATTATAGTCACCGTTGCCGCTGTTGTCATGCGCATCGTATTTGCATTTACAGGAATGTTCCTCCCTTGTTTGGCTGCAAGGGGCTACAAATGGGCCGCACAAATCACAGCTTTTCCCATCTATTTACAAGCAGCATTATGGAAAAAAATTGCCCCCATAAGCCCACACAGTGGGAGGCAATTTTGCCCTATTACACCTGAGGCCGCTTTAGACTACCTCTCAAATGCAAAAGTTGCAAAAGTTGTAAGCGCAATGGGACGTGCAAGTAAAGACATAGAGGAAGATCAACTTGAAAAGGAATTGAACGAACAATTTGTTAAATATTTCGCTTATATGAACAAAAATAAAAAATTGCTTGAATTGGTTTTTAACAAAAACGACCTAGAGCAAAAGGGCTCCATCGCAGAGTTACGGCGTTCTGTCACGAGCGTCTCGAATTTAACAAATGTAGATATTACAAGAGAATTACGTAAATTACGAATTTCTATCTTCGACTTATATACAAGCCTACGTCTTCGTATGAAAAATGGAAATGGAGTAACACCTCAAGATTTTATCCAAATTCAGAACGAATTAGCGAATAATACGAATGATTTTAGCTCAAATCTCTTCCGTGAACTGGGCGAAAATGTAGATGAAATTAACGAGTTCGTAAATGGCTATGGATCTGCTCGGTATCCAGTTGATACTACTAAAATTGAAATCAGTGTAGGTAGACCCTCTTACCATTTGTAATAAATAGTTGCAGCTGATACAATTTCTTTTCTTTACAATCTAGCACATTTATAGGAAATTTATGAGTTCAATTTCAGGATACAAACTCGATCTTCATAGCGATTATGAATACAAGTACAAATGCAGCCTAAAAAGCATAGAAATATTGGATAACGCCATCTATGCCCAGCTGCTACCCACCAGATGCACACACAGCCTCATGATATGCAAAGAAGTATTTCCCCGAGGCCTCTTCGAGGTGATTAAGGAAATCGTTTTGCTCGTTCGCAAGGCTTTCTCTCTTCTTTGCCTCGCTTTATCTTGTAACGTCCCACAAAAGAAAGAAAAGCTCCTCTTTGCCGCTATAGAGCTCTTACTCCTGCAACCCTTAAGCATCATCGTCGCAGTCGCCAGAACAATCATGCGCATCGTATTTTTATTTTCAGGAATATTCGTTCCCTCTTTGGCTGTGAAAGGCTACAAATGGTCAGAGCAAGTTAACTCATTGCCATTATATTTGCGAGCAATTTTATGGAAGAAAATAGCTCCCACCCCCCCTCACGATAGGCGAGTATATCATGCATATCATAACATACATCCTGAGGCCGCTATAAATTACTTAGGTAGATATAATTCAAAGGAAATTCAAGAACAGATAAATCTATATAGTGAAAGACACCAGGAATTAAAAGCGGAGATTGGCGAGAATCTAAGTGCATATTTAGGGCTTTTGAGCACACAGGAAAACTTATTTAAGTTGATTTTCTCAAAATTTAATAACCCCTATTCCTACCACCATGAATACTATCTTCCTTATGCCATTTCATCCATACAGTCGACGAATCCAAAAGACATCATTGATGCAGCCAAAAAATTGGAGCCAGAAGAAATTAAAAGGTTGTTTGATTTCATAAACTATCGCCTTTCATGTCAAGATGCTCGAAGAATTATCATAAACGAGGAAAATGGTGATGAAGACGGTGGTGCTGAAGGTGACCCTCGTTTCGCTGCTACTTTGAATCGGCATAAGGACAACCTTCATATAGCTCTACTCGAAAAAATTGGATATGGGGGCGTGCGCTACCCTGTAGTAACGTGCGCTACCCTGTAGTAAGATGATGAGAATGTGCACATCATCAGGCCAACGATATTGGTTTGTGCCGGCCCTCCGGGACCGGATGGGTGGGTTGGCGTTTACCCAGGCTTCGCTTACCCCTCCGGGGAGCTTCAGCCTGGGCTATTATGTGAACAGGCCCTCCGGGCTGTTTGCACGGGCTGTTATTTGCTTTGCTGTATATGTCAAGGCGGTTCAGCAAACAAAACATGTTGCAACCAGCCCGGAGGGTCTGTTTACGTAATAGCCCAGGCTGAAGCTCCCCGGAGGGGTAAGCGAAGCCTGGGGAATAGCCCCACCCCACAATACCGTCCCGGAGGGCCGGCACAAACCAATACCGTTGGCCTGATGATGTGGCACTTCTGCAATTACCTCTGCCAGAGCAGTATATCCGACTTTACCATTTGTGATAAACAGCGCTTCGTGATACAATTCTTTACTTTCAGCATAGCAAACCTACAGGAAAATTATGACTCCAATTACACGATACGCACAAGATCTTAATAGTGAATACGAATACAGATACAAATGCAGTCAAAAAAGCGTAGAACTCATTAATGCTGCAATTGAACAAAATGATCTACCCACCCGAGCTCAACACTGCTGTAAATTTATTGAAGAGCCCTGCAAAGCCCTTTGCATTATCTCGTGTAAAATCATAGATATATTTTGCAGAGCTTTGGCTCCATTTTGCATTCTTATTGCTTCAGGAAAGCTCAAGAAAGAACGGTGTCTCTTTGCTGTTGTAAATCTATTCCTACTTCACCCCTTGAGCATTATCGTCGAAGTTGCCGTTGCTGTGATGCGCATTGTTTTTGCATTTACAGGGATCTTCCTTCCCTGTTTGGCAGCAAAAGGCTACAAATGGTCAGAACAACTTCATGCAATGAATTGGAATTTGCATGCCAAAATATGGAAGAAAATTGTTCCAAACTCGCCAGACGCAAAACTCGCTTCGTTTCGATTAGAAATGAATCCTAGCGAAGCTATTCAATATCTAAGCAAAGAAAGGTCTGAAAAGCTTCACCAGTCAATAAACATTCTGACTGACCAAAAACAGATGGAATTAGATACAGCTATGAAAGATCGGCTTGGTGGATATTTAGAATATTTGAGCAAAAGTCAGGCAGTATTTGACGCGTTTTTCACAACAAATCTAGGAGTTTTACCTACAAAGATAGCAAAATTGCTAAGAGAGATTGATCCAGACAACAAAGAATCTGATTCTACTGCTACCCCAGGGGCAGATGCAGCATCGTTATATAAAGATCGCTGCAAACGCATCATCGAGAAGGCAAAAAAATGGCAGCCAGAAGAAATTAAGAGCTTATTTTTGGAAATAAAAGAGCGGTTTAAACAAGATAATATTATAAAAATTATAAAAAATGAAGCACCAGAATATTCGGAAATCAACGGGACTTTAGATGTGAATAGCAACTCCCTTGATGAAGTCATACTCGAAAGATTTGGATTTGGAGCAGCTCTCTACCCTGTATACTAGGAGAAAAAATTGTTATGCCTAACCTTTCATGCGGCATCGTAGGCCTACCCAATGTGGGAAAATCGACACTTTTTAACGCGATCACCTGCAATCGGGTACCTGCTGCTGACTATCCATTCTGCACAATCGAGCCCAATGTCGGTACCGTAGAAGTCAATGACACTCGACTGCCACAGCTTTCACAACTGTCTCACAGCAATCGCATTCTCTACGCCATCACGCAATTTAAAGACATTGCAGGGCTTGTCAAAGGCGCTTCCGAAGGCCTCGGGCTCGGCAATAAATTCCTGTCTAACATTCGGGAATCTGAAGCTATCATCCATGTCGTCCGTTGTTTTGAAGGAGATGTCATCCATGTCTCCAATCAAATCGACCCCATTCAAGATATTGAAATAATCAACACTGAGCTCGCCCTCGCGGACATACAAATGCTCACCAATACAATCGGGCGTCTAGAAAAACAGGCAAAAGGAAAAAAAGAACTAGTCCCCGTTGTAGAGTGCTTACAAAAAGTTCAAAACCATCTCAACACTGGTCAGCCTCTACGCGCACTAAACCTGTCACAAGAAGAACTCGAACTCTTAAAACCTTATCCCCTGTTAACACTCAAAAAAGTGTTGTATGTCGCCAATGTATCAGAAAATGATCTCCCCTCAATGGAAAATAAATATGTCCAACGCGTCCGTGAACACGCTAAGGTCGAAGGGAATGCTGTCATAGCCATTTGCGCTAAACTCGAAGAAGAAATCGCACAGCTTCCTGTGGCTGAAAGAGCTGAATTCCTAACAAGCTTAGGACTGCAGGAATCTGGTCTCCAAAGGCTAATCCGAGCCTCTTTTGAGATGTTGGGGCTCATCACATTTCTGACAACAGGTGAGATCGAAACACGGGCGTGGACCATCCACAAAGGCACAAAAGCCGTTGATGCCGCAGCGGAGATCCATACCGACATTCAAAAAGGATTCATTCGTGCTGAGGTTGTCAGCTTCGAAGATATGATTAAATATAAAGGTCGTGTGGGCGCTAAAGAGGCTGGCAAATCTCGATTTGAAGGGAAAGAGTATATCGTACAAGATGGCGATGTGATTTTGTTTATGCACAACTAACTTGAGTGATTATGAATCCTAAAGCCTATTCCCCTAAAGAGCTTTTTATCTCGTGCTCACAGCATCTCGAACCGCTATTAGCTGAAGAATTAGCTGAGCTAGGTTTCACAAACCTGTCTGAGCGATATCGTGGCGTCGTCGTCCCCGACAACTCATTAGAAGCCATTTACCGAATTAATTATTGCTCCCGATTGGCTAGCAGGGTCCTTTTACCATTAATACGATTCCCTTGCCGCGATAGAGAGTCGCTATACAAAGGAGCTAGCCAAGTCGATTGGCTCCGCTACATAAAAAACGGAAAAACCTTTGCAATCGATGCAAATGTCACCCACAGAGATCTCACAAACAGCCTTTTTGCTGCACAAGTCGTTAAAGATGCCATTTGTGATCAGTTCCGCGATCGGTTGGGAATTCGCCCTGATGTCGATGTGAAAAATCCCGATGTTCAACTTAACCTTTTCATTACCCCAGATACCGCAGGGATTAGTTTCGACACATCAGGTTCTCCTCTATTTAAGCGATGCTATCGTCAGGACGCCCTGGAAGCACCTTTAAGAGAATCCCTTGCTGCAGCATTACTGCGGCTTGCTCAATATAAGGGTGATGAAATCCTTTATGATCCCTGCTGCGGCTCAGGTACACTACTTATTGAAGCCGCCCTGATTGCCTCGAGGACTGCCCCCGGTTATATAAGACAAAAATGGGGATTTCACGGTTTGCCACATTACGATCCAGACTTATGGCTGAAGGTAAAAATCGACGTCGATCGTGCACGTCGCCCACTTCCCAAGGGAAAAATCAATGGCACAGATATCAGCAAAAATGCGGTGCAAGTATGCAAAGTTAATTTAAGAGCTGCAGGTTTTCATCAGTCGATCGAAGTGAGCCAATATGACTTTCGTGATTTCACTCCCGACTTTCCAATTAATTTTCTTATTACAAATCCTCCTCATGGCAATCGCTTGGACGATGCTGAGTCTTTAAAGCCAGTCTACAGAGCCCTCGGGGATTTCATGAAGCAGAAAATGGCAAAGCCTGGGAGAGGTTTTGTTTTTACAGGAGACTTGGAGCTTGCTAAAGAGGTCGGTTTGGCGCCAGCGAAGAGACATGTAATAGACAATTCTGGAGTCGATTCGCGCCTATTAGAATTCGATGTCTACTAGTGCTCTGCGCCATGGGACAATTCTCGCATAAAGGCCGCACCAGCGCAGGCAAGAGCGCGCCGGGGACGGTTCTCACATACGGCACGCTTTTAAACACAGGCAATCTTTGTGAGATGGACGTCGTTCTGATTGCCTGTGTTAAAAGCGTGCCGTATGTGAGAACCGTCCCCGGCGCGTCTTGTCCGTCCCGGCGCGCTCTTGCCTGCGCGCTAGGAAGGTCTGCATTAATGGTAAAATCTTTTTGACTTCCACTTTTAAGTTAATCCCTGCTTGTGTTCTCCCATCTGATTCTGCTAGACTCATACCATTTAACTGAGGAATCCTTATGGATAAACGTACCCTGCTTTTCGTCATCATTCTCACTCTAGCTCTGTTCGGCGTCAATATGTACTTTGAACAAGGTCGCCACGAATCGCTCCAACAATGGAGTGAACAGCAAAAAGCTAAACAACTCGAAAAGAAACAAAAACTCGAACAAGAAATTTCTCAATTCACCGTCTCTCCCTCAAAATTCCCCAGCGTTTCTCTCTACGAAGATGCCGCAGCAACCCGATTTGTCACTACAGGTCTACTCGTCGATGACAATATCCTCACATTGAGCTGGAACACCGAAATCCCTCAAACTATCTTCGTCAAAAAACAAGACGATTCAACTCCCGCTAAAGAATATACCCTCTCATTCTTCTCTCACGAGATGGGAGAACCCATTCTATTCTCACAAGCTAATCCAAAACCCTTGTCAATTGGAAATCTTCCCGACTTTGGCACGTTATATCTCCAGATGATCACTCCCTCCAACATCACTGAAACCCCTCCGTTCACCGTGCAATTGGGAAATTATCAAGATGGTCACTTCACACCGCTCCAACAACAATTAGAACAACTCAACAAAGCTGTCAACGAATCGTCCAGCGTCAAGCCGTTAATGAATGCGATCGTTCTCATGAAATCTGCTGATAAATATTTGCCCGTAGGCTATTACAATGCCCCTCAGCACCGCTTAGTCTATTTGGATGAAATCGAAGGATTAAAAACCATTCTCCAAAAACCCGAAAATGGGACCACGACAGCAAAGAAAACGGAAGAGAAATTCTACGTTCTTGAATCCCCTTACCAACAACTTGTGTTCTCAAATTTTGGCGGTGCTCTTGCCGAAATCAACCTCCCTTTTCAAACCAAAGAAAATACCCAAAGCGTCGTCAAAGAGATCGAATTCGACAGACAAATTGCCAAAGATCATCCTTATAATGCACATTTTCCTTCACACAGCTATTACCTACCCAATGATAAGGCAGAACACCCTCCAGGACCTATTGGTGGATACTATCCTCTGATTCGCCGCGACCTAATAGAATCGAGCAAACGTCACTCTGTGCGCATACAACCACGCTATTACGCTTTAAACATCGTTTCAGAATACCCTGAAGTGGCCGAATTGGTATACGAAGTCAAACAATTTGATGACAAAAGCATCGTCCTCGAGTCTACCCAAAGTCATCGAAGAATCACCAAAACATTCTCCCTTGAACCCAACGAAAAATTAGCTCCCTACTGCATAAATCTCACGATCAACATTGAAGGCGATAGCCGCGGTCTCTGGCTTACAAGTGGTGTCCCTGAAGTAGAATGGATCTCCGGCACCCCTGCCCCCGCCCTTAAATATCGGATCACCCGCAATAAAAAGGCAACTGTCGAAAATCTTGACCTCCCTCAAGATAATCTGACAGTAACATCGGTCTATCCAGATTGGATCTGTGACTCGAACGGATTTTTAGGAATGATCATGGATTCCTTATCCAAAATCGATCCGGGATACCGCGCAGAATATATCGCAGGGACGATCGTGCCTTCAAGATTGTTAGAAATTGAATCTGATTATGGCCGCTTTAAAGCTCAGGATCTTCCAGGCTATATGATGATGCTTCCCCTGAAATCCACAGGAGGATCGATGACTTTTAGAGTCTTTGCAGGCCCATTTGCAGAAGGAATTCTAAAGCGAGTCGACGCCACATATACTGATCCAGTCACGGGTGAGAACCCTGATTATCTCGCAAGCCAAACCTTCCATGGATTTTTTGCATTTATTTCGGAACCATTCGCGAAGTTCTTATTCATACTGATGAAGTTCTTCTACGACATCACCCATTCTTGGGCATTGTCAATTGTACTGCTCACAATAGCGCTAAGAATCATGATGTATCCGCTCAATGCTTGGTCCTCCAAGTCGATGGTCAAGATGCAACAGATCGGCCCTGAAGTAGCTCTCATTCAGGAAAAATATAAAAAAGACCCCAAAATGGCGCAGCTCGAAGTGATGAACCTCTATCGAGAACGTGGAGTCAACCCTGTCTCCGGATGCCTCCCACTTCTTATCCAAATGCCCTTTTTGATTGGTATGTTTGATTTGCTAAAATCGACATTTGAATTGCGCGGCGCCAGCTTTATTCCTGGATGGATTGACGATTTGAGCGCTCCTGATGTGCTGTTTTCTTGGACGACTCCCATTTTCTTCATTGGGAATCAATTTCACTTATTGCCAATCATCCTCGGCGGCGTCATGTTCCTGCAGCAGCGGCTGTCATCTACAGCACCGACAGATCCAAAACTCATGACCGATCAACAGCGGCAGCAGAAAGCGATGGGAACCATCATGAGCGTTGTATTTACATTCATGTTCTACAATTTCCCATCGGGATTGAACATCTACTGGCTTTCTTCCATGCTTTTGGGAATGTTACAGCAATGGACAACAGCCAGGAAAATGCAGGCGGCTACAGCTGCTGCAACAGTAAAGGCAACAGTTGTCCAACCTCCTAAAAAAACCGGAGCTAAAAAAGTTTGAAGAAAGTAACAGGATGTGCATCAGACTTAGGATTGCAACTTCTCAGAAAAAAAATTAAACGCAAAGACGCAAAGAAGGGACAAGGGACGTAAAGGACATAAGGGACGAACGGTATAATTGTCCTTTGTCCTTTACGTCCCTTGTCCTTTATGTCCCTTATGTCCTTTACGTCCCTTGTCCCTTGGGTGCAACATGAGTTGAAAACGATGAAAGCGTGGGAAAACTTTCTTACCTTACTGGAAACAGAGCTAGGAACTGAAACTGTTCAAAAATGGCTCCGTCCTCTTAAAATCGAAAAATTCGATGCCGCTAACCTCTACCTCACCGCTGCAGACTCTTTTCAAGTGGAGTGGTTTGAAGAACACATCAGGAAAAAAGCGAAAGCATTCTTAATCAATAACAATAATCGAAAAATAAAAGTTCATATCTCCCTTCAGGGCGACCAACAAGCCTCTACTACAAAATCCCGAAAAAAAAAGGGGAGCGAATCACTTCGATCACAACAACCTTTTTCCATTTTTTTTGATCAACTAAACCCCTTATGCACCCTCGATAATTACATTCATACTGAGGCCTACCCTGTTCCCCGAAAGCTAATGCATCAATTGACAGGTTATCAAGATGAAATTAAAACTGAGCTTGGTGTTTTTAATCCTATCTACCTATGGGGTGCCTCTGGATCTGGAAAAACGCATCTTCTGATAGCAACGGCCCATGAACTCCAACAACAAGGGTACAACGTTGGCTATGTCCATTCAGACAAATTTACGGAACATGTTGTGACGGCGATGCAAGCGGGAGAAATGAGCCGCTTCAGACAAAGCTACCGCAATATCGATGTGTTAATCATCGAAGACGTTCAAAATTTTGCTAAGAAATGGGCCACACAAGAGGAACTGTTTCATACTTTTAATACTTTGCATCTAGCTGGAAAGCAGATCATGTTAAGCGCTTGCTCACCCCCTTCAGAACTGGCGTTTATTGAAGCGCGCCTCATCAGCCGTTTTGAATGGGGAATCGTCCTTCAGGTGGGTTGTTTTCAAAAAGAAGAGATTCGGGAAATTCTACAAACTAAAACGCAAGCTCTAAACTATCCTCTTAACGGCAAAGTTATCGATTTCTTTCTAGAAACCTTTGTAAGCGGTCCCAAAGCGATATGCAAAGCGTTAGAAGCATTAATTCTCCGTACACATCTAAATGATATTGCCACTCGGTTGTCCTCCACACAATTGACTGTCACACTAGTGCAACATCAGCTGGCCGATTTAATTGAAGAAGAAAAACAAGCAGCCCTCAACCCCACAAAAGTTATCCAGCAAGTATCAGAATATTTCGGTATTCGACCTGAAGACATTTTGGGAAAAGGACAAAGTCGCGATTGTGTCCTTCCAAGGCAGCTTGCAATGTATTTCTGCAGAATGCAACTCAAAATCCCCTTTGTCAAAATTGGGGATCTTTTCCACAAAGATCACTCCACAGTGATGTCGAGCGTAAGACAAATTCAGAAAGGGCTTGATGATAAGGACGAGACCATCAATGACCCTTACCATGCTATTGCGAAGCGATTTCAGCAATCTGGCTAGTCGTCATAAAATTCATCACAAAAATTCTTGAATCCAATTCGAGTGTGCATTACAGTGTGGGCTTGTACAAGTAACAGCAATTCACCAAAGAAAGTAACAAGATAGATATAAGACAGACACTCTAAGAAGAAAAGTAACAGGATGCGCAGGATCGCAAGCGGCAGGATAGGAAGGATAGTAAGCATCCTCTTATAATTCAAAAGAATTTCCAATGGATCTATGGCCGGGAGGCCATAGATCCATTGGAAATTCTTTCGAAATACAAGAGGATGCCTACCATCCTTCCTATCCTGCCGCTTGCGATCCTGCGCATCCTGTTACTTTTCTACTTAGATCTTTCTTGTATTAACTTGATCTTGTGACAATTATGGATGCTTATAGATGAAGGAGGGTATGTTATGTCGGAATCAATATTTAGTGTGGTAGAAAGTTTTCAAAGTCAGCTCACTAAGTCGCAGGCTATTCCAGTGGTTGGCTTTCTTATTGTTTCTCCAATAAAGGCCTTTCTAAGCCTAGTTGAAATCGTTGTATCCATTGCCGTAGCAATTCTGCTTGGCGCAGCGGCGGTCCTTAGCTTCGATAATGACTTGGTGAAAATGACATGTAAAATATTGACATATACCGGCTCAGGATTTTACAATTTTGCCATTAGCATCGCAAACATTGTGACACTGGGATTGCTAGCTAACCGACTGGCCGGGCACCGCTTCTCAATACTAGAATAATGATCCCATTCGTGTCCGTGTGCGTGCCTGTCTAATGAAGGAAACCGTCTTAGTAAGAAAATTAAACGCAAAGGCGCAGAGACACGAAGTCGCAAAGAAAAAGAAGAAATATTGTTTAATATGAATTAGAAATTAAATCTTCTCCTCTTTCTTTGCGACTTCGTGTCTCTGCGCCTTTGCGTTTAATTTTCTTACTAAGACGGTTTCCTTCATTAGACGGGCAGGCACACGGGCTCGGGTGGTTTTGTGCGAAGCTCTTTTATTCTGGTTTGAACTGGCATCCATCTGCTATCAAACCATCAATGTAGCCTAAATCGTATTTCATCCTCAGAAAATTCTCGTCCTCAAGCATATACAAATGAAACGGTATCGTCGAGTCAACTCCACCTATGTGAAATTCGCGCAACGCTCTCATCCCAACTGCAATGGCCTCCTTGCGATCTTTTCCACGCACTATCAACTTGGCAATCATCGAATCGTAATTAGGTGGTATCCTGTAACCTGAATAACAGGCACTGTCCACGCGAACATGAGGTCCACCAGGAGGCAAATAGTACTCCAAACGCCCTGGCGAAGGGGAAAAATTATGAGAAGGATTTTCAGCATTTATCCGAAACTGGATCACATGCCCTACAAATTCGACATCCTTCTGCCTAAATGACAACTCTTGGCCCATCGCTATCCGAATCTGCTCTTTAACTAAATCGACCCCTGTCAATTCCTCTGTGACGGTATGCTCCACCTGTATTCGGGTATTCACTTCCATGAAATAGAAGTTATGCGCAGAGTCTAACAAAAATTCAACGGTTCCCACAGAATGATATTTTGCTGCTTTGACAACATCAATGGCTGCCTGACCTATCTTTTGCCTTAATTTTGGCGATAACACAGGGCTAGGGGCCTCCTCAATCAGTTTTTGACGCCTCCGCTGTATCGTGCAATCCCTCTCCCCTAAATGTGCATAATTGCCATGCTTATCCCCGACGATCTGCACCTCAATATGCCTTGGATTCAATATCATCTTCTCCAAATAAACTTCAGGATTCCCAAAACTGGCCTCAGCCTCCGCCCTGGCTGCCACAAATAGCTTTGCAAACTCTTCTGCATTGTGTGCTATCCGAATCCCTTTGCCTCCACCGCCAGCTACAGCTTTAATGAAGACGGGGTATCCAATTTTGTGCACCTCTGCAAATGCCGCCTTGATATCCTCTACGATCCCATTCGAACCAGGGATCACTGGACATCCGGCATCCTTTGCTGTCGCTTTAGCTTTGGCTTTATCACCCAATAGGGCAATTGATTTGGGTGAAGGTCCGATAAAGTTAAGACCACAACTTTCGCAGATGGAAGCGAAGTTGGCATTTTCGCTGAGGAAGCCGTAACCTGGATGGATTGCATCGGCGCTGGTGATTTCACATGCGGAGAGGATGTGTGGAATTTTTAGATAGGACTGGCTTGAGGGAGGTTCTCCGATGCAGATGGCCTCATCGGCATGCAGGACATGCAAGGCTTCGCTGTCTGCTTGAGAGTATACAGCAACCGTTTGTAATCCCAGATCATGACAAGCGCGGATGATCCGCACAGCGATTTCACCCCGATTTGCAATGAGAACTTTTTTCATGTTATATGATCCGCAATAGCTTTGTTCCGAATTCCACAGGGTTACCACTTGAGACAAGCACTTCTGCTACAGTCCCTGAGATTCCAGCTTTGACTTCATTCATCACTTTCATGGCTTCGATAATGCAAACAACAGTATCTTTCTCGACGCGATCGCCAGCTTTTACAAACGGAGGATCTTCAGGGGATGGGTTTCCATAATAAGTGCCGACCATTGGAGAAACGACAAAAGAGCCTATAGGGGCTGTGGGAGGGGCTTGTTCCACAGCTTTTTGTTGTGCAGCTGGATGATTTGTTTGGAATTCACCCCCTCGAGACAGCATCATATTCGCACGATGAAGAGCTAACTCTTGTCGCAAGGGATTTTCTTCAAGCAATTCGACGGATGGTTCAATGGCCTTGGATGACCTATCTTCCCGCTCGAGCTCTAGTTTGACCCCTTCTCTTTCAATGGAAAGGCGCTTTGTACCCGTGCGTTGCATGACTGCCATCAGTTCTTTTATATGCTTAAGCTCCACATTTCCTCCCGTTTATACGCGTTGGATATAATCGCCCGTATCCGTTTGCACTTTAATAATATCCCCAACATTAATAAAAGATGGCGTTTCGATTTTTGCTCCGGTTTCTAAAACGGCGATGAGGGTTCCATTCTTGTTAGTTTCCTTGGTCGATTCCACTTTGGCGACCATTAATTCTAAAAATTGAGGTAATTCGATGGAAAAAATCGTATCTCCATAAAAGGAGGCGATCATTTCGACACCCTCTTTGAGGTAATGCACTTTATTTCCCACAATTTGAGTAGGAACGCGAATTTGCTCAAGGTTTTGGATATCGAGAAAAAGGTATTCTTTTCCTTCGAGATAGAGAAATTCTAACCGACGCTCGATTAAAGAAACATCCTTAATTGTTTGATTTAGTTTAAAACTTTTTTCGACAAGTGATTGAGAGTTTGAGGTTAGATCGCGAAGCTTAGCTTTTATGAATGGCGTCCCTTTTGGCACCGTCACCTTTACAACAGTATCAATGCGATAGAGTTTGTTATTAAGCGAAATGGTCATCCCGGGATTGAGGTGATTGCTCAGTACCATATGTTACCTATCTTTACCTTTAAGAGTTTTTTGTTTTTTCGCAGACTGCTTCAACAATTTCACCCCTTCTGACATGTCGGGCACATCAAAAAGGTAGGTACCTGCAACCATGACATTAGCCCCAGCCTCAATGCATTGCCGAGCCGTTTCAGGATTGATCCCCCCATCGACTTCGATGTCTATGGGCAGATTAAGCTTATCACAAACTTCTCGCAGCGTCTCAATCTTTTCTAAGACTTCAGGAATAAATGCTTGGCCGCCGTGTCCAGGATGCACGGTCATCAGTAGGATCATATCGCAGTGATCTAAATGCCGGGTAACTAAAGAAACAGGTGTCTCTGGCGATACGGCAAGGGCTGCTTTGATGTTGCAACGCTTAATAAACTGAAGCGTTTCATCGACGTCTTCGGTCGCTTCAACATGAAACGTAATCGAGTCTGCACCAGCTTCCACAAATCGTTCGATGAACTCATATGGATTATAAATCATCAAATGGACATCTAAGAACATCTGTGTCGAGCGATTGATGGCAGCCACAGCGCGAGGTCCCATGGTCAAATTGGGGACGAAGAGGCCATCCATAATGTCGAGGTGCAGGTAGTCGGCACCAGATTCTTCTATGCGCTTGGCTTCATCGGCCAGATGTCCGAAATCGCCAGCCAGAATGGAGGTAGCGACTTTAATTTTACTTTGAGGTTGAGTCATATTTGGGTCATGTGTGTTCAGTGAGGTTAAACAAAGAAATTAACCGATAACAAAGACAAAAGTCAAGCGTGAAACGATGAGAAAACGAAGGGATCAGCAATTGTGGGCGAAGAGCCGCCCTTACAGGGCTCAGAATAATGTTTGAACAACACCCAGGCCTCGGGCGCCCTTTCAGGGCTTCCTCATCCTGGGCTAGATAGAGGCGCATCTTCGATGCTTAACACGGTTGTCCTAAGCATCGAAGATGCGTCTCTGCGTTAAATTCGTTATTAATGATTAACGCAGAGACGGGAGTCGGAGAGACGCAGAGGGAATTATATGTTATTAACTACCATGATTATTTTCTTTTTTGATCTTCATGATGATATATTAAATGAGCTTTAAAATCAGCATCTTGTAGTGCTAATCTTCCTTTAAAATCAGCATCTTGTAATGCTAATCTTCCTTTAAATTCAGCATCTTGTCTTTCAAGTCTTCCGTGAAAATCTTTGATTTCATCTTGTATGCTTCTCACTATTTGTAACATATCTCTTCTATCCGCCGCAGCTTCTTGTTGCATTTGTCTTCTATCTGAATTTGCCTCAGATCTATTCCAGAAAAACAATCCAGTAATACCAACATAAAAAATAACAAATTGTACCCAATCCATACCAATTCCTTTGTTCCATCCCTTTTTATACCATATTATGAATTATTTTATCCAGTATAATTTATTTCTTTACTTACGGCTAAGAACTCGATACCTTAGTGCAGCTTTACCTGTAAATCCTATTCTTGCCTTTGTTTTTTTCGCCTCCATCAATTGCCCTTTACGATGAGCAATTGCTGCCTTAAAACCAGCAACAAAATATCGATCTGCACTCAATGACCATCTTTCCGCTTCTTCAGGTCCTAGTAAAACTGTACCAGTCTCACAAACTTTCACAAGAACATGATGACATCGGCCAGGCTGATCATCTACAGCATCCTCCCAAAATGAGTAATACGTATGGGTTGGCCCAAATTCTGATGCATGAAAAAATCCATCTCCAAATTTTTCAGGGTTTGCAGCTGTGAGTTTTGCAGCGTCTTCCTTCAAACAGCTTTCGACAAAATTTTTTATATTAAAGTCTTCTCGAGTTTTGACAATTTGGCTTATTTTTACAGGTATCTCGCTGCGAAGTTTATTCCAGTGAACCTTAGCTGGGGTTGGATGTTTTCCAAATTTCTCTGGGTCTCTTTCCACCTTATCCGGAAACAATAAATCCGAGCCGTTCCCTCTTCGGTAAAAGAGAGGTGGAGACCTGTCGATACGCATAAGGTCTTCCGTTTCAATCCCTTTTGCTGATGTTGCTTTTGCCGAATGTTCGGGCTTATTTTCTCGTCTCAACAATTGTAAAGAGACATGTTTCATACCTCCAAGTTTTTGCGCAATAAATGAGAAAACAAAACGTCCTAAACCTTCATCATGATGGAAAACCCCTTTAGGATTCCGATCCACCGCTTCCTTCAAAACTTTAAAGCGCTCTTCTACAGTTACGCCTACAAGTTCAATGTAAAGGCCCTTTTCAAGCATCATTTTTCTTCTGGTGTTTAGGACATGCTTTCTAAACTCCATAACATCTTTTATGACGTCATCATTCTCAATTGAGTATACTTTGTTTCCAAAAAGATGGCCCCATTCATCACCGGAAAGATCAACGTCCAGTACGATTTTCTTTGTTCGAGTATTTAACTGAAATACAGCGTGAGCAAAGTCTCCATTGAAATCTAGAAATGTTAGAACACAACGAGGACAGTCTTGAGTTGAGGTGCGAAATAACCCATTCCCCCACTCTTCTTTTGTCAAAATTTCTTGAATGTCCAAGGGGGTACGCCCTGCAGCTGTTAATGCATTAAACTGGGTTCTTAAGCGTGCCTGTAACTCGTCTGGGGAGCCGGTGAAGAATAATCTGCTAGCATTAAGTACAATCATCCCATTACTTAAAGCCCTCATAGATTGAGACATAGAACCCGGATCTATCTCTGTATATTGCATATGAGCTGCCCTCTGCCATTCGTCTACAGCCATTTTTGCAAATAGTAGCGTTTCGCCATATACTGCCCTTGCTGCTGATGCTGCTGTTGCCTTCCATATAATTTCGTCATCTTCATCCCCACCTATTGCATATCCAGCGATCAGCCCAGCCACCTCCTTAGGTGTTTCTGGCCTTACAAAACAAACAAAATGACTGATCCTTCTGTTCCACTTCTCTCGGGTTTGTATACAACTCCACTGCCTTGCATCCACTATCTCTTTGGCTGCTGCTTCTTCTCTCTTCTTTCCTCTGCTCGCATACCAAGCCGTTTGTCTAGCAACCATGCCCTGATATTTTTCTTGAACTGCCAATAGACGACTTGGCCAGCTTTCATGGTTTCGGCCTCCATCAGGGAAAAATTCTGCATTCCCAAGAATTTCAATAAGATCGACCACGGTGTTACGACTAACCATTGATGAGAAATTTTCGAGATAATTGATCTTTTTCCATTCCTCTCCCAACTTTCTCACTTGTTCTGGAAAAAGCAGAGGATTCTTCACTGGAGCAAGGATCTTTGAATATATTTTAAGGTGTTGCAGTGCCTCGAGAAGAATGGAAACCTGTTTATTGAAGGTTGGGATATCCCGCTCAGGGAAGCTACGCTTTACAGTTTCCATACGACGCTTACCCGAAAGTAAGTTACGAACTCCAAAATTACACTCGATTTCTAAAGTGGAACCTTCCGGGAAGCGTTCGCTTATTTCTTTTTTCTTCGCTACCCTTATGACCAAGCTGCGAGATTTACCTCCCTCGATTGGTGGTGTGCTAACATTGGAAGCGTATTGCCCTATGAGGTGAGGCTTTGTGTTAGACCCAAGAATTTCTACAATTTGATAAGGGTCATTGACTTTGATATTAGAAGAAATCAGATCACCCACGCGACCATTTGCAAATGTTTGCATATGTTCGGTCAATAATTTTGGCAAATCCTCAGGGGCCCCTTGATGAAAGAAACCATTAAAGTTATACACTGTATCTTCAATCGTTTCAACCAAGGCTTTGACACTGTGCTCTGATGCAACCATTTTTTCCCTTACATAAATCATGGAATACGAGACATCGAGAGCACGAGTCCCAAGAATTCTATCACGCAAAGCTTGAATGCCTGTGAGTACTACTGGAGTGCTTTGTGTACCACTTGGTGCTCCATCTGTAATATGGATAATTGCTATCTTCCCGACCTTTCCAGGAACCTGTGAAGCTGTGGTAAAAGCGAGTATATTTCCACCAACTGTGTTTGTTAACCCTCCTGTTTCGAGTGAGTTAATTTTTGCGATCAATGCATCGCGGTCAGCAACTGTGTCGACATACTGAAAGGGAAAGAGAACCGATGTCTTTGTTTCATATAGAGAGATACAAATAGGTTGACTTGTCTTGTAACAATAATTAACAGCATCTATTGCAGATCTCTTTAGCTGTTCTAATTTAGTGCCTTCCATACTTCCACTTACATCAAGCAGAATCTCGAATGCAGTAGTAAGACCTTTAACATCTTCGGCCCTGAATTCCCTAGCAGAAGCAGTTATAGCAACAAATGAATCTTCACTATTGGGATCCTTCTGAATGTTGCATTCAAATCTTACTGAAAGGGGTGCGCTAGATACTGTTTGGGGCCTCATTTCAAAGGCCCCTACTAATTTCCCAACATTCTCATGCAGTTTCTTAAGTTCGTCGACCTCTTCACGATAAGGGATACCATTCCGTTTTTTTAAGATAGAATGCTCAGCAAATTCTCCAATCTCTTTTGGTGAATATGTGCGATGTGGAATATAAGGAGCGTACATCGTTGGTTGCAAAATCGCAGTAATTTTTTCTAGGGTAAGCTCAGGGACTTGCATTTGAGTAAGATCAAGCGTCTTTGTCAAATCGACCTCACTTTTGCATTCCTTTAGGAATAGCAAGTGACTGACACAGAAGAACTTACTTCTAGCATATAGCCTATTCACATGTCTCGGATTATTCAAATTAAGGCTGCTAAAAATTTTATATCCATTAGAATCTTCCTGGTCGGTTATGTTAAACACGATGTTAAAGACTTTTTGACTGAACTCAATATTTCGTTCTCCTTTCGGATTTCTTATCTGCTCATAGTCGACAGCTAAAGCCACGACAGGATTAACTTTTATCCAATCACCATCTACAAAATACTGAGAATGTTTCTCAACAAGAGCTGCAGAATAGGAAGGGATATGATACTTTAAGCCTGCAATAGTACTTGCATCGAGATCTGATAGATCAATACTTTCTATTTGAAACAAACTGAGATTACAAAGTAGTCGCTTATCAGTAATTTTTAAAATCAGTTCAGGAATTTCTTTTATACTAATTTTGGCAACATGCGATTTTGAAGTAAATAAACATTCCAACTGAGGGACCGTTAATTCAGAAAGATTCAAACTTTCTACCCAATCGGCGTTGATGAAGCAAAATGTGATAGGATCAAGGCTTCTAAGGTCTTTTTTAATCTGCTCAACCGTGAGTTCCCGTAAATCGATAAACAAACCCCTATTTAATGGTCTCGTCTCCCTCTGTGGAACACATCGAATGACACTCTTAGCAATCTCAGAAAGATCAAACGCAGGCGCATAGGGACGATAGCCAAATAAGGCATTGCCGATAACAGATTCAGTCCCCCAGTAATTAAAGCTCGCTAGCTCACTCCCCGTTGGCTTAAAACTTCCAATATGTGTGATTACATCTCTTTGAGTATCAGGAAGAAGACTGGAATAACTCAGCCCTTCCATATGTGATATTTTTAAATTGGGAAGGATCCCGCGAAGTACTTCTCTGTCACGAACTCTTGCAAGGACCGAATGCACCCGTTCGTTGCTAAGCCTTGCAAGATGTTGTGGTGAACTAAAGATGTGGGCCAGATGATCAGAAGTAATTTTGAGAAGATCTAACGAAGCAAATTCCGTCCAAGGCAATAATAGAATGAAAATAGGAGAAACTGGTTTTTCAGAGTTTTCTATTTGCCTAGCTGTTAATGAACGAGGTCCCACACCATCTGGAATATGTTGTGACATAAGCGAAGCAATAGCTATATTCTCTGATATCCCTAAATGCTCTTTGTAGCCAAACAGAGCAAACATTAAATTGGTGTCCATTTCAGAGTAGTCAATTCCAACGAGATCACTTTTTGAGGGTCTATAAGAAGATTTCCACTTGTTGAATGCTTCCAATAACGATCCCCTCAATTGAGAAAGAACAAGCTTTTCTACATGCTTAATTTTCAAATTAGCAATCAATTCTATTTGTGATAGCTTGGTAATACACCCATTGATTTGCAGTGATCTCATTACATTGAGACGCTCCTCTGAAGCAAAAAGACAATCGACATGTTCAGAGGTTAATTTTGTGGAATCCAATTTAGAAATCTCTTCAAGAGGCATCAACAGCACCGCAATGGTTGGGTATCTTTCTGGTCGGTTGCGATTGAATTCTTCGGCAGTAAGCTCACGCAAATCAATAAGCAGATCTAAATCGCGTTTTCTTTCAGACTCTCTTTTTGGAACATGTGCAAAAATATCATGGGCAATTTTAATGAGATGTTTAATTTGATCAAGATATCGACAAGGCCCTCCCCTTGGATAACCAAAGATCCTATCGACAATCTCTCGAGGAGCTAGCGAATAATTAAATTTAGCCTTTTGTTCAGAACTAAAATACGCAAAAAAATCCTTAAGAACCTCTTCATGTACGATTTTACCGAGCGAGTCATTAATTTTCTCTATTGACATTCCCCGAACAAGTTCTATGATATCCTCTTTATTGTTGATATCACGATGTTTTAAAAACACGAAATCTTTAGGAAAATGATTAAAGCCTAATAATTTAAAATGACACAATCTAAAATCTTTAAATAACACGGCAATTGACTCTGACGGAAGCTTTGGAATAATCTTCTTTGCTAGTTCCGTAGCCTCTGGGGTTTGAGTCCAATCCTCAGGTGTAAAAAAATGTGTAACTACTTGTGGGAAAATGGTGTAGTCAAATTCTAACATCTGAGCTTCACTTAAATTCTCAAACAAATGCCCGTCAAAGGCGATCTGTAACTTTGGAAAACATTCACGTATCTGTTCTCTGGAAAGGCAATGTAACTGTTTTTTTGACCCGAATAACTTTTTGACCCCTTCTCGATCCAATTGACTCGTATCTAAAGGCATGACCTCTTCTTCAAGAGGAGGAGGAGCTGCTGTTGTTGTTGTTGTTGGTGGTGGTGGTGCAGGCGATGACACAGCCGTAGGAGTCGTCGAAGGCGCTGGTACTGTAAGAGATATGAGTGACGGTGTCGGCAGTGTTGTTGATAACATTGGAGCTGGTAGCGTGGCTACAGGTTGTATGTCCGTCTTTTTTTCATTTTCTTTTTTCCACGTAGCAAAGTGATGAGTTATAATCTGTTTGACATCGTGCTGTAATTGACTTTCATATTGGCTAAGTAATCTATTTTTTTGCCGATTGAGAACACAATATGAGGCTCCAAGCACCACAGAGCTTAAAGTTAAGATTACACTGGTGAGTATGATGAGATGAAAGGAGCTCAGGACTATCCCTACAGCCACAAGGATTCCCAAGGCTATGCCGCCTATGATCAAGCTGAGTTTCACATAGTGAATGCGAGAATCGGTGGTTTCGATCTTTTTTAGAGAATCCTCATATTTTGTGGGAATCAAATCGATTTTATATTTCGAACCTTTGCCAAAAACGAGGAAGTTGGATTCTTTGGATTCTAAGGAGAGATCGTGTTTTGCAAGTTCAGGGTCTTCCTCTAGAGCCTGTTTGAGGGCAAACCGGCAAGCATTGTCTACAACGTTTTGGAGTTTGGGAACTAAAGACATATTGGAATATGATAAACAACCCATATTATGTAAACCCTGAGAATAGTATTTAAATAAAATTGTGAGAATTGAATCATACAATAAACTATTATTGATTACAATTTAAATGTTTCAAGTGGAATTCAGAGCAGGAGACTGATGTTAGAAAAGTTCTGAGGATGATGAATGGACATGGACAGTAGTGGACGATAATGGACCGCAATGGACGATAATGGACATTACCGTCCATTCAGGTCCATTATCGTCCATTGTCCAAGCATCTGGTTTTATTCCCATTTCATTCCAGAAATCTTCCATGGACGTAAATGCTTTCAAAACTTCAATTTGGACATTATATACAATTAAAAACAACAAAACTAAATAAAACTAAACAAATTAATTGACTTATAATTATATTTAATATAAAATTGATTTTTAATATTAAATTAACTTCTAATAATGTCATTGGTAACTAAAATGTCAACAATAGATGCAACAGAATATTTAGAGTCGGGCAGATGGCCAAATGCTCACACTCACACCCCATCGCAAGCAAAAGGGATTGTGAAATCGATCTTATTAGTATCGACAGTTCCCTTTGCAATTATTTCAATGATTCCTGGCCTTAGATTAGTCGGAACTCTTGGGAATAGATCTATCGCCTTGCTTCACTCTGCTCTTAACTTTACTGGAGCCCTATCTGAAAAAAACAAGTGGGTACATTTTACAAAAGGCCTCAAAATTGGAGCACTCATTTGTGGTATTGTTGGAGTAGCCAGTTCTCTGCCCGCTTTAATCATAGTTTCTTTAATATCAGATATAGCAACAGAATCCTTTGAATGCGCAAAAGCAATTTATCAAAAAAAATATAATGCTGCGTTTATTCATGCTTCTCAACTTATCGCTGACGTGTTTATTCTCACAACTATACTCACAGGGACCCATACGTTTATGTATGTCGCGATTGCTGCGCATGGTTTGTGCATGCTATACTTAGCTGGGAAATTTTATTTTGTTGATAGATTGTCAATAAAAGGTGCTATTTCTCACCTTTGTTATGTCGCATTATTTTGTACAACTATAAATAATTTTGGTTTTAAAACTGATGGTGGAACTCCAAATGATATGCCTATAGGCGGAACAAATATAGGCGTGATAGATCTTAATGAATAAAATGAATAGTTTATTTCAATTAAAATTAATTTTGAATTGATAAAGATAGGTAATCAAAATGGCAACAATAGCATCAGCAGGATTTTTAACAGCGGGTGTGCCTCAGCAAATTAAGCCAGAGCCACCCTCACGTGCAAAGCGGATTTTGCATACTGTCTTACTAGCGTCAACAATTCCATTTACAATTGTCTCGCTTATTCCTTCGCTTAGATTAGTGGGATCTTTGGGTGTGCGATCTATTTCGCTGCTATCCTCTATTCTGAATTTTACAACCACTGTAAAAAGTCCCAATAAGTGGCTGCACGTCACCAATACGCTCAAAATCGGAGTTGTCGTTTGCGGCATTGCCGCCTTAACAGCATCTCTGCCAATGTTTATTATTATTTCGCTGGTGTCGAATATTGCTATTGAATTGTTTGAGCTCGCTAAAGCCATTTATCAGAACAATGGCCTCGCAATAGCAGCTCACACAGTTCAAATTATTACTGATGCACTTGTTCTGAGCGCTATTCTAACAGGCTCCATTTATCTACTAGGGACTGCAGTCGTCATCAATGGCGTAGGATTAACAATAATTACATTTTTTAAACAAAAGTCAGAAGAAATTACGTGGGACCTTGTATTTAGTTTCGTTCTTACTGTGATAGCTGTAGTACCAACTATAATACTCATGAGTGAATTCACTAAATCGGAACTCAAGAGCTCAACATTTGTGATCAAAGCCAAGGATAAAGAACAGCATGTATATGGCAATCATAAACTTATTGCTAAAGTTAATCCTGGGGAAGAGTTAAGAATTGAAGTTCCTGCTGAAGACATTGTTCGAGATAGCGGGAACCCAAGGTTACGAGGTTTACCTCAACTTGGTGTTGTAGACAACACTCCTGAAGGCTATCAACAACCGCCGCAAATTATTACCGCCATTGATCATAATTATGACAGAGTTGTCACAACGCCACAATTGGAAGCTGGACTATATCCTCAGGTGTGTGTTGGCGCAGGTAATAATGTTCGTAGGCATTACGAATGTGATTAAGCCTTGACAGTAGAACCAAAGGGACGTAAAGGACAAGGGACATAGAGGACATAAAGGACGTAAAGGACTTAAGGGACATAAAGGACGTAAAGGACTTAAGGGACAAGGGACTTTGCAATGTCCTTTACGTCCTTTGTCCTTTATGTCCCTTATGTCCTTTACGTCCCTTATGTCCTTTACGTCCTTTATGTCCCTTATGTCCTTTTTTTTTACTTTGTTAACATTTTGTTTAAATAAAATAACTAATTGCTATTTTATAAATCTTATAATATAATCAACACTTTTAAACAACAACTAAGTATTTGTTAATATGAGTGTTGCATTTCCTACAGTTGACGAAACACCACAACCCCTTTGCACTGTCAAACGGTATGTTCAATCAGGCTTACCTGCGTTGACAATCCCTTTTGCCATTCTTTCAATAGTGCCAGCATTCAGATTAGTGGGATCCATTGGAACGCGATCTGTCTCGTTGTTAACTTCTATACTTAATTTTACTGGATCAATAAACAAGGAAAACAAATGGCTTCATGTTACCAACACATTGCAAATTGGTGCGGTTGTTGCAGGAATTGTGGCATTAACAGCATCTGTACCTTTTCTTATTATCGTCTCTATAGTGACAGACATTGCAATCCAAACTATTGAACTTGGAAAGGCAATTTATCAAAAAAGATGGAAAGCAGCGGCTATTCATGCCTTTCAAATTATCATCGATGCATTTGTTCTCGCTTCAATTCTTCAAAACTCTCTTCTTTTTATGTTGATTGCCTTTATTATAAACACAGCTTTTATATTTACTATTTACATTGTTTGTGAAAAAGACTTAAATAAATTCTCTCATTTTGATTTTTACTGTAAATTAATTCTATTTGGAGTAAGCGTAGCTAATGCCAATTTAGTTTACAAAACGGAACACAAAGAAGTTAGAGGTCATGGCAGACATAAGCATACTGTCACCGTGGAAGATTGGCCAGGGCTGCCAACAAATATGCTTCCTACTGTTCCTTTGGGCGGTGCGGCCCTCGTCACAAGAGATGTCGATCTGGATTAATATTAATTATTCCGGAGGAGTGCGGCTGCTTGGTTGGGATTGATTTGTTTCATTTTTTTTATCCTTTTTCTCTCATTTTGCAGCCCACACCAAGGTTTCGCGAGCTTGCGAGTGAAACCACAGGTGTGGGAATCGATACAAGCCGCATTTAACCAGGGACTGGTTCTTCTTTCTTCTTCTTTTTTTTATTAAATCATGTGATTAAAAAGAGGGAAAAAAGAAGAACCAGTCCCTGGTTAATTTCGGATTCTCATCTATTCCCACACCTGCGGTTTCGCTCGCAGGCTCGCGAAACCTTGGTGTGGGCTGCAAAATGAGAAAAAAAAGGGCAAAAATGATAAAATAAATCCCAACCAAAAATAGCCATACTCGTCTGTGAGTTGCACAAGGCTCAGAAATCAATTAATCTTTAATTGTCTTTAACAAATTCAACTAAATGTAACAACATTTTACAAATACTCAACAAATTTAGTTGACTATTAATTTGTTTTTAATTATGATTAATTTCAAATTTTAAACAACTTAATTAGGATAATAATATGGCAGCACCAATTGTAGCAGGAGCAGGAGCAGTACCGCCACCCATCCCCGGTGCACCAATAGCACCCATAGCACCCGCAGGCAATATCCCCGCATACCCCACATCACGTCCAAAACGGATCTTACAATCGCTTTTACTTGTTGCAACCGTTCCGTTTGCGATTCTTTCCCAAATCCCTTCTTTCAGGGTCATGGGATCTCTTGGAGTTCGATCCCTTTCATGTCTATCGGCGACCCTAAATTTTACAAACGGAATAAGACAAGACAATAAGTGGCTACACATCACAAACACTCTTAAAATTGCCGCAGTCGTTTGCGGCATTGTTGCCTTAGCAGCATCTATGCCATTTCTAATCGTTGTGTCTTTAATTACAGACATAGCCTCCGAAACTTTCGAACTTGGAAAAGCCATTTATCAGAAAGATCTCAAAAAAATGGGGTATCATGCCGTACAACTTCTCGTAAATGGATTGGTTTTGAGCTCTATTCTCACAGGCACCATAGGCCTCATGTGTGCCGCAATTGCCATCAATAGCTGTGTCTTTTTAGGAAACGTAGGATTCATTATTCACCGAACTCACGGACAACGCCCATCCTTTGAAAATATCTCTGATCTCTTTTGTTATTCGATTCTTACGGCGCTATCATTGGTAAGCATGGGTTTCATTTTAGGGGAATCACGGTACGAATACAGAGGCTCAAAATTTGTAATTAAGGGTGACAAAGACCATAAGACCTATGTCTATGGTCAAAAAAACCGCGTGGCTATTCTGGAGCCTGGTCAGGAAGTTACGATTGAAGTTCCTAAGGACAATATTATGGGGCGATTAGATGGCGTTTCTAAATTATTTACTCTCACAGAGACCCCTACAGGCATTTCAGACACCCCGCAATTCATAACCTCGATGGATCATTGCTACGACATAGTTGTCAGGGAAGCGCCGATATCGACTAGTGAATTATATCAGATGCCTGTCGGTGGGCAAACATATGTGCCACGGCAAGAATAATTTTAAACAACTTAATTAGGATAATAATATGGCAGTAGCACTAGCAGGAGCTCCAATAGCTGGAGGAGCCGGACAAAACGTACCGATCAACCCTAAACGGATTCTGCAAACCTTTTTACTTGCAACGACCATTCCATTTACAATTATTTCGATAATCCCTTCACTTAGGCTTGTGGGATCGATTGGAGTCCGATCCATTTCATGTCTATCGGCGATCCTCAACTTTACAAATGGAGTAAAGCAAAACAATAAATGGCTATACTTTACGAATAACCTAAAAATAGCCGCTGTTATTTGCGGTATTGTTGCGTTGTCAGCCTCTCTGCCTGCCTTAATTGTTGCCTCATTAGTCACAGACATAGCCACAGAATCATTTGAACTAGGGAAATCGATGTGTAAGGGTGATTGGGACAAGTTTGCCGTTCACGGGTTTCAGATTATCACCAATGCGTTCGTCCTTACTGCAATTCTCACAGGTTCATTCCAGTTTCTTTTTGCAGCCGTTGCACTCAATGCCATTATACATGCAGGACGAATTTTGGTACTTTGCGTACATTGCTCTAGAAAAAATAGGTGCGAAGGCGAAGATATTACAGACATCGTCTTATATAGCATCCTTACATTGCTCACGATCCCTAATCTTGTGATGATAACAGAATATATTGGTCAGGATTACAAGGGTGCAAAGTTCACGATTAAAGGAGATAAAGATTATGACATCAATCTTTATGGCAAGAACAAATATTTAGGAACAGTCAAGCCTGGAGAAACGCGTGAGATCATAGTTCCCCAAAGTGATCTTGTCTCGGGAGGATCCCGCTATATTTCATCAACCATAACTGGTGTAAAAAACACACTCGATCCGGTGACAAGTGGTCCGTATGAAATCACAGCTGACTGGAGAACAGCCGATCACTATGTTCCTGTTACGCGCATCGAACAAATACCAGTCGGTGATTTTAATAAGGTGGTTGTAGGTGGTCCTGCAATCGTTTCACATGATCCTTCATAGACATAAAGGACAAATAACCTGAAGAGGTAATTGTAAAAGCGCCCGTCTTCAGGCCAACGGCCTGACGTATAAAAGCCTAGGGCACCGCCCTAGGTGGGATGCAAACATCTTTTCAGGCTGAAAGCCTGACGTATAGCCATACGTCAGGCTTTCAGCCTGAAAAAACGTCTACGTAATACCTAGGGCGGTGCCCTAGGCTTTTATACGTCAGGCCGTTGGCCTGAAGATGGGCACTTTTACAATTACCTCATTTACATCTTTTAAATGAAGTGCCACAAGAGCACAACCTCGATCAAATACAGCACAAAAACAAACAGTGTCCCATAAATATTGATCTGCTTTTTCTTGCTTGGGACTGGCGAAAGCCACCAGCCCAAAAACCAAATGGCAATAGGAGCAGTTGGCCATGACACCAAGGTCACACTAATCGCATTGCCAATAAATGTTGCCAACGAGGTATTTGTATGAAATTGATTGAGTATGGGGGAAAGAAATTTTATTTCAAACATGACTATAGGAAACAGCACTAACAACACAATCATCGTTTGTTTCCAAATAGGAGGAGCCTCCCCCACATTAGATACAGATGAAAACCATCCCGCAAATGGGGAAATGACGCGATGAGAGTCCAATGAAGCAATCATAGACTCAGATTCTTTTAAAACTTTCAGCCTTTCTGGCGACGCAAGCCATTTCTCAAGATGTTCAATTGTATCAAACTGCAGAAGAGTGATCCACGTACTACCCTTACCTAGTTTTGGGGCTTGTACATATACTCCACGAAATCCTGGAAATTTGACTTCTGCTTGATGTGCTCTTGCCATCCAATCACGATAGGCCATCTCTTTCTCAGGATTGACTTGTGTCACAAAAATCTCCGTGACACCAGTTTGAAAGCCGGAAACACCTGTTTGTTTTTCATTTAAGGAGTCTTCGGTGTCATCTTGTACAAGCATTGGCTTTAGTTCAGCCATAAGCTCATTTCGGTCTTTGGAGTGTTGCCAAGCAGCAACTGCTTCAGGACTCAGAAATCTTTTAACAATTACCCACTCATGTGTTGGGTTAGAAGGGCACAGAATTTCTAGGCTGTCAAAGCCTGGGAAGGCGGCGATTTTTTTGTTGAGTTTTGCTTGCCAGTCGACAAAGGCATTTTTTGCCTCGGGACGAATCCGTAGCTTGATCGTCACCATCGTCACATCTGTTTTAACATTGGGCATAACATCCTCCATATCAAATCATCAGCAGCATCAAACTAAGGTAAACAATGTCGAGAAAGAAAAGTAACAGGATATGCAGGATCGCAAGCGGCAGGATAAGAAGGATAGTAAGCATCCTCTTAATACACAAAGAATTTCCAATGAAGCAAAGGCCGGGAGGCCTTTGCTTCATTGGAAATTCTTTTGAATTATAAGAGGATGCTTACTATCCTTCTTATCCTGCCGCTTGCGATCCTACATATCCTGTTACTTTTCTGTTTAAGTGGTTGCTGCCTTCTTTAGTTTGGTGTTAATTGGAGGCTGAGTTCTTCCACAACTTCCTGTGCGGCCTGTTCTCCAGCGAACAAAGCACCTTCCAAATAGCCGTTCCAGTCCTTCGCTAAATCTGATGCTGCCCAAATAACGCGTCCAAAATGGGGCATGGAATCCCCTCCAAGTGCCGGACCAAGCTCAGCCCATACTCCAGGGGGGAAATGTGCTCCATGTCCTCCCCGAGTCAAACTTTCACGCATCCAATCCATTTCAATGTACTCTTTGGGGTACAGTGCGTCTTGCCCAAATACTGTCGCCCATGTCCGCAGTACAGCACTGATCCTTTCTTCTTTTGGCTTATCATTCCAAACTGTTGCATTTGTCGCTGATAAAAAGCCTAAAAGAACTCCTGGTTTACCTGCAGGACTTGTATTGTCATATGTAAAAGTGGGGACTCCATTGAAAGAGATTCCATTGCCGGAGAATCCACGATCTCTCCAGAAGGGCTTTTTATAAACTGCTTGTACTTTCATCGAGTTGCCAACTTGAAAGGCTGAAAAGGCTCTAAACAGATCTGAGGGCAGTGGAGGATAATACTGAACGGCATTAATAAGTTGCGGAGGGATGCATACGATGACCCTTTTTGCGCGAAAGGCGTTATTTTCGGTGATCACCTGCACTTCATCGTCATTCTGCTCAATGGAGATCACTTTCTCGTCATATTTGATGATCCCTTCTAACTTCAGGGCTAGCCGTTCTGCAACCAATTGTGTGCCACCGTCGACGCGGTTGGCTTGAGCTCCTCCAAGTGCCCACGAGGGCAGTCCATGGCTGGTCTTGAAAAACCACAACATCTGGAGAAAGGAGATCTGCTCAGGTTCGGTTGAGAAGCCTTGATTGGTCATGAATCTGAAAAACTGCTTGGCAGCTGATGACTTGATATTGCAATCGATCCAACTTTGGAAGGTAAATGAATCCCAATCTTTTGCCTTTGGAGACTTCCATGGGGATGCTTCGGTAACTTCCGAGTAAAGGGACTCAAGTTGTTTCAATGCCGACTCAATTTCCTGTTGGACATTTGGTTGGTTAAGATGTTCGGCAAGGCATTGAGCGGGGGAAGTTTGAAACTGGGAGACTTTGTCGTTGATAAACAAGAAGTTGTTCCCTTTGCTCCAAGCTTGATATGTTTTCAACCCTAGGTCTGCGACTAATTCTGTGACTCTTTTTTGTGAAGGAGTGATGTATTGGCCACCGAGTTCAAGCCTTTTATTGCCTGAAATAAGGCAATCGAGGGTGCGGCCGCCAACGCGTTCGCGCCCCTCTAAAAGGGTTATCTTCAGATTTTTTTTCCGAAGGTAATAAGCTGCGGCGAGACCAGTGTAGCCGGCGCCAATGACCAATACATCATCCATAAGTTGCTCTTAGTAGCGTGCCCGATCTGGCATTTGTGCAAATTCTTTCCAAACTTCTACAGCTTCAGGACGCATCATTTCTGTGAATTTAATGCGGCGGCTTTTTGGCTCTTTCTTCATCTCGTCTAAGATGTCGATATCGGCAAAATCGCCATATTTTAAGGAATCAGCTGTTGTGGCTCCACAATAAATGTGGTTAATATGAGCCCAATAAGCTGTAGCTAAACACATGGGGCAGCATTCTGCAGATGTATAAAGATCGCAGCCTTTTAAGTGGGGAGTTCCCAATTTTTTGCATGCATTGCGAATGGCTTCCATTTCAGCATGCCAGGTGGGATCATTATGTCTGAGAACTTGATTGTATCCTTCTGCAATAATTTTTCCATCTTTTACGATGACAGCACCAAAAACGCCTCCAGATTTCTCTTGGATGGCAGCGCGACGGCTTAAATCAATCGCTTTGCGCATAAATTCTTTCTTTTTGCTATCTTTTTCTTCCATAATATCCTCCTTTAAATGTTTTCTCACTTCAAATTGAATTAAATAGAATTAACTTTAAATTGTCAACTATTGTAAAATAAGAAGGGACAAGGGACCTAAAGGACATAAGGGACATAAAGGACAGAGGACGTAAAGGAGGTAATTGCAGAAGTGCCAAATCATCAGGCCAACGGATATTGGTTTGTGCCGGCCCTCCGGGATGGTGTGTGTTGGTTGGCGTTACCCAGGCTTCGCTGACCCCTCCGGGGAGCTTCAGCCTGGGCTATTACATGAACAGGCCCTCCGGGCTGTTTGCAACTTCTGTTATTTGCTGTGCTACATATATCAAGGCGGTTCAGCAAACAAAAAACGTTGCAAACAGCCCGGAGGGCCTGTTCATGTAATAGCCCAGGCTGAAGCTCCCCGGAGGGGTCAGCAAAGCCTGGGTAAGTGCCAAACAACCCATCCCGTCCCGGAGGGCCGGCACAAACCAATACCATTGACCTCATGATGTGGCACTTCTGCAATTACCTCTTTAGGTCCTTTGTCCCTTCTTGCCCATAATTTTTAAAATAGAGCAATTATCCTGGCAGTCGCTGCCCAAACATGCGACAAATGCTTACCCGCTCCGGGTTTCGGTATATAACTCAAAGCACTTTGAAAATAGGCCCCTTCAAACAAAAAGGCTTGGTAATATCCTTGATACATCCACTCGTTACGCCTCGGAAACAAATGTCGATTCAACTTTGACGTAGCAACACCAAAGCCAAAAGAATCATCAAACCTCTCAGGAACAAGCCCCAAAAAAGTTAAACCAGCCCCATAGTATCTTTGCATGGGCAATGTTTTCGAATTATTTATTCCGAATTGTATCAAACCAATAATTCCGCTGTTATCGACTCCTGGATTACGCCTCCACAGTCGCTGCGTACCAAACAAATAAAGACCCCCGGTCCCTCTCTCTGTAACATGGGGTATTTTTAATTTTCCCGATTGATGCCAAACCCCAAGACTTAAGTTTCCAGGCATGTCCTTCAAACCCCACGCACAGCCCACTTCTGTAATCTGAAAGCAATACTGATTAAACTGCGGTCCGCGCAACCCCGTTTGCTTGCCTCTTGCTAAATTACCATCATAGGCAGCGTATGAGACATAAAGGCGATCATCTGGAACATAGCTCGCAAATATTCCATAAGCTGAGTTGTAGTAGCCCGGAGTCGCTCCTAACAATGTTGTGTTCACAAAAATCGGAGTATAAGCCAAACTTGTCGTAGCAGGAATGGCTAAGCCGGCATCTGTCAAAGGGAGAGGTTTGATCACGTTATTGAAATCTAGAATGGTAACCATTTTACCTATTCGAATAATCAACTTCTTCTCAAAGAACTCCTGTCGGAACCATAATTGGTAAAGCTCAGATCGATCCAGCGGAGGCGTTACTGTCAAACTATTGTAGCCTTGGACTGCTCCTGCATCAGCATTCGTTGCCCTCCCATTAAATTGAAGAAACTCAATCTCAAATAAGCCTCCTTTCCAAAGATTCAGCTTCTCAGAATCCAAACTCAAGGCCAATTGAAAGAGATTGTTACCGCTCCAATTCTTAGGTTTGAAACCGCCTGTTATCAAATAGTTCATGTCGCCAATCCATAAGCCTCCTAAGCGCACTCCCGATTCTTTTGAAAACCCCAAAGTCTCTCCCAAAACACCTGTTCCTGTCTCGATATTGACGCTTCCCGGATTGGAACTCACCCCTAATTCCGATATTTCAGTGCGTTGTCCCACCTTCGAGGAATCACCTTCAAGAGCATTTAAAGAAGCATTAATCGAAAGAAATGCACTGATAAGCGCTAAGCAGAAAAAAGATGTGAACTGGTTGGTTTTCATTAGCAATTCTCACGTAAAGTAATAAGATAAACCTCAGCCTAAGGATGCAACCTCTCAGCCAGATTTTTACCACAGAGATCACAGAGAAGAAGGAGAGAAGGGGAGGGAAGTTGGGTTCAGGCATGCGATTTGCAATTTGGGCAAACTTTATATTAAAACTCTGTTTCTGCCCAAATTACAAATCACAAGCCAGACCCCAACTCCCTCCTCCCCTTCTCTCCTTCTTCTCTGTGATCTCTGTGGTAAAAATCTAGCTGAGAGGTTTCATCGTTTAGCCTAATGCATATCCTGTTACTGTTTAGCGGGAAATTGCTGTTTGTTTTCATCCATTTCATCTGAATTTTGTGAGGTAAGCGTGTAATGATTTTATCCCTTCTTCTATCGTCACTTTTGGCTCCCATCCCAGATCATGCTTGATTGCGTCTAAACTCATCTTACGAGCATTCATGGCATAAGGATCAGGTAAATTGCTTTCCTTTATGACAGCTTTAGGAATTAGTGTTTTGATGATCTGTGCAATTTGTCTTATTGTCGGATAGCCGGGGCCTGTAACGTTATATGCAAGGGTATCTGACTTCTTGAACTTTTCTTTTGGAGCCTTAAGGACATCTTGGAAAACTGAAATGACATCATTGATATGCACCCAAGGAAGAGGGAGATCACACCCTTTTTTCAATACTATTGGTTCCCCAGCAAGAACTGCTTGTAATGCCTCTGTAATGCTGCAATAGGTGCTTCTGCCAGGTCCATAAACGATTGAAATGCGCAAAGTGACCATATCCATTCCAAACTGATGAGCGAAAGCTCTCACCATGGATTCACACGCAACCTTGGAACAACCATAAGGCTCATTGGCAAGCAAAGGCCATTTTTCATGAACAGATTCATGCATCGAAGCCTTCTCTGCAGCTTCTCCATAAACAGAGCTCGAAGAGAGGAAAATAATGCGTCCCGAAAACTTATGGAGCCTGGCGATTTCAAATAGATTAAGTGTTCCTTGGCAGTTAACAGTGAAAACCTTGGCTGGATCCTGATTGCAGACATGAGGTCCTGAAACACCCCCACAATGGACAATATGGGCGATTTTATGTTTAGAAAATATCTGCTCGATAAAGCTTTTATCTGTGACGTCGCCAGTTAAGACAGGCCAGAACTCACTGACAGCAGGTTTTATAAGGTCGACTCCAATGACCTTAATTCCATCTGCATGGAGAGTCCCTGCCAATTGTTTCCCTAAAAACCCTTCGCTACCTGTGATTAATACTGTCATAGAATCCTCTTATTTCTCGTGCTTATGTCTCTGGGCATGCCCATGTCTGAATAAAAAATTAAACGCGAAGAGGCGCCTTGGGACAGTTCTGCATACGGCATGGCTTTTAACACAGGCGGTCTTTGTGAGTCGACGTCGTTCAGCTGGCCTGTGTTAAAAGCCATGCCATATGCGAGAACCGTCCCCGGCGCCGACCTTTGCGTCTTTGCGCCTTTGCGTTTAATTTTCTTATTCGCTGTAGTTTTCCTTCATTAAAAGGGCCTTAGCTGCCTTTGCTTGTTGGTAGATATCCTCATATTCGGCTAAACCTTCTGAATATTCTAAAGCCAAATCAATCGCTTGCAGGGCGCTTTCTCGATCATGCATCGCAAAAAGACACTTAGCCAAATGAAAATATGGGATCGGGTTTTCCAATTGGCAAATTGCTGCCATCTCATAAGCATCCACAGCCCCTTCGTAGTTCTCACATCGTTGCGTGGCTGCCCCAAGTCCTAGCCAATAGTCATAATGATAGGGATTCAACGTCACCAAAAATAAAAACGCATTCGCTGCATCGAGGTACCGCTTATTTTCAAATAAACGATAGGCAGCTCTATAAAATTTTTCCATTGTATCATCGGAAAAACCTAAAATCTGCTGTGCATTTTTACCTGCAGCAAATTGTTTTTTTAACCATTTTTTATCATTTAATTTCTTTCGTATCTGAGGAGAGATGTCGAATTCTCCGATATCATCTGCTGGCATGCACATCCTTTTTTCTGAACAATAGAAATACCTGTTCTCGATTGTCAACACCTTTCTCTTGCAAAGAAAACACACTAACGAATAAATTTTCCCCTCCAAAGGTATTTTATGTTTGGTCCAGACCCTATATCCCGGCCTCTCGTAATCCGCGCTGATGTGGATCCTCAGCCAACTGCGTTACCCCCTAAATCAATCTGGAGAAAAATCTTAAATGTTGTAATCGTGATATTTGCCTTATTGCTAGGCGTTGTTTTTTTTATATATAGTCCTATTGTCTTTCTTGTCAGTTTCATCGTGGGAATAGCCTGCGCTGGTGCCATGAAAAAGGCGATGTCAAAACTCATCGAAGTCTGGCGCAATAAACCATGGATAGTGATTGTCACCGCGATTGGCTTTTACGTTCTTGGTTTGACGGCGGCATTACTTGTTACAACGAGCCTTATTGGAATTTATTTGGGCACCGAACTCTATCAATGGAGCACCCATCGTGTAAGACGGCATGCATCAAGCTGAAAGGACAAAGGACCTAAGGGACATAAAGGACCTAAAGGACAAAGGACGTAATGGACTTAACAATTTGATTTCCAGTCCGTTATGTCCATTGTCCTTTAGGTCCCTTATGTCCTTTAGGTCCTTTGTCCCTTTACTGATTTATTAAAAAATTTGTTGACATTCCTATTTCTTATGCTAGTGTATGGAAAAGCCATCTTTAGCTAGGAGGTTGCTGTGGGTAAAAATTCAAGCATAGAGAGATTCTATGAAATGTTTTTGGACCAATTGCGCAGCATGTATAGCTCGGAGGAACAGGTCATCAATAGCATGCCAAAGATGACGCAATCGGCCATTAGCTACGAGCTCAAAGAAGCATTCACCAAACATCTTGAAGAATCAAAAAAGCAAAAAGAACGCCTAAAACAAGCCTTTGATGAACTTGGAGAAAATGCAGAAGGGGCTTCATGTGAAACGATGCAATCGCTAATTAAGGAATGTGAAAAAGTCATCAAGAAAAGAAGTCCATCATTTGTAGAAGATGCGGCACTTATTGGGGCTGTGCAAAAGATTGAACATTATGAAATGGCTTCTTATACATCCTTGAAGGCGTTTGCACATCATTTAGATCTAAAAAATATCGAAGAAGTTGTAGATGAAATTCTCGAAGAAAAGAAAAATGCCATCAAAATTTTAACCAGCATCGCAGAAAGCAGCTGGGTCACCTCTAGCGCGTCGTCATAACATCAAGCCATTCCCTAATCCTCTTGAGATACTCGGGAGAGTACTTAAGGGTATGATCTGAACTTTTAACGACCTTGGCTCTTAATTGTTCCTTGCCTTTTTGATGCTCAATAATATCGTTAAGCCCTTCTCGAAGAAATTTAAATCTTTCGCTCATAATAAATTCCTCAGATCTTTTCAATAGCCCATATCTAGCTCTTGAGCTTGTTCGACAAGTAACTCCAAGGCATTGTAGCTGACATTATTTGTATGAACTTTATATTGCAATAAGTCTGCTAGCCAAATGCGTCTATGAACTCCCTTTTGATGAAAAGGAATTTCTCCGTTTTCTAGTAGCTTAATCAAAAAAGGACAAGAGACATTTAATAAATTTGCTGATTCTTGAGTAGAAAAATCGACGTTTTCTTGAAATAATGTGGACATACCTCTCTCCTATCCTTTTAGAGTAACAAAAAATTCTAGATTCTCGCCACATTTTCCAGTATGCTGTATGTTCAACAGGTTTTCTCTATCAAGCAATTGTGTGATAAAGCTGAGAATGATTAGTCTATCCTGGAATAAAAAAATTGGATAAGTTATATGATCCCTATATGGAATAATTCGGGTGTACTGCCTCCCATAAGACCTGGTATGCAAATACACAGCTCTGAGCGGTCACCTTACCATGTGAGTATACATGATGTTATTGAAACTTTTGCATTTTCTGAGAAGCGAACAATTATAATAAAGGGACTGCTCGACTATCGAGAAGCTTTGTATATGTCTGGTATAACTCAAGGTTTCCAATGGATCGATGGAAGTTTTACAGAAAACGTTGAATCTCTGGAAAATAGACCTCCAAATGATATTGATGTGGTTACTTTTTTCTGTTTACCAAAAGGTGTGGAGCAACAAGAATTCTTTGAGCAAAACAGCTCTTTGTTTACTCCTGAGTTAACAAAACAGAAATACTATATCGATGGTTATTTATGTCTGCTAGGAGAGCCATTTGAGAGTCGCCACGTTCGACAAATTTCATATTGGTACAGTTTTTGGTCGCACCGGAAAAATGGAATCTGGAAAGGATTTTTAAAGATTGATTTATCTCAGAATGATGATGTTTTGGCCGCCAAAGTTTTAAATTTTAAAGGTTCAATATGAATCATGATGAATATTTCGCATATATATCTGAAATAAATGAACTGGAAGCTCTAATTGCAGAAATCCCTACTGGGAATGTTTTTGAGCGGGTAAGTTTAGAAGCTCGACTTAAGGCTGCCAAATCCGCAATATCAGGTGTTAAAGAACCAGCAATTCCTATGAAGGCCAGATTAACATTTCGCGGAAAACCGGTTTTTAGATCTCATGGTATAGAAGCTGATTTTGGTTCAAAGGCTGCAGGTGCTTTTTCTGAAGCAGTTACGGCAATCGCGGTAGGACTATCTATCGATTTGCAAGAAAAAGGTCCTATCCCAGATAAACAAAAAAATCAATTGTTGATTACTGGGACAACAATTGGATCATTCGGTTTTGAATTTGAACTTCCGAAAGAATCAACTGACCGTTTGGCATATGAGCAAAAAACCTACGTAGAGAAAGCCATTACAATGGTTCAAGAATTATTACAACTAGCTACAATAGGTTCCGATGACGATATAGCCGAACTTATCGATGACATTCATCCACGCGGCGTTAAGAAAACTGCAGATTTCTTAAATTTTGTAGCTCAAAATGATGCTTGGTGTGCTCTTGATTTTAAGGAAAAACTATTTCAATTTCAAAATCTTGAACAGCTTAAAACTTCATCTAAGCGCTTGCAAGAAAACAATATTCATGAAAAAAGCGAGAGTTACACAGGTGAGTTTCAAGGTATCTTACCTTTGAGCAGAGCCTTCGAATTCAAAGTGTCAGATCAACAAACAATTATTAAAGGGAAGATTGGTCTAGACATTGAAGATCCCGACAGCCTAAATCGCAACTATTTGCATAAACGCGTCAAAGTAATGATGAGCATTACACAGGTCGGTAATGGCAAACCCAGATATTCTTTGTTATCACTAGATCACGTCGAGTTTTCACCTAGCTCAGATGTGTAAAAAACATAACCAACATAATGCTACAAGAGCCTCGAACGACTTCCTTTGACAAAAACAGACTATGATTATATCATTCTGTGATTAACGGAGAAATTGATGGCGGAAAGCATTGTTTTTGAAAATATCTCAAAACGCTTTGGACAAAGCGTCGCATTGAACGACGTCTCCTTTGCCATCCATAAAGGGGAATTTTTTTCTCTTTTGGGTCCAAGTGGATGTGGAAAAACAACCCTCCTACGCATTCTAGCAGGATTTGAACACCCCGATACCGGCCGCATTCTCCTCGATGGTCAAGACATCACAAGACTTCCTCCCAATAAACGCCCCGTCAATACCGTCTTTCAAAATTATGCCCTCTTCCCTCACCTAACCATCTGGGAAAATATCGCTTTCGGCTTGCGCATCGCCCATCGACCCGAAACTGAAATCCAAAAAGAAGTCGAAGATATGCTGGCTCTGATTCAAATGTCTGATCAGGCTTACAAAAAGCCCGATCAAATCAGCGGCGGTCAAAAGCAAAGAGTCGCCATCGCAAGAGCCTTGATCAACCACCCCCAAATTCTCCTGCTCGACGAACCCCTTGCAGCACTCGATCTCAAATTGCGTCAAAAAATGCTACTCGACCTAGACAGAATCCACGATGAAGTCGGCATCACATTCATTTTTGTCACGCACGACCAAACAGAAGCCATGGCCGTCAGTGATCGCTTAGCTGTTTTGCATAAGGGTTGCTTGGAACAAATTGGTACTCCAGTGCAGATTTACGAAACGCCAAAAAGCAGCTTCGTCGCCGACTTTATCGGTGACACCAACTTCTTCGATGGCGTTGTATCAGAAAAAGCACAAAAAGATTACACCCTCTTTCAAGCAGAAGGCTTTCAACCCATCCTTTGCTTCAACGATAAACAATTGTCTAAAGGGGATGCCGTTCACCTCAGCGTAAGACCAGAAAAAATTCACATTTCCCGCGAAGCCCCTCCTCAACAACCTCTGCACAATCTTTATCAAGGCATTGTGGATGACATCGTCTATAAGGGAGACCACACGCACTTCGGAGTGCAAGTGGGATCTCGAAAAATTTCCGTCACAAAACAACATAGCCGTTTTCTTTTAGATGAATCGCCCATTACATGGAAAGATTCTGTCTGGATCTGGTGGCACGCTGATGATGGCTTTATGTTAGAACGCTGTCAGAAGCTTGAGGCCCCAAATGAATAGAAAAACTAAAAATGAGTGGTACCTGACCCTACCCTCTTTTTTGTGGTTATTAATATTCTTTTTCATCCCCACTTGCATCATTTACGCATATGCATTAAAGCCTCAAAACATCTACGGCAGTGTTGGCACCGGATGGACTCTCGATGCCATCAAAAGCCTCTTAGATCCAAACTATTACGTTCTTCTCATCCGCACACTATTGCTAGGAGGCGCTACAACAATCATTTGCCTCATATTAGCCTTGCCTGTCGGATACCAAATGACTCTCATTTCAAAAAGGATGCGGCGTCTGCTGATTCTACTCCTCGTTTTGCCTTTTTGGAGCAGTTTTCTCATACGGATCTTTGCATGGAAAATGCTTCTTCATCCAGAAGGTTACATCAAAAACTTGCTGGTTTTTTTGAACTTTGTCGACGCAGACACTTCTCTTCTCTATAATCTTGGCGCTGTCCTTCTGGTCATGGTTTATACCTACCTCCCCTTTGCTGTCTTTCCAATATATGCTGCAGCCTCAAAGTTCAACTTTCAACTCATTGAAGCAGCGATGGATTTAGGGGCATCGAAGCGTCAAGCATTTTGGAAAATTTTTGTCCCAGGCATAGGAAAAGGAATTTTCACTGCCAGCGTCATGGTGTTTATTTCGGCTGTCGGTGCCTACGTCATCCCTGATTTAATTGGGGGGTTCAGCAGCGAAATGATTGGAAATAAAATCGCTCAACGGGTATTCGTCGACAGGAATTTGCCTCAAGCCAGCGCGCTATCCGTCTTACTCTCTCTCGTTGTTCTTCTTCCCCTTTTCGGCATTACATTTCTCACTTCGCGTCAAAAAAAGATTGAAGCAGAAGCGAGGAACAGAGAATGAAAAGAAGTGCTCTCAGTTTTTGGACAACGATCGGCGTGCTCATTTTTTTGTATCTGCCGATCATAGTGTTGATAATCAGCTCCTTTAACGACTCCAGATTTGGGGGTCAGTGGCTGGGCTTTACCTTCAAATGGTACGATCGCCTCTGGCACGAGTACAAAATGTGGCATGCGCTGCGCAACTCATTGATTGTCGGTCTATCGGCAACAGTCGCCTCCACAATCTTAGGAACGACAGCAGCATTTGCCTTACATCTCTACAAGACAAAACTCCAAAAAATACACGACGCTTTGGTTTATACACCACTAGTTATTCCCGATATTTTAATGGGAATTAGTCTATTGCTATTTTTCATCGCTCTAAATATTCAGCTAGGTCTCTTCACAGTGTTCATTGCTCATACGACATTCTGCATGAGTTATGTAACCATGGTCATGCTTTCAAAACTGCAAAACTTTGACTTCACACTCATTGAAGCAGCCCAAGATCTCGGTGCCAATACAAGAACTGTCGTTCGCCGCATTCTTTTGCCACTTCTTTCTCCAGGATTATTTGCAGGAGGGCTTTTGGCGTTCATGCTATCCATCGATGATTTTGTCATTACCTTTTTCGTAGCAGGACAAGGTGTTTCTACTCTACCAATCTATGTTTACAGTATGATAAAATTTGGATCGACGCCGATCATCAATGCACTTTCGGTTGTCATTCTAGCCATCACTTTTGTTATTACATTTATTACACAAAGTTTATCTAAGGAAGATTGAGCATGAAAAAAATTCTCTCATTATTTATGTCACTTATACTATGCCTCTGCATCACAAGTGCCTGTCAGAACTCCTCTGAATCGGAACTTCATGTTCTCATTTGGAGTGACTACATAAAACCCGAATTGGTAGAAAAGTTTCGACAGATTCATAAATGCCGCGTCATCGTGGACACTTTCGACTCCAATGAATCCATGTACGCTAAGATAAAACTTGGTGCTGGCGGCTATGACCTCATTTTCCCAAGCAACTACTTCATGGACATTATGAGCCAGCAAGGGATGCTACAACCTGTTGACACCTCTCTCGTTGAAAACGTGAAAAACTTAGACCCAGAATATGTCAAACGCGCTGACCCAGCACTACTTAAATATGGAATCCCTTACATGGTATCGAGCGCAGGTATTGCATATCGAACTGACAAAGTTACCGATTTTGAACCCTCATGGGGAATTTTTGGAAAATCGGAGTACAAGGGAAGAATGACCATGTTGAATGACCTCCGAGAGACCATCGGAGCGGCCTTAAACTACCTAGGATATAGCGCTAACACAGTAAATCCAACAGAAATTGAAGAAGCGAAAAATCTGTTAATCAAATGGAAGCAAAATTTAGCCAAGTTCGAAAGTGAACAATACAAAGCTGGAATCGCCAGTGCAGAATATCTCATTATTAATGGATATAATGGTGATACATTACAAGTGATCCGAGAACATCCCAAGGTAAACTTTGTCTATCCTAAAGAAGGGGTGACCATCGTCATGGACTTTATGGTCCTTCCCAAAGATGCACCGAACAAAGAAATGGCTTATAAATTCATGAATTACTTGCTCGATGCTGATGTTACAGCAGAAAATATGGCCTTTACATTTTTCTTTAGTCCAAATAAGGCGGCATACAGCAAATTGCCGAAAGAGCTGAGGGACAATAAAATTCTGTTCTTGCCTCATGATGTGCTTGAGAAAGCAGAGCTGATTCGTTATTTAGGCGAGGAAGGGCTCATGTACAACAAAGCCTGGGACGACATCAAAGCAAGCTAACACTGTGGCATGCAATTTGAAGGCGCAAAGAAAAGCCTCAGGCGTTTCCTATCCAAACTTGAGGCTTTTTTTTGCCCCTCCGGCAGGGAGCTTTGCGTTTAATTGTTTTCTTGCTCATCGATGAAAGACTGCGCATCCTGTAAAAGATACGATGCCACTGTCGCATCGCCTTCGTATGACATCTGCACCTGCAAAAGACCATCCTCCGACGCCTCATCACACGTGATAAGAACATAACAGGCGTGATTCTTTGCTAAAGTCTGCTTTATACGTTCGCTATGATGTTTAACTGTAGGAACCTTGGATACCTTTTGAAGTTCTCGTTTCATCTTATTTCTTCTCCTTGTATGCCATAATTGCCTTACAATTGTGTTTAGAGCACTATTAAAATCATAAAACGGACTTATTGTCACATTAGCTCATAAGTTGATTTTTTACAAAGTTAAAGTGTAAACTGAATTGAATCACAAAAAATGGTAACAGTTCAGATACCCTCTTCACTATATGTCAGGCCTTCAGCCTGAGATATAGTGAAGGAGTATCTGAACTATTAAAAAAAATGCAAAACAATTTTTCTCGATAAGGGACCCCATGACTACCATCGTAGGATATGTAGAACACATTGTTTTCCAAAACTCTGAGACTGGATTCACCGTTGCACTCCTCCAACAATCGGAGAAAAAAGATCCCACTTATATCGTAGGCTCCATGCCAGCAATTCAACCCGGAGAAACGCTGCGCTGCTTAGGTACCTGGAAACAACACCTCATCCATGGACAGCAATTTAATGTCTCAGAATGCCATCCAGAAGCCCCTGTTGAAGTTGCCGCCATCGCAAAATATTTGGGTTCAGGACTCATCAAAGGCATCGGCATCACATTCGCCACACGCATTGTAGACCTTTTTGGCAAAGGCACCCTCGAAGTCATCGACAACCAGCCAGAACGCCTTTTAGAAGTCGATGGCGTAGGAAAAAAGCGACTCGAACTTATCAAAAATTGCTGGCAAGAACAAAAGTCTATTCGAGAGGTGATGATATTTTTGCAGTCTCATCAGATCAGCCCTACTTATGCCCAAAAGATTTATAAAATCTACGGACCCCAAAGTATCCAAAAAGTTCGAGAAAATCCCTATTATCTCGCCCGAGATATCCCTGGAATTGGTTTTAAAAGTGCTGACAAAATTGCTGAAACTCTTGGAATTGCCAAAGATTCCTCCTATCGGATTGACGCTGGGATCGAATTCATCCTCCATCGCTTGTCCGAAGAAGGGCACGTCTGCTTTCCCCTCACTGAATTGCTAAAAACATGCATCGAAATCCTTGGAGTGGATCAAGATAAGATCAACGACCGCACACAAGCCCTGAAAAAAGAACAACGAATAGAAATGGTCGAGCTGTTCCATTCAGGGGTGGCTGAAATGTATGTGTGGATGCGCACTCTTTTCCAAGCTGAAGTAGGAATTGCCCGAGAAATCCTGCGTTTGCAAAGAAATGGGTGCGCCTTGCGAAATATCGATCTGCCGAAAGCCCTTACATGGGTGCAAAGCGTACTTAAAATCGAATTGGCCGAAAATCAAAGAATCGCTGTCACCCACGGCCTAACAGATAAAATCCACATCATCACAGGAGGGCCTGGTACAGGAAAAAGCACCATTACCAATGCCATCCTGGCAGTTACTGAAAAGCTCACAGACAGAATCATGCTCGCAGCCCCAACAGGAAGGGCGGCAAAACGGATGAGCGAAATCACTCATAAGAAAGCATCCACCATCCATAGTTTATTGGAGTTCAATTTCAAAACGGGCAAATTTAAGCATAACCGAGAAACCCCTTTAGAATGTGATCTCATTATTGTCGATGAATCGAGCATGATCGACACGTATCTAATGTATAGCCTTTTAAAGGCCATCCCGAACCATGCTAGAGTGGTGTTTGTTGGCGACATCCACCAGCTTCCAAGCGTTGGCCCCGGCAATGTTTTAAAAGATCTAATCGCTTCAAAAACCATTCCAGTCACTATCCTCAACAAGATTTTTAGACAAGCTGAAGGCTCGCGCATTATTACTAATGCTCACAAAATCAACCAAGGAATATTGCCTGAATTGAGCTTTAAAAATGAAAGCGACTTCTACTTTATTCATGCTGATACTCCCGAAGCGATTTTACATGAAATTACAACGCTCATTTCTCACCGATTGCCAAAGAAATATGGATTCAACGCCTTTGAAGATATTCAAGTGATGGCTCCGATGAGAAAAGGGATCATTGGAACAATCAATCTTAATATGGTTCTACAGCAAACTCTGAATCCCAAAAGTGAAAAGGCTCACCACTATAATGGAATGAAGTTTCTCGTTGGCGACAAAGTCATGCAAATCCGAAATAATTACTTACGGAATGTCTATAACGGCGATACCGGACGCATTGTCGAGATTGATACTGTTAACCACAAAATTGTGGTCAAATTCGATGGCAAAGATGTCATTTATGAGTTTTCTGATCTCGATGAATTAACCCTTTCCTACGCTGTCTCCATTCATAAATCCCAAGGGTCCGAATACCCTTGCACCATCATCCCAATGCATACAACACACTTCAAACTGCTGACTCGCAACCTTCTGTATACAGGGGTAACGCGAGGAAAGAAGCTCGTCGTTCTTGTCGGGACCACAAAAGCTGTCGGCATTGCAGTCCGAAATGATGAAGTAAAACTGAGACATACTGGCTTGCAACAAAGTTTAATCGAACTAACCAAAGGACCTCTCCCATGAAAAAAAACAAAAGAAAATGGGAGCTTCCATCACCCTCTCAAGCCATCTTAACCATTATCACTGGAATTATTCTTTTCGGCACTGCATGGCTGCTGGAAGGATTTCATGCGACGCTGAATCCACCAGAAAGAGGTCAGATCGCCTTCTTCGCCAACCAAGTGGACGATAACCTCGAACAAACAGTAATCACAAGCATTCAAAATGCAAAGAAATCTGTCCTTCTTTTGATTTATTCCCTTACAGATAAGGCTGTCTTAGATGCCCTGAAACAAAAAAGTTTGGAAGGAGTCAAAGTTAAAGTCATCTGCGATGCAAAAGCCTCCCCCTATGTCACACAACGATTGGGCCCTTCAGTTGATCTATTGCGACGTTTTTCTCCTGGAATCATGCATCAGAAAATCTTGGTCATCGACGAAAAAGAGGTCTTAATTGGTTCAGCGAATATGACTGGAGAATCACTGCAAATGCATGCCAACTTAATTGTTGCCCTACAATGCCCTGAGCTTGCTGCAATGATTTTGTCGAAAGCAACAACGATGACCGAATACGATGTCTGCCCTGCTATACCACAGCAAGAATTTACAGTAGCTGGACAGCGCCTTGAAATGTGGTTTTTACCAGATCACCCAGGAGCTGTCACCCGAATACGACAGCTGATCCGAAGTGCAGAAAAAACAGTGCGCGTTGCCATGTTCACATGGACCCGCTACGACCTTGCCAAGGCAGTAATCGAAGCCAAAAACAGAGGAGTTGACGTACAAGTCGTCATTGATCGATATGCTGGAAGTGGATCAAGCGCTGTTATTGTCAGTATTTTGCAGAAAGCAGGGGTCGATATTGGGTTAAGCGTAGGAGCGCCCTTATTTCATCATAAATTTCTATATATAGATCGAAAGGTTTTGGTAAATGGATCAGCAAATTGGACAAAGGCAGCATTTACCAAAAATGATGATTGTTTTATTATCCTGCACGACTTGACAGAGTCGCAGATTGAGCGTATGGACAAACTCTGGGATGCGATCTACAAGGATTCGTCAAAAGAGTATTCCATCTCAGAGATCATAGAGGAAGAATAGAGGAAGCAGAGGCAGAGTCTGAGTAGGAAAGTAACAGGATATGCAGGATCGCAAGCGGCAGGATGGGCTAAGGACGCAAGATCTGAAGATTTTACCACAGAGATCACAGAGAAACCAGAGATCGGAGAGAAGGAATAGAGATTATTGAATTTTAATTCCCTCTGCGTTTCCCCGCCTCTGCGTCTCTGCGTTAACCCTTATAACGAGTTTAACGCAGAGGCGGGGAGACGCAGGGGGAATTATAAGTCATTGAAGCTACATTTTGGACGAAATCGAACCAATAACCCGATTTTTCTTAAAATTCAATAATCTCTACCCTTCTCTCCTATCTCTCTGTTTTTCTCTGTGATCTCTGTGGTAAAAAGTACATGAATAGGACTCAATATGAAAATTGCACTGATTGGTTACGGCAAAATGGGGCAACTCATCGAAAAAATTGCCATCCAAAATGACCACGTCATCATAGCTAAAACAACATCGACATGTTTTGATCCCAAACTGATTCAAGATGCCGAAATCTGCATCGATTTCAGCCACCCTGATGCTGTTCTCACACACGTCGAACAGATTGCTAAAATGGGAATACCAATCGTCATGGGCACAACCGGATGGCATCAACACATTCAAAAGATTCAATCACTCGTCACACATTATGATATTGGCTTCCTCCATTCTCCGAATTTTTCTATAGGAGTTAACCTATTTCTCCAAATGATTAAATCTGCAGCTATTTTGATGGATCAATTTGACCAGTATGATGTCGGTATGAGCGAAGTCCATCACAAACATAAGGTCGATAGCCCCTCAGGGACTGCCCAAAACATCGCGAATACTTTGTTAAACAAAATAAAACGCAAAAAAGGGATGACGATTAACTCTGAACATTCTGCAAACTCGAAAGATTTATTACACATTTCTACATTGCGTTGTGGAAGCATCCCAGGCACTCATTCCGTGATATTCGATTCCAATGAAGACACCATCACGCTGACCCATGAAGCAAGAAACCGAGAAGGTTTTGCCCGCGGCGCCCTTGTAGCTGCTGAATGGCTCAAAGGAAAGAAAGGCTTTTTTACTATGGATCAATTACTTGAGGAAATCATATGACTTTAAAAGGATTGTTTACAGCTATTGTCACTCCATTTAACGAAAAATTGGAGCTAGATCAAAAAAAGCTCCGTCAAATTATTCGCCTTCAGATTGAAAGCGGAGTCAATGGAATAGTGCCTTTGGGTACTACAGGAGAATCACCTACGTTATCAGCAAAAGAAAAAGAAACGATCATCAAAATCTCCGTGGAAGAGGCAAAAGGCAAAACCCCTGTCATTGTTGGAACAGGAACCTATTCTACGCAAGAAACCATTGAAAACACCCATGTTGCAGCGCAACTCGGTGCCAATATGGCCTTGATTGTGTCCCCCTACTATAATAAACCCACCCAAGAAGGGCTGTATCGCCACTTCATGACCATTGCTGACAAAGCCTCCATTCCCTTCATCATTTACAACATTCCTGGACGCACAGCACAAAACATCCAACTTGAAACTCTAAAAAAATTGGCAACGCATCCCAAAATTGTGGGACTTAAAGAATCTACAGGGAACATTACTCTAATCGGAGAAGTCCTCGAAACGATTGCCAGAGTGACACCTAATTTTAGCGTCTTATCCGGCGATGATGTCCTGACATTTCCTCTGATGTCGTTAGGAGGTCATGGTGTCATATCAGTCGTCAGCAACCTCATTCCTCGAGAAATCAAACAACTGGTCGACAGCTTACTACAAATGGATTATGAAACTGCCAGAAATCTCCACTTTCAACTAGCACCCCTTTTTCGCGCAGCATTCTTGGAAACAAATCCCATTCCAATTAAAACCGCGATGAATATGTGCGGCCTCGCAGTAGGCCCTTGCCGCCTCCCTTTATGCGAGATGACAAACGAAAATTCTAAAGCATTACTTTCTACCCTAAAATCCTTAAAACTGTGTTAAACTTATGGCAAAACGCAACCCCCATCTTGCTAAGCTCCAATCAGGTTACCTATTTCCTGAAATCAATAAACGAAAACAGGCTTTTCTTGCTCGACAGCCCAACGCTGCTTTGATCAGTTTAGGGATCGGCGACACCACTCAACCTTTGGCTCCTCATATTGCGGAGTGGCTACAATCCTTTTCAAATGGGCTCGCCACATCAAAAGGATACTCTGGATATGGCGCAGAGCAGGGAAATTATAACTTGCGCCAAAAGCTTGCTGAAGTAGTCTACAATCACAAAATTGGCCCCACAGAAGTGTTTGTCTCCGATGGGGCAAAGTGCGATATTGGCAGGCTGCAGCTAATGTTTGGAGCCGGTGCCACTATTGCAGTGCAAGATCCGACTTATCCTGTATATGTCGATACTGGCGTTGCAATGGGACAAACGCAACACTACGATCATGAAAAGGGACATTATTCTGGAATTGTCTACATGGATTGCAAACCGGAAAATGACTTCTTTCCCGATTTAGAATCCCAACCACGCACGGAATTAATCTATTTTTGCTCTCCAAACAACCCTACAGGCAGCGCCGTTACCCGTTCTCAGTTGCAAAAGCTTGTGAATTTTGCTAAACGTAATCACTCAATTCTTATCTTTGATGCAGCGTATTCCGTGTATATTAATGATCCTTCTTTGCCCAAATCAATCTATGAAATAGAGGGAGCTCATGAAGTGGCTATCGAATTGGGCTCCTTTTCAAAAATGGCAGGCTTCACTGGAGTCCGCTTGGCCTGGAGCGTGGTGCCAGAAAAACTTTGCTACGATGATGGCACACCTGTCAATAAAGACTGGAATCGGATCAATACAACGTTCTTCAATGGCGCTTCAAACATTGCCCAGAATGGGGGATTAGCAGTTTTGGAAAAGCAAGGAATGGAAGCCGTAAACACAATGGTACGGTATTATATGAAAAATGCCACCCTTCTCAGAGATGCCCTGCAAGGGATGGGGTACCAAGTTTTCGGTGGAATCCATGCACCTTATTTGTGGGTGAAATTCCCTGGAAGGCAATCTTGGGATGTTTTTGAGGACCTATTGGAAAAAGCCCATATTGTGACAACTCCAGGCAGTGGGTTTGGAAAGGCTGGGGAAGGCTTTTTAAGACTGAGCGCATTTGGCCATCGAGAGCATGTCGAGGAAGCAATTGTGCGCTTAAAACGCCACTGTCTCTGAATGACATTAACCGCAAAGCCGCAAAGGACGTAGAACTCTCTGCACGCCCGCTTGGGACAGTTCTGCATAACGGCATAGCGTTTTAACACAGGCAGTCTAAACAAGCTCAGCCTTTTGTGTGGGCCTGTGTTAAAAACGCCATGCCGTTATGCGAGAACCGTCCCCGCTCGCACGCATAAGCTTCAAAATCATCATGTCGGCCTATGTTAAAAGCAAGTTGTTTTGCCATTGAAAGGACTCTTGCGCGCTCTTAATTGCGCGTGGGACGGTTCTCGCATAAGGGCATAACTTTCTAACACAGGCCACCTAAAAGACCTTCTGCTCCCTAACGCTGGCCTGTGTTAAAAGTTAGGCCCTTATGAAGAACTGTCCCTACGCGCCTTTCCATGCACAAACTTCAACTTTGCGAAACCTTTTCACATCTGCTCTGCCCATAGGATCAGCGCCATGGGACAGTTCTGCATACGGCATAGCTTTTAACACAGGCCATTTTGGTGAGGTTGACGTCGTTCAATTGGCCTGTGTTAAAAGCTATGCCGTATGCGAGAACCGTCCCCGGCGCGCGATTTGCCATTGCATGTTTCTCACAATCATCAATCACTTTTAAACCAATCACTTTAAGAAATTTAATGTTAAAATATAATGTTAAAATTTAATTGACATTTAATTTAAAATTATGCAATAATAATTACATAATAGTTATTTATTTAAATACAATAAACTAATTTGAGAGAAATAATTATGAGTATTGGTGCAATTAGAACTCACTCTGTCGAGCCAGCGTCGAGTTTTCGACCATCGTGTACAACCAGATTTCTATCTTTCTTTACTGCTCCTAGAACCATAGGTATGGCATTAGGAACCGGGGCTGCAGCTATTGCTGGCTGCGCGGCACCAGTCTGTTTAGCTGTCGGGGGAGTTGTCGTTACAGTACAAACGATTTTCACCAAAGTGGCATCCGGCGGCAAAGTCATGAGATCTGCGGTATTTATCGAAGCCGACCATCTTTCCAGATTAGATATCCAGGGGGGTCTTCCTTTTGTTACAATCCCTCCTGTGATAGATACATTAGAAACAATGGATACCCCGACTACGATAGCAGCAAAGAATTCTTTAAAGGGTCTACTGGAATACGAAGAGCATTTCGATTACCTCGGCATAAATAATCATTTTCTTGTAAAAGATTTAATAAAGAAAATCAAGCAGCTCACTCCCGGCCAAATAGTAGCAATTCCTTTAAGCAGCATGGATATAAGAGCCTCTGGACATATTATTATTGGATCTATCGAATGCAGTGAAGATGGCAAATTTATTCTGCGCATCCACAACGGAGGAGATGGATTAGATTTTCACTATACACGCTCGGAAGAGGACAGTGGACGACGAATCTATCAAACAACTTTAGAAATTGCCGACATTGCGATGCCAGAACTCATTAATTTCATAAAAGCAGCAGCTTCGATACAGGCTTTTAGATTAGGCAACAATTCTGAGAAATTATACAAATTGATCCCCCGTCTTAAAGGGAAAGTGCTACCTGCTAGTCCTGATTCCCGCTATTGGATGCGGAAGCAGATGGGCAATTCTTGCTCCGGATATTCTATCAAGTGCTTTTTAAAATTTGTTTTATCACCAGAAGACTACGAACACTTTAATATCCGCCATATCGCTTTATCCATCAAAGGTTTACAAAAAGGATTTGGAAGTCAAGGAGGGTTTTATGAAAAGACTAAAGAGCATCGGATTGCTTATAATGAACTGAGTGCAAAATTGATTCGATTCGGAAGAGGCGATCTGGTGGAAGGAGTCAGAACTGAAGATTTTCAACCTTCTCTAGCGGCTGGCATGGCCTCGCGAGTGCAACGAAAATTTTGGGGCTTTATCTTTCCATTAGGTATCGGATCAATGTCAGGAATGAAACTCGGATTTGATTATGATGACTTTAATCGAATTGGAAAACATGAATACTTCAAGGAACTAGCCGAAGCCTATGGAAAGTTAAGCCATACAAGCCATTCAAGGGACCCCGAAGCTATCAGGGCCTTGGAAGAATCTATGGCAGAATGTAGAGAAGTGTTTAAAAAGTATATCGACCAGATTGGCTCAACTCAATATTCACCAAAAGAATTAAAAAAGCTGAGGAATATTTATTATGATGTAATGCATAAAGATAGCAGCCATCAGAGGTCTTTATTGTGTCAATTTTATGAAATTGTTTTCAGGAAGCAAGAAAAAGCTTTAGCCGATCCTGGCGCAAGAATAACAATGGATGTCATAAATCACCTAAAAAAAGGTGACCTTTTGCAAGCTAGGATATCGTTAGAAGCTGCTTACAAGCTCCTCGAAGGCTCGTCAGAAGAAGTCACTAAAGAGCAGAAAGAAGAGTATGAGTTTGTTATATGTCAGATCCTCTACAATATGGAGGATTCATTGACTTTGGAAGATATGGAATTGAGGGCAGGACTTGCGATGTTTTTCATGAGAAAATTGAGGTTGGAGAAGACACGTGACCTTCCAACGTATCTCACAAAAAACATGGAACTTTACATAGATCTGAGATTAGATAGAGCCTTTTCAAAGAGTTCGTGGTCGCGAATGATTACAGACTTTTACGCAGCTGAAATTAGAGATCACAATAAGCACTTCCAACTATTCCCAGCGAACCAAAGAAGTTTTGAACCAATAGCTGGCCCAAAACTTATAAAACTGGAGTGAGCCAAAAGGGCAAAGTGCGCGCCGGGGACGGTTCTCGCATAACG
>JABDBC010000006.1 GCA_013288825.1 Chlamydiota bacterium
TTGAGCGTTTGTCTTTATCTGGCCTAATTCTGAGATAAGATGCCCATGTTCCTCTGGATGCTCAGCTGAAATGTGATACAACACGGCAATACGCTCGCGCATCCGCATCTTCTGGTGATGGTCAAATTGGAAAGGAGCTACCGCTTCAAGTTCCCTTATCAATACATCTTGTTCTTTGTAAAGTTTTTCGATAATTTGCATGCTTTCTGTACAAAATGGCATTTTCGCAAAAGGCAAGGATGCCCACAGATATTGATTTCGGGTTGAAAGCCAGTCTGCCGAATGGATGTGGGGAAAAGATAATCCATTGTCGAATGAAACAGCTGTAGTTTCTTTTGCTGTTTTTTCATTCGCTTCTACGACTCCCCAATTGTTAATAGACTGATCCTGATTTCCTGTTATAAAACCAATGATTGCAATTTTTTCCTGTTCGGCTTGAGAGACTTCTTTCGCGGAACCTTCTTTAACACTGGCAAAATGCTCTTCGGCTGATACCATTCCATGCTGATATAACTGACATGATCCCTTTTTGGTTTTATTAGGACCATAAAATCCATCATCTCTGAATTCATCTAACCGGGTTTCGGGAACAACTCCCAAACCTAAGGATTTATCAATTTTTGACGTCCAAACTTCGGCAAGGTAATCTCGATCAAGTCGCAGTGATTTCCTGCCTAAATTACACCCGAGCTTTATAAAAACGCCTTGGATTTTGCGAAGAACACGCGTGCACCTCTTCGGCGTATTGGGACCAAATGGACCCTCATCAAATGGTTTGAAAACGATTACACGTTTATTTCTAATATCTTTGCCGAAATAGGCTCCGCTGGATCCCATAGGACATAGCTCTAAAGGGATTCCTAAGGCCATCGCTAGCCTCACAGAATTGACCTTCGCGACGTAATTTGTCGCATTTTTTTCTTTCGATTCTTTTTGTTTTGGAAGCTCTAATAATTCTATCAACGCAGGTTCAAGATTCTCTGAAATTGCATTGCGATCGAAAATGCGGGGTGTAAGGCGATTTAATTTATAAAAAAACAATTCCCTTAACTTCGGATCATCGGAATCAATGCGACTCACGACTTGTGATATGACAGTTCTAACGTCATTGAGATAACCCCGACAAAAAAAGTATTTGAGTCTGTCCTGCCATCGGGTAATGAGCTCTAATCTGTTATTGATTACATGAAAACGCTGACCCGGAACTCTGTTTTGCAACTTCTCTCTATTGTAATCTAAGTTCATGTTATCTGGACTTATTTCATCGACACTAGCCATTATCCACCATATTTGTTAATAGTTAAATTACATTATATCTAATTCATAATTTTACTTCAAACAAAATCTATGTACAACAAAATCTATGTAATTTAAAAATATATGTAAAATATTAATAAATTAATACAATAAATTGTTAATTAGTAATTCTAGCTAAAAGTAATATGACAGGCAGGGCTGGGCTGGGCCGCAAGCAGGAGGACGTTGCAGAAGTGCCAAATGCAGTAATGGACATGGACTGTAATGGACGGTAGTGGACAGTAATGGACCGTAGTGGACAATTCAGCATTGTCCATTACAGTCCATTAACCTAAATATGGCGATTAACTTTGGTACCGGCCCTCCGGGACGGTATGTTTGGGTGACGCCATTCCCAGGCTTCGCTTACCCCTCCGGGGAGCTTCAGCCTGGGCTATTACATGAACAGGCCCTCCGGGCTGTTTTCAACCTCTTCTGTTAGCTGTAGCACCTCGGCATACGCAGCATAGCAAACAACAGACGTTGCCGACAGCCCGGAGGGCCTGTTTACGTAATAGCCCAGGCTGAAGCTCCCCGGAGGGGTAAGCGAAGTCTGGGTAACTGTCAACCAACATTACCGTCCCGGAGGGCCGGCACAAAAGCGGAAGTCTATTGAGTTATGAATCAAAGACCCAAACTTTGGGATTGTCAGTGGGGGATCTTTCAGCTTCTGGGATAGGTACTTCTTTCATTTTTTTCTGTATCTCTTCTAAGGAAAGAAATCCAACAAAAATAGGAAGATTCTGGAACATCCTGCCAGGTGGTTTCTCCGACGCATTGCGATCTGTGCTTCCCCTAATGCATGCTGGCGGAGGAAGACCTCCAGGCCGTAGATCATCATTTGTAAAGAGTTCCGTGCGTCCAGTTGTGAGCAACCTCTGAATATTGTTAGAGAAGACAATTTTTTGAAGCGAGCATCGGTCAGGAACAGTAGCATAATTAGGATATGTTTCTTCATCAGTCATACCGAATCTCTCTATAATTGCAGACCTGGCCTGCGGTGTTGTAAAGTGAACTCTTCTATCACCTGCTCCATATCCAAGAGAAATATACCAAGCACCTTTTTTTTGCTTTTTAAAGACTATAAAATCACGCCATGCAATATCTTTATCCTTCCAATGTGCTGCTCTTTCGTGTCCAATAAATGCCTCCCTTGGAACAAATGCTGTAAATCTCATAACAATGACTTCAGCTTCTGATCGTCGCATTCTGATTCTGATTATTGGACTGCTTGGAACTCCTCTCACCATAAAACTAGAATCTTCTATTTCCTCTTCATCTGAGCAAACCCGCGTAGCGAAATGTATAGGAAAACATAAAATATTATCGAATCCTCCAAAGAAGTCTATCACGTGTTCGTCATAGCCATACTTCTTTTTAAGGTTCATACAATCGTGATGTAAAGATCTGACATTTAAAGTCTGTGCATATGTTGGAGAACTAATATCTGATGGTATACCCCAGTAAGTCATCCATCGTAAATTCGATACTAGGGTCGTTTGACAGCTGATTATTGCATTATAAAAAATTTTGTTAACAAACATAAGGCTCATTAAATCTTCTTGACCCAGAAAAGAAACTGTGCACATTTTCATATCATCGGGTAGGCGCAATATTGGACATAAACCTCTAGACCTACTTGATGACGAACCAGTCGCTCTAAGAGACTTATGCTCCTGCTCGGTTAAAGCGGTTGACGGAGAAGAAGAACTTGTTGAGTTGCCAACAGCTGACCCTGAAACATTCCCAGCAGCCGATGTAAGGGTGGACGGGATGGACAAATATGGTCATTGTGGACATAATAGACTACAAAGATAGGAGTCTATATGAGCTACAGTGATGCGGATTTATTGGCTACCCTTTCGACATCATACTGTAAAGAAATCCATGCCATTATTTTTGACTGTGACGGTGTTTTAGTAGACACTGAATATTTAAAATTTCTTGGATGGCAGAAGGCTTTAGCAACGCAAAATATCGAACTGTCAATAGAAGAATATAAAATGGTAGCCGGACATAGCTCCAAAAAAATACTTCAAATGCTTCAAACGATGAAGGGTTTACACATTCCTGAGGAGATGATTCCCTTACGACAGCAGTGTTATCAGGAGCTCCAGAAGAAAGGTGTGCCGCCGATCAAAGAGATGGTAGCATTTGCTCAGCAGTTGTCGGAAGAAAAGAATAGCATGGGAATTAAGTTAGGCTTGGCCTCTTCGGCTGGTACAAAAGAAATTCTATTCAACTTAAAACAAGTAGGCTTAGAGAATGCTTTTGACCTAATCATTTCTGGATCAGACGATTTAGGAAGCTATCATGATCCTGAAGGAACAAACAAGCCAAAGCCCTACATTTATCTTGAGGCTGCAAAGCTTCTACAAATCAACCCTGAGCACTGTCTTGTCTATGAAGACACTGAAGCAGGCATTGAATCTGCAACTGCCGCAGGAATGATTGGAATTGCCGTACCCAACTGGCTAACCAAACAACAAAATTTTTCCAAAGCAAGCAAAATACTCTATTCTTCACAAGAATAGAACCGTCCAAAATTAAAGTATTTTCTTAAAACCTCTCGTGTGATATCTAAAATTTAAGAACAATGTAAATCGGTCCCTTTCTTTGAATTTTTGCAATCAAAACACTCTCACACAGAGGAGAAATATGTTTAGTAAATCAATATCAAAAAGCAATGGCTTCCTCATAGCGCTCGCCATGGCATTGCCAACATTTGCACACGCTGACTATTACCAAAATCAGGATAGATCAAACACATATTATAACTATTCAGATCAAGAACGCATGAACCCAAATGCCAATCAAGAAAGAATGAATTCCAATTATAACCAGGACCGTATGAACAATTCTAACAATCCTGGAATGTCAGATCAAGAATTAGCAAAACAAATACACGACAAGCTAAATTCAGGATGGTTTACAAAAGGTTTCGAACAGGTGAATTTTCAAGTTCACAACGGCAATGTCGTATTAAATGGAATTGTTAAGAATTCCGATGATAAGGATAAGTTAGAGAAAGAAATACGCAACATTGATGGAGTGAGGAGTTTGAACAGCCAAATTAGAGTTCAAGAGCTAACTTCTAAAGACAATGAACAAAAAAAGATGTCTCAAGATAGAGCTGCTTCATCTGCAGATGATCAGTTGAATAAAAAGATCCGTGATAACATCTCAGGCGGTTGGCTTTGGGATAGTTACAAAGAGATTTCTCTTAACACAAACAATGGTGTTGTAACTCTTGAAGGTACTGTCGACAGCCCAAGCGATCAGCAAAAATTATTGAATGAAATCCAAAAGGTTGATGGTGTTAGAATGGTTAGAAGTAATTTGAGAATAAACAACCGTTAAGGAGATTTTATGAATAAAGACCTATTTGAAGGTAAATGGCATGAAATCAAAGGGAAAGTCAAAGAAAAGTGGGGGAAACTCACTGACGATGATATGACCCAAATTAATGGCAAACGAGAACAATTGCTCGGGAAACTTCAAACGCGCTATGGATATGCTAAGGATCGGGCAGAACAAGAAATAAATGATTTTGAAAAATCGTGCAGTAGAGAAAAAACTGGAACTCATAAAAAATATTAAAAACTAGGGCCAAACCTTTTCTAAGTTTAAAGGTTTGGCCTTTTTTCTGGAGGAAATTAATATGGGAAAAGTAATAATTCTTTGGCTCTTAGGAGTACCTATTTTTGTAATTATCTTGCTGAAGCTTTTTGGAATCATCTAAAGAATTTGCCATCATATATTGGATGGCAAATCCTTTTCATCTTTGTCAAAACTTGTTATCAAATTCTTCCCAAGAGCAACAAGATGATGACTATGATTAAAATGATACCTAAAGCTCCGCTGGGTCCATACCCCCATTTCGCACTATGTGGCCATCTTGGAATTGCTCCAATAAGCAATAAGATTAAAATAATAATAAGAATTGTGCCTAGCATGTCGTCCCCTTTTTTTGCTTTCAATATCGAGGAATATTACAAACCGAAATTTAAGTATATAAATTTTTAATCTAAAAACTTTGGTGCCGGCCCTCCGGGACGGTATGTTTGGGTGGCTGCATCCCCAGGCTTCGCTGACCCCTCCGGGGAGCTTCAGCCTGGGCTATTACGTGAACAGGCCCTCCGGGCTGTGTGCAACATTCTTTACTTGCTGAACCGCATTGTCATATACAGCACAGCAGATTACAGGCCGTGCAAACAGCCCGGAGGGCCTGTTCATGTAATAGCCCAGGCTGAAGCTCCCCGGAGGGGTAAGCGAAGCCTGGGCTATTACGTGAACAGGCCCTCCGCACAGTCTGCAACATCTTTTACTTGCTGAACCGCATTAGCATATACATCAGAGCAAATAACAGGCCGTGTAAACAGCCCGGAGGGCCTGTTCATGTAATAGCCCAGGCTGAAGCTCCCCGGAGGGGTAAGCGAAGCCTGGGAATGGCGTCCCCCAAACATACCGTCCCGGAGGGCCGGCACCAAAGTCAATGCCGTTTTTAGGTTAACACAGATTAGTACGTGATTTTTGCAGCAATGGGTTTGTGGTCGCTTATATTTGTAGAGACACTATTCAAACCAATGCTTAAAACTGGAATGTTGGTAATGGAAACGGATGGCAATTGGTTCGACTTTAGAGCAATCCAATCAATGCGAGTGTTCAAGACCTGATAAGGATTGGTGCAGGTTGGTTCTAAGTAATTTTCGTAGTCAAGTTGATAGCCATTCTCTTTGAGCTAATTCTTTTGCTGAAGATCCATCTGGGGCGAAGAGTATTTTAAGAGCCATTTTCTGAATTTTCTCATTTATTGCCATTTTTTCAGGCTCTGCAATGTATCTTTCCTGCATGAGCTTTTGCATAGTGACACCACGCAGATAGTCGTAATTATCAGAGAGGGCGCCGCAATTGTAGGTGCCTATTGTGAATTCCGTTGCTGAAAGAATGGTGGAGATGAAACAATAACAAATAAAAGTAATTATAGTTTTTAAATTCATATGAACCTCATGTAAATTACGATTAACGATAATAAATTACAATTAAATAAAATGTCAATAAATAGATTGTTAGTAAAAAAGGGCGCAAGAGGTAATACGTTTGCGGAAAAGACAAGATACGTAAGAAGTTGTTGAGATCTAGTAATCTTGCCTTTACATTCAGGAATAGTTATGTTGAATGTCCCAGTTTTGTGCCGGCCCTCCGGGACGGCATGTGTAGGTTGGCGGTTACCCAGGCTTCGCTAACCCCTCCGGGGAGCTTCAGCCTGGGCTATTACGTAAACAGCCCTCCGGGCATACGAAAAAGTGATTTTCAAATAAAAGCTCCTGCATACAGCCCGGAGGGCCGGCACAAACCCATTTTCAATTTGTTCACACAGGGTGCTCAACAAACACTTATTACACTGAGCTACGCACAATGGAGATAAATTTTATAACCCTCATTTTAGCGCTCCTAGCTATCTTTGGAATGTATCAATGGATGCAAAAGCGCAAAAATAAAAGCACGCTCACTCCTGCTCTTTTCTTTTCCGACCTTTCTCTGCTCCATTCTACACAAAACACTTGGAAGCTTAAATTACATCAACTTCCCTTCTGGTTATATGTCGGCACGCTCATTCTCTTTCTTGCGGCATTTACCGATCCCCATTTTTACATTCCTAAACCCGTTGACATCACCAACGAACCTCGAGAAGGAATAGCAATCTATCTTGTGTTGGATCAGTCGGGGTCTATGAATTCAAAAATCACCGCTCTGACCGGTGAGAAACAGCTGATTACCGTGCCAAAGATGGATTGGATGAAGCAGGTCACCGAACAATTTATCAAAGGAAATCCCAAAATTGGATTGGAAGGGCGAAAAAATGATCTCATAGGCCTTGTCTCGTTTGCCAGGGTGGCAAAAGTGCTTGTTCCGCTGACATTAGACCACTCTGCCATCCTAAAAAATTTAAAGCAGATTCATGTTGTGAAAGATGAAAACCAAGACGGAACCGCAATTGGATATGCCCTGTACAAGACTGCAACGATCATTACTGCCACGAGACATTATTCTGAGGATCTATCCAAATCAAACCTGCCTTCATACGACATTAAAAGCGCGGTTATTATATTAGTCACCGATGGATTTCATTCCCCGCATCCGGACGACGCGAACAATCCACTACGCAGCATGGACCTCATTCAAGCGGCAAAGTTTGTAAACGAAAAAAACGTTCATGTCTATATCGTCAACATTGAACCAGCTTTGGCTTCCGCAGAATTTGCTCCAGAGCGTCATCAAATGCAAGAAGTGGCAGAACTTACTGGAGGGAAGTACTTTTTAATTAGTGATACAACCGGTTTGTCAGAAGTTTATGCTGAAATTGACAAATTGGAAAAAAGCCTTCTTCCACAAATCAATCAGCCCTTATCCAAAGACGAGCAACCTCAGAAATATCGACGCATTTCACTTTACCCTTACATCATCGCCTTGGGCATGGCATTGTTGTGTTGTGCCGTTCTAACAGAGTCTCTGTGGATAAGGAGGATTCCTTAACTATGCACGATATCATCTACCACTTTCCAAGCGCAGCTTATTTGCTTTTTGTGATTCCTCTTCTTTTTGCCCTTTTTTGGGTACTCTTTGCTTACCGACAACAAAAATTGGATCAGTATGCTCCTCAAATGCTTGTCGATAAACTGATCAATCCTCGCTCCACTGCTAAATTTTGGATGAAGGCCATTTTAATAGCTCTTGTTTGGTTTTTTGCCGTACTAGCATTGATGCAGCCCATGGGTTATGGAAAATATCCATTAGAGACTGTCCAGCAAAACACCATCAAACCAAATAGACGTAAACCTCCTTCGCAAAAAATAACCTTACTCGTTGACGCTTCAGCATCAATGTCCGTAGCAGACCTTGCTTCGAACAAAACGCGTTTAGAGGTTGCCAAGGAAATTGCAGATCAAATTATAGGCAATCTGCAAGGGGAAACTGTTGCCCTATATAGCTTTACTTCAGATCTCAATCAGCTTGCACCCTCCACTTTGGATTATCTGTATGTTCGCCTGATGTTGCGCGAAACGAAAATCAATGAGGGGGGAACTCCAGGCACAGATTTCACAGAGGTTTTAAAAGAACTTTCACAGCAATATGAGGAAGGATCTGATGCAATTGGTAATACAATTGTGATATTAAGTGATGGAGAAGACACGAAGATTGAATCATTAAAGGGCACCGATCGTCAGGGGGCAATGGAGTCTTTATTGAATACAATAAAATTTGAGGACCAACCGAATTTTAAACTGTTTACCATTGGAATAGGATCGAGGGATGGGGGAATTGTTCCTGGCATACTCTACGAGGGTAAACCCGTGACATCACGCATGGATGAGGAGCTTCTTAAGGCACTTAGCAAGAAAGGGAAAGGGGAATACTTTAATGCAAACGGCCGTTCACCATATGCTTTAGCAGAAGAGTTTACATCCCAATTTAAAAAAGCTCCTGAGACACGTGCTGGAACAGAATCGCAAGTGACTAAGGCACCAGATTTAATACATGACCTTTATTACCAATATCCACTTGGCATTGCGATCCTCTTATTGATGATGTTTATGATAACTCCTGAAACAAAAAGGCATGCAATTCATGCTAAAGAGTAACAGATTTTACCACAGAGATCACAGAGAGGCTGTGAGAACATCGATACTGTTTGTGCCGGCCCTCCGGGACGGTATTGTAATGTGGCGCTACTCCCAGGCTTCGCTTACCCCTCCGGGGAGCTTCAGCCTGGGCTATTACGTAACCAGCCCTCCGGGCAGTGTGAAAAAGCGATTTTCAAACAAAAGCTTTCACGTACAGCCCGGAGGGCCTGTTCACGTAATAGCCCAGGCTGAAGCTCCCCGGAGGGGTAAGCGAAGCCTGGGTAACTGCCAACCAACACATACCGTCCCGGAGGGCCGGCACAAAACCGTATCGATTTTTTTACAACTTCTCTGTGATCTCTGTGGTGAAAATCTTAAGAGATGTTTTACATGAAAAAATTAATCCTACTTATCATTTTTATGGCTGCATTGTCGTCGCATACCACTTGCTTTGGGCAATCTAATCCACAATTGGAAATGCGGCAAGCTGAAGCCTTTTTTGAAAGCAAGCAGTACAGCCAGGCGCGGCAAATTTACCAAGGACTGCTTCAACAGTCAACAGACTCCTGGCAAAGAGCTGTTTTGATATACAATTTAGGTTGTGTCTATTTGGCTGAAGGAAACTGGGATGAGGCAATACGAACGCTGCAATCAGTCCCATTGAATAATGAATTAGCTCCCCTATTGCAGTATCGGATCCGCCATAACCTTTCTATTGCATTTTTAAAACGGGCAAAATCCTTAGAAGATCAACATGCTGCGCAAGCTGAAGAATCAGCAAAAGCAGCACTCTCTGAGACCAATACCATCCCTTCAGCATACTGTATACTAGAAAAAGTAGAAGGGAAAAAAGAATGCGATATCCCCCCTGACGCAGAAACATTCAAACAAATTTTGAGACAGCAAATGTCTGAGATTAAGAAAAAACAAGAAACTCAGAGAATTTCTCAAGCTAAGTTGCCAGAAGGATTAACCTTGCTCATGCAAGGTGCAAAGGAAGCCTTGACATATCTTCAGTCATTAGACGAGAAAACCATCGAGGCAAATCTCAAGATGCGTTATCTCAATTTATTTTCAGAAGAATTGACAGATTATGAGTCCCTTTGGAATATCCTAGAGAAACAGGTGCACGAAGATGCCTCTAATCCCGCTACAACTGAGTGGCTTAAACTATATAAAAGCGCCCACAAGCTGTTTCAAGAAGGTATTTCAAATATGAAGCATGGCCTAATTGATCAAAGCACAACATCTTTTCAAAACTCATTAAAAATTTTGGAAGAGCTTATTGCAAAACCTCCACCACCAAGCACCCCACCGCCTTCAAACCAGCCTGAACAGCAAAATGCACCGACAGAAGAGCGACAACCTGAGGACCATTCCATGGATCAATTACTGCAACAATTGTTAAAAATGGAACAAGACGATAATTTGATAGTACCAAAAGAACCCACGTCTCAGAAAAAGGTAGAGAAACCATGGTAGCTAAATCCATTCGCGTGACCCTCTTGTTTTTGTTTTTTGCCTTCCCTTCTCTTTTTGCCGTTTGGGGAACTGGTGAGAGTCTCATGCCTGCAGCAGAAGTGACAGCTTCAATTGACCCTTACCAGACCGTAGCAGATCAACCAATCCCTGGCACAGTTACTGTGACACATGATAACTCTCAAACCGTGGATGAGGGCTCTTTTCAAATGGGAGGCAAGCCATTAAAAGTAAACCATGTAAAAACAGTGAATATTAATCCTTCGCAAACTGTCGTCTTGTCAATATACAGTTTTCAACTTCCTGGTCAATCTGCAGGACTTTATATACTTCCGACAATAAGCGTAAAAGTAGGAGGAAAAACTTATCAAACAATCCCGTCTTCCTACGAAATTTCTCAGGCCCAACAAATGTCTCAAGAAAGCTCTTCAGGGGTGACTTTGTCCCTTAAGGCATTAATCGATGGCCCTCCTACAGTCTATCCAGGACAAAGGATCTGGTTTATTTACCGCTTTTATTTTTCCGGATCGATTGATCTTACTGATGAGAAGCTACCTCTGCTCGAAGCTCAAGGGTTTCAACTCGTAGGGGATAAACGTATTCGGAACTATCAGGAAGATAACATAGAGGTGCAAGAAATATCTCAACAGGTGCAAGCAATCAAACCGGGAAAATATAGCTTTCCAGCCTCGTCTGCAGAAGGATATGCCTATCGCGATGATATTATAAAAAAACGGGTCTATCTCGCACCCAAACTTAAGGCAGAAGCGCCTGCTTTAGATGTGACAGTCACATCATTTCCAGCAGCAGGGAAACCAAGTGCCTTCAGAGGTGCTGTGGGTCAATTTACAATACAAACATCCTTACTCACACCTGCAGAAGTGGGTGTAGATGAAAAAATGTTATTGGCCATCGATATTAATGGTCTTGGAGAGATCTCGACAATTGGAATACCAGACCTATCTTCTATAAAAAATTCATTTCGCATGAGCAGCTTGCCTCCAGAAGTAAAAACTCAAGATGGCCAGAAGAGATTTGTTGTAGAAATTTACCCTCTGGCAACATCTATCAAAGAGATCCCACCAATTCCCTTTGCCTTTTTTAATCCCTTAATCGGTGATTATGTCACTGAAAATAGTGCCGCAATTCCTATTCAAGTAAAAGCTACTCAAGTTCCAAAAAAAGAAGAAGCTGCTCCAGCAACTCCTCCGCCAGCAACTCCTCTGCCCACTCCACCTTCCCCTCGACCACAAGAAGTTCCATCCATAGCCCCCTCCGGCCCGCTAGAAGTGGAAGAGAAGATTCAGAAGCCTGCTGCGATAGAGATTGCGGGGAATCTAGAGCTTACTGATGCTGATCTTCACAATCTTTGGTTTGGAACATGGTCTACGCTGTATATTGTGCCATTTGCCTTTATATTTATTCTGGCTCAGAAAGGTTATAAGCGCTATCGAGAAAAATTCCCCACTAAAGAAGTGGTTAAAACCAGTCAATCGATGTTAGACGCGGCCATGAGGACAAAAGATCCAAGTGTATTTAGCAAAAGGATCAGTCAGGCGTTGCTATTGAGACTCTTTGAACTAGGCTATACCACCTCAGAAGAAATCACTTTCGAAGAACTGCCTGAAGCTGGTGTTACAGGGGAAGTACGTGAATTGCTTTCTGAAATAGAAGCTGGAAGATTTGGAAAGCAAACTCTTTCACTTCAACAGCTAAAGGCAAAAGCAAAAGAGTTGTTTGATAGATTGATTCCATCTGAAACGACTTCAAATAAAGGAATATCCAATGATCAGTCTTAGATACTTACCTGTATTATTGTGGATTTGCCTTCACGCAGAATGCCACGAAAAACTTCTCGATGAAGCAAATGCTGCTTATAAAGCAGGTGAAACCGCACATACATTGATAGAACGACAAGAGGCCTTCAACCATGCCTTAAATCTATTTACTGATTTTGAACACCTCTATAATCCACAATATGGTACAGGGGTTCTTTACTATGATATTGCAAACACCTATTACCAATTAGAAGAGTACCCATTTGCAGTGTTGTACTATTACAAAGCTTTACAGCTGATGCCCCGCAGCTATCGTGTACACAATAATCTAGCAATTACTCTTGATAAGTTAGTGATTCCTATGAATAAACCTGCCTCTGTTTTTAATGACATTTTCTTTGTTCATACGAGATTTTCCTTTCCCGAAAGAATGCAGCTCTTCTTTGCACTGGCAATGATTTTGATCGTATTGGGTTCTGTATATGTTTGGAAGCCTATACGAATTATCAGGGCATCTATTACCGTCGTATCACTTTGCTGTGCCCTAATGCTGTTTAGTTTGTTATACAGCCGCTATTTTGAACCCATCGAAGGGGTAATTGTTCATTCGTCTCTTTTGTATCGCGATGCAGGTCTACAATATGCCTCAGTATCTGATCAGCCTGTGCTCTCAGGAAATAAGGTGAAGGTTGTTGATGTCCAACACAATGGACAATGGTTGAAGGTTGTGACTACTGCTGGCGACATCGGCTATGTGCCCTTAACAGCGATCCGCGTGATATGACGCCCAAAGGATATTGGAAGGGACAAGGGACATAAAGGACAAGGACCTAAAGGACAGAGTAACAATGCGTTAAAGTCCTTACGTCCTTTGTCCTTTATGTCCCTTAGAGGTTGTTGCATAAGTGCCAAATCATCAGGCCAACGGTATTGGTTTGTGCCGGCCCTCCGGGACGGGATGGGTTGGTTGGCGCTTACCCAGGCTTCGCTAACCCCTCCGGGGAGCTTCAGCCTGGGCTATTACGTGAACAGGCCCTCCGGGCTGTATGTGGATGATTTTTTTTGAGAATCAATTTTTCACACTGCCCGGAGGGCTGTTTACATAATAGCCCAGGCTGAAGCTCCCCGGAGGGGTCAGCGAAGCCTGGGTAAGCGCCAACTAACCCATCCCGTCCCGGAGGGCCGGCACAAACCAATACCGTTGGCCTGATGATTTGGCACTTCTGCAATTACCTCCTTATGTCCTTTAGGTCCCTTTTTCCCCTTTCCAACATCCTTGTGTTTTTTGGCGAACTTGGATAATATCAATGCAATATGTTAATTACTAGCAGGTTATGACTTATATGAAACGTTCTTCTATTGTCTGGTGCATTGTCCTTCTTATTATTATCTCATTTGGAATGTTGAAGTTTTATGAAGAATTCACCGGTCATTTTAATTTAACCAATATTTCATATGATCTCCCTTACAATCAAGCGATGGACATTCCTCCACTTTCTACGACAGAGCAACAAAAGGTCGAACAAATATTATCCCAACCATTTTCGTGGCTTGATCACGGTCATCAAATTTATGCTTTTGCAAGCCAAGATCAGAAATATGTCTTAAAAATATTCAAATTCAAACGCTTAAAACCAGCATGGACAGATCAATGGTTTTCAGAGATACCAGGATTTGCTAATTACTACGAACTCGCTCAAAACAAAAGAGAAAGGCGTTTTCAGAAGTTGTTTAAAGGCTATCGCCTAGCCTATACAAAAGATCGTGAAAATACTGGATTGTTATATGTTCACCTCAATAAAACGGACAATCTTCAGAGGAAAATCACAGTGAAAGATCGTTTGGGATTCACACACTCTTTGGCACTTGATGATCTTATTTTTGCGGTACAAGAACGAGGACGAACAGCAAAAAAAGTCCTCACTGCTCTCTTAGAAAATCACGATGTCGAAGGTGTTAAGTCTCGCATTAAATCCCTTTTTCAAATGTATGTAGCAGAGTATAAAAAAGGGCTTGTCGATTGGGACCGCAATGTGATGCATAATAGCGGATTCATAGGAGTACAGTCTATAAGATTAGACTTAGGACAATTGCAATATGATGAAAATGTAAAAGATCCGGAGATTTTTAAAGAAGACCTACGCCAAATTGCTTCAAAGCGGCTCACGCCCTGGCTGAAAAATCACTATCCTCAATATGAAGTGGAACTTACACTATTCATCCAACAATTGATCCGCGAATTGTGAACACGTTTACTGATTATTTGAAATGATTTGATCGCGTAACACATAGGGATCCAGGTCAATATCTGCACCCCAAGCAACCGTTTGAGTTCTTTTATCGATGTGCACTGAATTGAAAAATTCGATCGAATTCCATGCTGAAAAAACACCTTTACCAGCAAGATTTTTTAAGTCGACTTCACCTGAGAGACCATCGTCAAATTGAATCCATAACTTATAATTATCGTGCGGTTCACATTTTACAATTATAGCTCTATGAAATTCCATAAAAGGCCTTTTAATCAAGGGGTGCTATTTTTTCGGGTTTTTGAAGTTTTTCAGCAAGCTTCCAATCTTTCATCAACTCCTGCTGATGTATGGCTGCCCATTCCATCACAAGGCTCAATGCTTTTGGAGGCAAGTGTCCTTGTAATATTCCTAAAGGGTTAATTCGTATCAATGCCTCGTGTTCTGCATATCTTGCATGGAAGTGCGGAGGGGCATGATCATTGTAATACATGAGGATAATAATCCCATAGAATTCTGATATAGTTGGCATAATAAGTTATGGATTCGTTCTATGTCTGTCCTTAAGAAGATCTATAAACATTTGATAAAGTTTATCAGATCGAGCATTCTGCTGTTCAAAAAGTCTGTCTGCCTGCTCTCGATTGGATTTGATCTCTTCCCTAATAGTCTCGGTTTCTTTTTTAATAGACGCCGTAATAGACTCGGTTTCTTTTTTCGTATCAAGTCTTAACTCTTTAATTTCACGGTAAACAAAGGCAAAGAATCCACCAAAAAGAGTAAGAACTGGCACCAATATTCCAAAAATTGCTATCCAAAATTCGATAGGCATAAGATATTCCTTCTTTAATTTCATTTTATCATATCACGTTCTATACCCAAAGTCAAAAAAAAGCATAGCAGTACTTTTGCCGTTTCCGGAAGTAACGTTGCAAGTTTTTTACCACACAGATCACAGAGAGAAGAAGAGAGGGAAGCATTTTTCAGGCCAACGATCTGAAAATGCTTCCCTCTCTTCTTCTCTCTGTGATCTGTGGTAAAAACCAGCACGAACAAAACTCCTACATTTCAAAAATTTGGCACGGGCGAGCCTGGAACGGGCGTAGCAGCCTCGCGGAAAATTTCGATCGATGTCGAAACGTTCTGAAGCCAAATATACGACTGCTTAATAAACTCCGCCGTAATAAAATGCCACCCAAAGCAAATAAGCGCAATCCCTATAAGGGACTTCAATGGCATTCCCAAGAATGTAATTTGCACTTGCGGCGCCAGACGATTTGCAATCCCCAAAAAGAAGTCTGTCATGAGCATCGCAATCAGGGCTGGTGCAGCAATTTGTGTCACAACGACCATCACGCTATTGAACAATTTAATTAATATCTTTAAAAAAGAGGAATTCTCTGCAAAAAAGACCGGATTGATAAATTTATCCATCGGAACGACGGTGTACGAATGTTGAATGGCATCTAATAAGAGAAAAGGACCGTCAATGCTCCAAAAGATATAGATCATTACCATATTAAATAACAGGCCTATAGGGGAGGACTGATTTTGAATCGTGGGGTCATTAACCATCAAACTCGCGCCCCCTCTTTGGTGGTCAATGATCATACCAGAGGCTTGTACAATGACGTAAGGGATGCTAATTAAAAATCCAATAATTAAACCCACAAAGATTTCCTTTAAGGACAATAGAACCAATTTAGGACTAAATGCTATCGATGTACTCACAGTGAGAAGAAGCCCTGGAAGAAAAATCACAAAAAGGGTGAAGGCGAAAAATATTTTAGCGGGATTCGTCAAAACTCGGGCTCCAAAAAATGGGGAAAGTGCAATGATGGGCAGCATGCGTGCAAAAAAGAGAAAAAGAAGGCTAAGCATATCTGTGGGAGTTCTATTAGCAAAGTCGCTGGATAAAAAAAGCGACACGTAATCTTCAGTCATGATGATGTCAACTTGTACTTATAACCCATTCGGGGAAGTGGAGAAAAATATTCGTCGAGAAGGACATGATTTGAGCCCCTAGCCACTTTCCTAAGAACATTAAAGTTAATGTCACTGCAACCAACTTAATCGTAAACGACAGAGTCTGCTCTTGAATTTGCGTTGCAGCTTGGAAAATTGCGACAAGAATCCCAAAAAACATACTAATTAAAATCGGAGGGGCAGAAAGAATTAAGATGAGCAGCATCCCTTGATACGCCAACTGCACAATATGACTAGAATCGCCCATGAACATTACCTCTAGTGGAATGTATTAACAAGACCTTGTATAAGCAGCGTCCACCCATCTAACATTACCAAAAGAAAGAGTTTAAGAGGCATCGAAATTGTTACTGGCGACAACATCATCATCCCCATCGCCAGCAAGATGTTCGACGTGACAAGGTCGATGACAAAAAACGGAATGTAAATTAAAACACCTATCTCAAAAGCATCCTTAAGCTGACTCGTAATAAATGAGGGAACAAGTATCATGAAGTCTTGAGGTTTCAGCGATTCGCGATGATCTTCGGGCATGACGCGATAAGCCATTCGATAAAAAAGAGCCTGATGCCGCGCTGAAGAATTCGCTTTAAGGAAGTCCCGCATTGGCTCGCGAGTATAGCTAGCTACCTCAATGATGTATGTGGAAGCATCGGCGGATAATAGGGAATCTGGCGCTCTGATTTGCTCGATGGCACGTTCTGAGACGTCATACATTTTGAGGGCTGTAGGATACATTATAAACAGGCTAAGCATAAATGCTACCCCGTTGATGATCTGGTTGGGGGGCGCCTGCTGGACTCCAAGCGCACTTCTCAGAAGGGACAGTACGATCACGATTTTTAGGAAGGGAGTCAAAATCATGATAATAAAAGGGAGCAACGAAAGGAGCGATAAGACGAGCCCTTGAGTAATCAAGGAAGGCCTTTTAAAGGTGTCGAAGGTGCCCTCAAGAGCTTTTTGACCTGGAGTTTTGACTTCAGGTGGCTTTTCTTCCGGCAAAACGCTTGTGGTAATACGGGGGGCAGCTTGTGAAAAAAGAGTGTTGGGCGGGATCCAGAACAACGCTAGGAGAGCCAACAGGCACAACACAGATTTTAGAGAAAATAGTCGCCTCATTACAAACATTGCTGTCCCTTTATTTAGCTTTGGTCAATTTATTAAAGACTGCTTCCAGGATACGCCACCGGTTTTCAAGCTGGGCGTTTATAATCCCTACTTCTGTCTCGATGACACATCCCCCTGGCTTAACATCGCTCCTAGCCCGTATCGACATCGATTCTAGATTTTCAAACAGTTGCTTTAACTGAGACCTGTTCGCCTCAATGACATTGAGATCATCTTGGTTAATATAGATGGTGACTTTCTTGTGTTGTGAAACAGCTTTTAATGTGCCTGTGACAATATCAAGAATGGCGCTATTAGACAATTCAATCTCGCGATTGACAATCTTTTTCGCAGCCTGAATAGCAACAGGAAGGACTTTTTGTTCCATATCCTTGCGCACAACAGCAATTTCTTCTTCAAGTTTTGCTATTTTCTCTACCCACTCGGTATAGCCTGCTTCGAATCCTTCCTTTTGGGCTTGTTCTTTTAGTTTTTCTGTCTCAGCGACAATTTCCATTCTGTATTTCTGTATGTCGCTCTCAACCTTGCTCAAAACTTCATCAGCGGTTTGAAGAACGGAAAATTCCTCAGCAGGAATTACCTTTGTCCTAGGAGCCTTCCTCACCTCTTCACCATAGATCAATGAGAACAATTTGTTGTTTTGCTGATTCACGCAGTATCCTTTAAATTCATAAATTTCATAACGCTCAATACTTGCTGAGTCAATGCAGCAGCCACTTCTGGTCTTTCTTTAAGGGAGTAATGAGACTTTATAATCGCTCCACGGCCTGTATCTAAAATATGAGTAAGGTGCCAAATAAAGTCGGGATGCTGCCCAAAAAGAGCTTTGCCTAACCGGACTAGTCCTCGACGGTGCATCGACACTGCAAGTTTTTTGCAGTCGCCATCCCATTGTTTCAGATTTAATGGCGAAGAACTCACCTTCTCTTTTTGATGCAGTGTTTGTCTTAAAAATTGCCTCTGCCTTGCTGTGAGGCATACATGCACCTTATTTAAACTTTCTTTATTTAAAATATATCGAACTTCCTCCGCCAGATCATAAATCCCTAAAAGATTTATTATTTCCATGAGTTGTTGTTTTGTGCAAGATGTCAGAAAAGATAGGGGAGTTTTGGGCAAAAAGTCTAAGGGTAAAACGGCGGGGTCAATAAGAGCATTGTAAATCTTGTTAAGAAAAAAAGCCTTCACAACATCGGCATAATGATGTTGAGAAGGTGACATTTGCAAATGCTGCTCAATTTTTTCTGCTTGATGGCTTGGCAATGCACTTACAATAAAACGGATAATCGATTTAGGCATTTTTTCCAAAGTAAGTAGAAGCCAAGAGTAATGAACTCTATTTATAAGGGTCTCAGGCTGAAGTTCAGCAGTGCTAATAACGGTCTGAGGAGTCGCCTGATCCAAAATCAAGACGCTTTCTTCCTTGGGAAGGATCTGTAAAAGAGATTTCGGATGATCGGGATGAAACCGCTTAAGTAACAAGCGGAACATGACAGCTCCCTTAACTTCCATTTGTTACCTCAGGTGACTCCAGCATCTTTATCGGTCGGCTCTTCCCCTTCTTTAGCTTTTTCCTCTTCTTCAATAGCTTTGTTAGCGTCTTCTGGGGGTTTCAAAGAAATAGGCTTCAACCGAAATAGCTCACGTAACCCTCCATGCTCCTTCAAAATGGGGTATAGCTTCCTCATTATCCACACCAAACTGATTAGGAGTATAAGAATCACAATCATAAAGGAAAAGAACACTACTCTGAAACGAAAGAGCGAATCTTTTGCTAAAACAATCGTCCAAATACTGACATACTGTTTAGGCTCGGCCCCCTCAGCATTCAATTCATCCACGCGCAAGGAGCTGTAACGCGCTCTGTCACCAATCACAGTAACGTTATCATAATCGAGGTTTGGCACGCTTGCAGAGACTAATCGCTTAATTTTAGAGGGAAGGTGTGCATTGGGATCATCGAGAACTCCGGTGTGTTTGACATACACAGAAGCGGTCACTTTACCCTTTGTGACACCGGGATGTAGGGGATCTTCTTCAGGAAAAGAGAGCTGCACTTCAGTGTCAAGGACACCGTCGATTTTGCGTATGGTGCTGGCAATAGTCTCAGCAAGCCCTGCTTGATATCGTATTTTCTCCTGTAGCTCGGAAGGGACTAAGCTGCCACCTGTGAAAATATTAAGCAAGCTTTGGCTGCGACGTCGAGGCAAACCAGCTTGATTTAGCAGGGCCATTGCCTCTGTAGATTGCTCTGTGGGAACTTGTATGTCCCATGTCACAACTTTAGAAGCACCGCCTCCACCAGCTTCTGCAGCCTGTATTTTGGAGCCAGAAATGCCCTTGTTAGCGAGAAAAACGAGGATTTCATTAGCTTCTCTTTCATCCAAGCCATTCACGATAATTTTGTTTGAGGAGCAGCTTGTCACTGAGGCTAAGCCTGCAACAAGCAGAATGAGTACAGAAAGATAGCGCACAACCGTTGTCATGTTAATCCTTTTTCGTACGTCCTTAAAAAGTTATGGGGAACTCTAAGAACGCACCTTTTTAGGACTCATCCTAGCACATTCATTCATTTTCTCGTATAGCAGAATAAATGTCTTGTCTTCATCATCAAATAATCAACAAAGTAATTAACTAAATTTTTTCGCTTTCTGTTTAATTCATTGATGGTGTATAATCTTTGCAAAACATTAACATATTTAAACTATAAAGGAAGTTTATATGAGTAGTTGTTCAAGCGGTTCTTCAAAGATTGCGTTTGGTTATTGGACTGGCATCGATCTGGAAGAAATTGTAGAAAGGCACAGTAGGGATTGCGAATACGACGAAAAAATGAAGACTAAGGCAGAGCTTTTAAATCAAGAAAGGATATCGCTGCAACAGCAACTATTGAAAGATCAGCAAGCGATTCTAGATGCGAACAAGGAATTATCAAAGATTTCCACAATAGATTCACTTCACCCAGATCAAATTCAATACATAAAGCAAATCCAGGAACTCATCGTTCAGATGATGCAAAAAGGTCCCAGTTATTTTTGTTCTGTGATAGCAGGTGCACCAGTCGATCTATTAAAAGATCAAGCCATTAAAGGCATTGCAGTATTAACTAGAGATGATGGAAATGACCATGATGATTTACTTGATGCGGGTTATAGATCAAAAATGTCAATTCGCTTTACTAGTGATGAAGAAGATGCCCGGGATGAGTTGTATCCACACTCTAAATTTGGAAAGTTAGAAATTAGTGCTAGCAGAAAAATGTGGACACTAAGAATGGGTGTTAGCGAAGCCGATTCGCAAGCAAGCATAGATATTACTTGTACCGGACATCCAAATACTGTGCTTGGATGGTCTGGAATTCCTAAACTTCCTCATCATCCTAGGAATGAGAAGTTTGACGTTCCTCGCTTATTTTTTTCAAACGGTGTGGAGGCATCAAAAAGATTTCTGATAGAAAAATTAGGCGGAGATTCGCGCATGGAGTGGCTTGGGAGGTTTATTATGATAGAATCTTCTCCTGAGAGGACAGAAGACACTGCAAAAGCCTCATATCAGGATGCCATTCCCCATCTTGTAAAACTTATTACAGAATCCCCAGTAAACCAAACACGAATGAGCATGCACTTTTTGGACTCTATTATTCCTCTTACTTCGCGCAACATTGTGCTTGAATATTTGGGAAACCCTCCACTATTTTATGAATTTCTTGTTCCCATTGAGTAAACGAATTTTCTCGTATAGCAGAATAAATGTCTTGTCTTCATCATCAAATAATCAACAAAGTAATTAACTAAATTTTTCTCTTTTTGTTTAATTCATTGATAGTGTAAAATTTTTGTAAAACATTAACATATTTAAACTATAAAGGAAGTTTATATGAGTAGTTGTTCAATGAGTAGTTCTTCTACTAGTGCAATAGGTTCTAGCAGCTCAAGTATTGATCCTGATAGTTATACTAATCCTCTCAGCAAAAAATATTTCCAGGAAATATTGAACGATCAAGTTGCGATTTTGAATGTAGAATATGATCTACGAACTCTTTCCCAGGACGGCCTTGACGCAGCCTTTTTAGAAGCTTCAAAGCGAGCACAAGATCTCTTCATAAAAGTCATGCTACAAGGCCCCTATTACTTCTGTTCAATGATTGCAGGCGTGCCTGTCGATTTCTTAAAAGATAGGCGGCTCGAGGGCGTTTTAAAATTGGCGGCTCCGCGTGATGAGGATGATAATGATGATGATGAAGTAATTAGTAAAGTGTATAGAGGTAGAATGTCCATTTATTTTACTAGTGAATCAGAGGACTCTACTGACACCATACTTACTCACACGAAATTTGGGAAGCTGGGCATAAAATTGCCTGGAGATGAAATGTGGACAATAAGAATGTATACTAATGAAATAACTTCAGAGGTTACCATACATATTGTTTTTAAAAATTCTCTTAAGGGTAGCGTTGTGTTGACGTGGACTGGAACCCCAAAATACCCCTCCAAGGTTTCAGGGGTTAGTGTGCCTATAATATTTTTACCAAATGGTAAGATAGCAAACATACAACTTGTAGTTGATAGTTTGGGTCAACGATCAAATTCTTGGGTTGGAAATTTTTATAAATTAACTTGCGATAGCCATGGTGTTGAGAAAAGGGTCGAAGATGTAGATGCATTACCCTATCTTGTTCAATGCATTGCAGCGTCTGCCATCAATCAATTACGCTTGAGCTATGATGCAATATATGTTTTAGATGTAGCGCGATCTGAATATTCTGCAGAAAAAACAACACCTTTTCGAGTTGTAGGTGAATATTTAGGATGCCCTCCGATAGACAATAAATATCTCGCTGTTAAATCCTTGTAACAATGATCTTGTCTTTTTGAACGCTGTTCTCCCGTTAGTTCCGCGAGACCTTGTGCTTGAATATTATGGATGCCCTTGAGAGTCATCTTTTTCATGGTATTGTATGTCCAGAAATAGTGGACATATGATACGTTTTTTATTGACACCTGTTGCCTTCCTATATGTCCTGCTTAATAAAGCGACGAAGGCCTTACAATAATCCTTTTCATCAAGAGGTAAGAAGAAGATGAGTTGCGCTTTCAAGAAAATATTCATGAGACCAATGGTCAATTTTCCAAGAATCCTTAATAAAACGGCGGACATCTGCTTTAGCCGAAGCTACATCCAGCTGTCTAATGCGGTCGTTCAGAATCCTTCTTAATTTTTGTTCAGTCAAGTGTTGATCATTTGGAAAATGTCCAGCTTCTCGCATTCTTTCTTCAAGGTGGGTAAGCCTTAAAGGAATCTTCTGGCCAATAAACCACAAAAAATCATACCAGTCACGACCTTTGACCCATCCTTTGTATTCGCGGAAAAGTAATGCATGCATTTTTCCAGCAAAAAGATCAGGGAGGGTCATTGTAGCCACTGAAAATGGTCCGGGAAATGTCAGCGGACGGTAATCGACATTGAACTTTAAAGGAGGATCAGTATCTACTTCAAACTTTACTTTCAGGACTTTGTTAGAATGCATCCGCCTTTGATCTTCAGTAGAAAGTCCAATACGTAAAAAATGTTCTCTCGTATTGGCTTTAATAAAAGCAGACTGCACTGCTGTATCTATTGTTTTCTTTTTCTCCTCAACTGTGACATCAAATCCAAGAGATTGCAGCTCACGTACAACGCTTTGATGATAGCTTTTCATCTCAAAATTAGGTTCCTTCTTTAAAAGCGAAAAATCAAGATCCTCGCTAAAACGATCTAATCCATAGAGAATTCGTAATGCTGTCCCCCCATAAAAGGTTGCTTCTTCAAAAAATTTCGATCTCCATAATCCTAAAAGGGCAATTTCTTGAATAATTTCAAGCAGAGCTGCTTCATACTCTTGATGTGTTGAACATTTATAGCTTTCCAAGCGTTTTAGAACGGCCTCAGATATCATGATAACTCCTTAACAAGATGAGTAAGTTGGTAACTGGTTCGCTGCGGTAAACTTTCTCAATTTCTTCGAGCATAGAGAGTCGCAATTTAGCCAATTCTTCTTCTTCAATTCTGAGCCCATCACATACAAACGAACGCACATCTTGAGGAGAGATTAGATTCTTATGAAACGATAGTCTATCAGCTAATGCTTTTTCAGGAGTTGCAATTAAGAATTGGTGTTGTCGATCGACTTGAACCAGCGTAACACCAACAGCAATTTTTTTTGAATTCAAATGAACATAAGCAAATGCTCCTATGGGAGTTTGAAATGTTTTACTCCTAAGAGGGGTCATGCTAGTGATTTCTTCTACTCGTTCGGGAATTAGTCCATAATATGATAAGGCATACTCTAGGGAAATATAAGAAGGGCCATAGATTAAATTTGCGAGAGATTCTTTACAAATAATTCCCTTACGATAATTCTCACCGAAAACATATAGCCCTTTTTTTACTCTAATAATTGATCCGTCATGTAAAAAACGACTGATGACATCTCTTGGCTTTCTATAATTCCTTAAGGTCAGGAGAAGGCTTTCATAATCAAATTCTTCGGTCTTTATCGTTCCTCTGACAGATCCAAAAATGCCCATTTTCCATTTCCTCCTTTAGCCTTATTTTAATATATTTGGTATTGTATGTCCAGAAATAGTGGACATACGATACGTTTTTTATGCAGGATCAGGCTACTTTTTTTTTCTTTACGCTTAAAGGGTATTTTCTCATTTCTCCATATGTCTCTTCTTCTCTCCGTGTGCTCTGTGATCTCTGTGGTAAAATCTACTTGCTTCTTAGCTGGAATCGCTGTTTTTTCTGCTCATTCCTTGCATTTAAGCGAATAACCGGCTATTCTGGTTCTCTTCCTTAACATCAGCGATCAAGCACTTCTGCTTATGAAAGTCCAATACGTTACCCTTCTATTTCTCGTTTGGTGCTTCCATATCTATCCGATAGATTATAATGACCCTGCTGCAAACCTCACGCGTGATCTTGAAATCGTAAATTATTGGAATAAAAAAACAGCTGAGCGTTTGCCCGTCACATTTAACCATCTTCTTCAGGGTGGATATTGGAACATGCCTTCTGCGCGGATGGGTGCTGAGGGTGAGGTAGGAATCGGTTACTCATCTGTTCCTCCCTATCGCAATTATAACTTACGCCTGCAACTCATCGATCGTCTCGAAGTATCAGGCAACTATCGGGTCTTTAAAGGTGTTGACGACCCCATTTTAACTCCAATGGGCTTTGGCGACCGCTCTGACAAAGGTGCCAACGTAAAGATATGCCTGCTACATCCTGAAGACAGCAATTATGCTCTTCCAGGCTTGGCATTTGGCTTCGAAGACTTCATGGGAACGCGAAATTTTCGCGCACAGTACGTGGTAGCAACCCAAGTCTTATTGGAACAAAACCTGGAATTAAGTCTAGGATATGGCCGCCATCGCATTCGAGGTTTTTTTGGAGGAGCCACATGGTTCCCCTTTCGAAAATGTGGTTACAGCTACCTGGAAGGGATCAGCCTCTCTGCTGAGTATGATGCCATTCCTTACCGCAAAGAAAAAATCGAACAACACCCTGGCGGGCGAGTGCAGAAAAGTCCTTTGAATTTTGGTCTCAAGTATAGGCTTTGGGATCAAATAGATTGCTCTGTAAGCTATGTCAGAGGCACTGCTTGGGCATGGTCCGTATCAACTTTTTACAACTTTGGACAAACTACCGGAATTCTGCCAAAAGTCGATAGTCCCCTTTTGTATCAAGCACCCACCGTTACAGAACCGATAGGTCTACGCCGCCCTGAAGAGGCTGTAGCGCAAGATTTGCTTTACGCCCTTCTTCGACAAGGATTTGATTTATTGGAAATGACCTTAGATTGGAATGAGTGCGGTCAGCAAGTCCTGCGTTTGCGAGTCGTGAATAATCTCTATCGGGTCGAACAAATCGTAAGAGCCCGCCTCAACAACATTCTAGCCCACTTAGTACCAGAAAATATTGAAGTCGTCACCGTTGTCATGGAAACGCAAGGGTTTCCTGTGCAGGAATATCACTTCTACACTGAATACCTTCGCGAATATGCAGACAGGACAATGGGACGACATGAATTGGAAGTCTTAAGTCCCATGACAGAGGTCTCTTTTGAACAATCAAGCATTGCTCAACAGATTTTTAAACAAAGCCAAGAATGGTGGAACATAGAAATCTTCCCCAGGACCCATACTTTCTTTGGAAGTTCTAAAGGTAAGTTTAAATATGCCTTAGGGATCAATGTAGGATTGAATGGATTTCTGTGGGATACAGTTTATTACTCCATGCGCGTTGGCTGCACCCTCATTTCCAACTTACATGATGTCAGCGGAGTCGACCGGCTGAATCCTTCTCAATTAATCAATGTACGCACAGATATCGTCCGCTATTTTCGACAAAAAGGACTCACCATTGATCAAGTTTATTTGCAAAAAAACTGGAACGTTGGAAAGGGATGGTACACCAAAGCCGCCATAGGGCATTTTGAAGAGCAATATGGGGGCTTAGCCACGGAAGTATTGTACTACCCGGTGGGACAGTATTGGGCCATTGGTGCTGAAAGTGCCTTTGTAAGAAAGCGGAAAGTGCGCGGAGTTGAACTAACAACCAAAATTCGAAAATTGGAAGGATTTCAACGCACTTACAGAACCTTTAGAGGCTCCCAATATTTTCTTGATATGTACTATGAATGGCGCGAGGCAAAGCTCGATTTTAAACTGATGCTTGGAAAATTTTTGGCAAATGATGTGGGAGGACGAGCGGAAATTATCCGTTATTTTCCAAGCGGTATGCGATTTTATCTTTGGTACACAATCACAAATGGACGCGATAGAATTAACGGCCGCACCTATCATGACAAAGGCGTTGGAGTCTCCATGCCGCTTGATATCTTCTATACTCATGCAGATCGTTCGCGTTGGGGATATGGAATGTCTGCATGGTTGCGCGATGTTGGCGCAACATCTTACACAGGCATGAAGCTGTACGACCAAATCCGCGAGCAGCGTCTTGAGTGGTAACAAATTCCAACTTGCATTATGATACATTTAAATTTTGATGAACTTGGAATGTTTAAATGCTCTCAGAAAACGACAAAAAAGAAGAATTGAGTTATGTGTTTGCACATGCCGTAGCGACTCATGTGGGCTATTCCGTTGAATATGTACGCAAAGATCGCGATAGTGTGGATATGAGAATATGTGCTAAGGGAGCTTTGCATCCAGAATCTGTCCTCTTTTCTCCTTGTTTAGAATTACAGCTCAAAGCTACATCTAAGGAAATTGATGGAAGTGAAATCCCTTTTTCTCTATCAATTAAAAATTACAACGACCTGAGTAGATGCTCAATGGTACCTCGAATATTGGTTGTGCTTTTGCTATCATCTATAGAAGAATGGGTCAGTTGCACACCAGAGCACCTTATTTTACATGGACAGGCTTATTGGTTAAGTCTTGCAAGACTTGAAACTTGCGACAATCGTGCAAACAAGACGATACAGATACCAAAAAAAAATGTTTTTAACGAGGTGACTTTAAGAAAGCTAATGATAGCAGCGTCCAAAAGAGAGGTATTGACAAATGAAATTTAGTGATCTCGATCCTTCAACTCTTTGTTCAATTTCTGTGCGGCACCTGGTAAGATATTTGACTTCCTACTCTTGGGCAGTGATCAATTGCCCCAAATTTCCCGACATCACCATAATGCGTAAAAATTTTGGTGATCGGGAAGAAGAAATTGTAGTTCCACGCAATCAAAGTTTTGCCGATTTTCCCGAGAGGATATTCGATGTTATTTATTTCTTATCTAAATTTGAAAATCGCACTATAGATGATATTCTAGGCGATTTATGGGCAATAGAATCCGACGTATTACGCATAAGGATTTCAGGAGGATGTGTAGGAAGTGGAAAAATTCCCTTCCTCGATGAGATGACAATAAAAGATGGGTTAAAAAAAGTGTTATCCTCTGCTGCATGTCAAGTTTTAGAGCCTCGATCATTTTATAAAAAACTACACAGAACCGAGTCGGAGCAATTGTTACGCAATTGTCAGTTGGGGCAGTCTGAACGAGGAAGTTATGTTATAAAATTTTACTTTCCTATTCTTAATTCTACTCCTCTCCAAGGCACATTACCAACGGATGATAATGATAAGCCTTTTGCCCGTCGCGTAGCAGAACACCTAATGATTTCTTTAAAGAATATTGTAAACTCGATAGATAATAACATGCTTCCAAATGCTCTTACACCCAAAGTGAATGCAAATTTGTGCTTTGGTCTGGTTGAAATGTCTGGTGACAGCAAGGTGGATTTAGATTTCCAAATGTCATGGAGTGAAGAAGTTCTTATTGATACAACAGTTCCCAGAAAGGTAACCATTCATAATAATTACATTCCCATGATTTCGAAAATGGGCGAGAATCTGAAACCCCAGCAAGAAGTGACTCAGAATGATTTTATAGGGAAAATAAGCACTTTAAGTGGATCTGAAAATGAACAGGGATATGTAGAAGGCGACATCATCCTCATTCTTCTTGTCGATGAAGATACGAGGAAAGCAAAAGCATTTCTAGACACAAAACGGTATAGCGAAGCTTGCGATGCACATAAAAATGGAAATTATGTAAGAATTTCGGGGCTATTAAAAGAAAAACCTCGTTTGAACATTCTAGAAGATGTCTCCAGTTTTGAGATAATTCCAAAATAAGTTTCCAAATATTTTCAATTTTTCTATGCGATTTTGATCAACGATATTAATCGTTTTGACGAAATATAGCGTTATCAGTATAATTCGTTCCTAATATGTTGGATATTTAACCCCCTTGAGAGGAAAAAATGGCTAAAGAAGGTAAAGAAGAAGAAAAAAAAATAAAAATAAGACGCCCTAAAGCTCTGAAACGCGATCTCCAAAACGAAAGACATCGCTTGAGAAACAAAGCTTTCAAATCAACAGTAAGAACTACTATTCGGCATTTTGAAGATTCTCTCGAAAAAAACGATCCTGCTATTGTTAAAGAATCCCTCAGCGATGTATATAGCGTTGTAGACAAGGCTGTTAAACGTGGCATCTTTAAAATCAATAAAGCGAGCCGCATTAAAGCTAGGTTAACTGCTCGAACAGCTGCATAGAAAAAAAAGAACAAAAATTATTGTGTGTGCCCGAATATTTCTCGTGCCCGTGCCCGTGTGCGTGCCCGTGCCCGAATTAAATGTTCCTTACCTCATTTCAATTTGAGGAAAAGACCAATTTATTCGGGCACGGGCACGCACACGGGCACGGGCACGAAAAGAGGAGTACGATGTCGGCTGTATTCTCTTTTCTCTGCTTTTTTCTCTTGGCAGTGTCGAGTCTGTGCGCTGCAGACGGTAAGCCAGACCTCACCATTCACATCCCCATGCGCGATGGCACGGAACTCCCCACAGACATTTATCTTCCAGATCCCTCTGCTCGCAATCTCCCATGCATCTTACTCCGTAGCCCTGGCGGACGCGCAGCACGCATTGCCACCCCCTTCGCATATATGGCAAAGCATCAGTATGTGGTGGCAATTCAAGATACCCGCTGCGCCCTCGACCAAACCGGAAAAACGCTCCCTTATTGCACCGATGGGTGGGGATATTTCCAAGATGGCTATGACACTATCGAATGGCTTGCCAATAGCGACTTCACGAACGGTAAAATTGGGACCTTAGGCGCCTCTGCTCTTGGTATTACACAATTGATGTTGGCTCCCACAGCGCCTCCTGCACTCAAATGCCAATACATTGGCATGGCTGCTGCAAACTTGTATCAAGATGCCATTTACTCCGGCGGGCAATTCCTGAAGCATCAAGTCGAAGGGTGGCTTGGCCTACATGCCAGAGACCCCGAAGTCCTACAATACGTTTGCAACAACAACTCCTACAACTGCTTTTGGAAAGGCCTTGACACTACACAAGTCCCAAATCGTGTGTCTGTTCCTGCGATTTTTTACACGGGTTGGTACGACGTCTTTAGTCAAGGCACTCTCGATGCTTTCATGTGTCGAAATGAACATGGAGCAAAAGGAGCTCGCGGTAAACAGAAGATTGTCATTGGTCCCTGGCCCCATTCATGGCCTCTCACAAAAAAATTAGGCGATTTTGATATCCCTGCAAGTGCACAAGCCCCTCTCGTAGAATATTTTCCAGAACGGTGGTTTAACTTTCATTTGAAAGACGAAGCCAATGGAGTTGATTTACTTCCTCCTGTCACTTATTATGTCATGGGTCCATTCGACAATACCCCCTCAAAAGGAAATGTCTGGAAGACTGCAGAAAATTGGCCCATTCCATCACATCTCATTTATTTTTATCTAACTCAAGATCATAGCCTTTCCATGGCACCTCAGGCATCCGAAGCCTCACTTAGCTATCTGTATGATCCAAAACAGCCAACTCCGACAATTGGAGGACGCAATCTTTTTCTTGAATCGGGACCGAAGGACCAAACGCCTATGGAACAGCGCTCTGACCTCATTATGTTCACCTCACCACCACTTGAGGAAGATCTTGAAGTGACCGGACGCATTATTGCTAAACTCTTTTTTTCCTCTGACAAACCCGACACAGATGTTGCAGTCCGATTAACAGATGTTTATCCAGACGGAAGGAGTATTCTTATCGTCGATAATTTGACCCGTCTTGGATCGCTAGCAACTTTTGCTCCTGACAAGCCCTGTGAAGTCGAAGTAGACCTTTGGTCCACCAGCATTGTATTTGCCAAAGGACATTCTATTCGGGTCTCTATTAGCAGTTCAAACTATCCTAAATATGAGAGAAACCTCAACGGAAGCACCACACCTGAAGTTGCTAGAAATACTGTATTTTTTGGTGGAAAAAAGGCTTCAGCGATATTGTTACCCGTAGTTAAGGAATGACATGAAAGTTATAATTTTGTCAGCTGGGATGGGAAAACGGTTCAGGCGTATTAATTTACCTAAATCGTTGACCCTATTATCTTCAGGGGAATCCATATTAGACCTGCAAATTAGAACCCTTTCTCAATTTATTTCTCCTCATCAAATCATCATCGTCTCAGGATATCGCAAAGAAAAGCTTATCGAGTCCCACCCCGACCTCCTCTATGTTTATAGCCCAAATTACGAAAGAGAAAACACTTCTAAAAGCCTTTTAAGAGCCATTTACAAGCTCGACAACGAAGATCTCCTTTGGGTGAATGGGGACGTAATTTTTCATCCCGAAGCACTTAAAGCTTTACTATCAAATAGAACAAAAAATAGCATGGTGGTAAATATTGCATCTGTTGGCGATGAAGAGGTAAAATATCGGACGAATTCAAAGGGTCGGATTCTTGAAGTGTCGAAGACTGTCAAAGAAGCTCAAGGAGAGGCATTAGGGATCAATTTCTTTCAAGCAAGCGATCTAGAATCCTTAAAAATGAACCTAGAGCGTTGTCAAGATGATGCCTATTTTGAAAAAGCTGTTGAAATGTGCATAGAAGAGGGAATCCCTGTTTGGGCTGTACCTGTAAATCCGCTTCATTGTACTGAAATCGATTTTCCTGAAGATCTCGATCGAGCCAATCAACTCATGCAACAATGGTAATTTAACTTATGGAATCTAATAATAAGACATTCGACCTAATAGTGATTGGAGCAGGTCCTGGAGGGTATCCAGCTGCAATAAAGGCTGCTCAAAATGGAAAATCTGTTGCGCTAGTAGAAGCTAAAGAGCCCGGTGGAACCTGCTTAAATCGGGGTTGCATTCCAACAAAAACATTAATTGCTGGCGCAGAAATCCTTGAACGTATTAAAGACGCAAAATCTTTTGGCATAGAAGTAGGGCCTGTTTCTGTTGAATACTCAAAAATGGTCGCAAGAAAAGATAAGGTCGTCAACACTATCGTCAAAGGGCTTGATGGTTTAATCTCTAGCAACAATATCTCTCTAATTAAAGGTCATGGCAAATTTATTTCACCGAGAGAGGTAAAAGTCACAGGTCAAGACAACTGCATCCTTACTTCGGATCATATCATTATTGCAACAGGTTCTGAACCTCGAAAAATTCCGGCATTTCCTTTCGATTATGAGCGCATTCATGACTCAACGTCGTTACTTGAAGTGAAAAAGCTTCCGAAATCTCTTGTTGTAATTGGCGGAGGGATCATTGGATCGGAATTTGCTTCCCTTTTTGCTTCACTCGGAGTAGAGGTTACCATTTTGGAATTGTTGCCTCGCATCATTCCGATGGAAGATAAAGCACTTTCGGCAGCACTCACGCATGCATTTCAGAAAAAAGGAATAAAAATTCATACGGGAATTCAAGTTGCAAAAATTGAACATGAAAATACTGGCATTAAGGTTTTCCTTGCAGATGGCAAAGAGATTCGAGCCGATATTGCTTTAGTTTCGGTGGGCCGCAGCTTGAACACTTCTTCTATTGGCTTAGAAAAAGCGGGAGTCCTCGTGCAAGAAAACGGAATAATACCAGTTAATGAAAAAATGGAGACAAATGTTCCTGGAATCTATGCCGTTGGAGATATAGCCTCCAAGTGGTGGCTTGCTCACGTTGCCACCCATCAAGGGATCGTCGCTGCAAACAATGTTTGCGGCATAGAAGCTCACATGAATTATTCTGCCATTCCTTCAGTTATTTTCACACATCCAGAAATTGCCACTGTCGGCTTAACTCTTGAAGATGCCCTGGCAAAAAGCTATCAAGCCATTATTGGCGCTTTCCCTTTCCAGGCATTAGGCAAGTCACAGGCCGCTTTCCAAACTGAAGGATTTGCACAAGTTGTCGTCGACAAGAAAACTGGACAACTTTTAGGTGCCCAAGTCATGGGACATGAAGCTTCCACGCTTATCGCTGAAATGGCAATTGCAATCACAAATGAATTGACCTTGGAAAGCATTACAGAAACGATTCACGCTCACCCAACAATCGCTGAAGCTTGGATGGAAGCCGCTTTTATGGCCACCGGAGACCCCTTACATCTTCCACCTTTAAAGAAGAAAAAAACATAAGGCTTTCTCTATGCAAAAGGATGATTTGTCGGCTTCCAAGCGTCGTCTTAATGTACTTCCAGAAAATCCTGAATCGAATGATCCTAACAAAGCTGTTGGGTTAGGAAGGTTTCCCTCATGGCTCCATCGCAAGCTCCCCAAGGGTTCAAACTTGGCTAAAACCGGTGGAATTATTAGTGATAATCGACTTCACACCGTTTGTGAAGAAGCAAGCTGCCCTAATCAGTTGGAATGTTGGTCAAAAAAAACAGCTACTTTCCTCGTTATGGGAAAAGAATGTACACGCAATTGTGGTTTTTGCGACATTGACTTCTCTAAATCGCCCAAACCTCTCGAAGCTGATGAAGCTCAGCGCCTTGTCGATTCTGTGAAGCAATTAGGCCTAAAACACGTCGTGATCACAATGGTGGCTCGAGATGACCTTCCTGATGGGGGTGCCGAACATCTAGCTAATATCATCTCTGAACTGCGCAAGGAGATGCCTGAAACCACAGTAGAAATTCTCACATCAGATTTTGCAGGAAACGCCTCTGCGTGGAATACTATACTCTCTTCAAAGCCAGAAATTTTTAATCACAATATTGAAACCGTTCGAGAACTGACCCCAAGAGTGCGCCACACGGCTAAATATGAGCGAACGCTACAACTTCTCCTATATGCAAAGACGCACCGAGCAAATCCAACCATGTTTGTGAAATCGGGGTTAATGGTCGGTCTTGGAGAAACAGAGGAACAAGTTCACGAAACTCTGCGCGATCTCCAGCAAAATGGCTGCGACATCGTAACCATGGGACAATATCTGCAACCCAATCGACAAAAGCTTTTAGTCAAAGCCTTTGTAACTCCAGAACAGTTTAAAAAATATGAAGAATATGGACATTCCATCGGGATCAAACACATGTACTGCGGCCCTTTTGTTCGTTCAAGCTATAATGCAGACCTTATCATCCAAAAAGCATTAACGAGATCATATGAATTACGAAGATAATCTAGAAGAAACCGAAACTCCATTTCCCTTAACAGATGCTACCGATAATGCCATCTTGATGCACCGAGAAGTTCATTTTGGAGGCAAATTCGATCTCATGATTGAATACTACGAAAGCGAAGGCCGAGGTGTTGTCCAAGAATTCGACATCAACCGCATACGAGAACTGAATCTCATCGAATCCAAGATGAAACAAGATCTGGCCCCTCTTCTCCTTTCTGGAGCAGAAGCTGAGAAGATCGCCGAGGCAAAACAAATATACCAGCAGCTAAAGACTCTTTATAAAGGACCCGACAGCCCTTCAAAAAAATTCCCAAAGCTAATCGCGGATTTGATTCTAGCAGAGGAAGAAGATGTTGATACTGCTGTGGAGGGCATTGTTACTGAAAAAGGAGCCATCGTTCCTATCCTTATCGATTTAGTGCGTTCTGAAAATTTCCACGACCCACTTTTTCCAGGTTATGGTCTCGCGCCCATTCTTGCCACTAAATGCTTAGGTTTGATTGGAGATAAAAGAGCGATTATAGCCCTTTTTGAATCGATTGGAGAAAACGATTTCATTGCCGATGATTTTGCATTAGAAGCCCTCAAGAATATTGGAGAGCCAGCAAAAACCTTTTTATTGAAAGTCTTGCATGCTCGTCCGCTGACTTTTGATAACGAGCGTGCAGCCATGGCCCTAATGGGCTTTAAGGATGATCCTGAAGTCGTGCATAAGTCCTTGGAGATGCTAAAGACGTTAGACCTAAAAAAGGATTTTGTATTAGCCACTGATTTGATCCTCATTTGTGAAGGATTAACTGACAAAGAAGAGCGAAAAGAATTCGCAGCATTACAACACCAACAAGGGATACCGACGATGATAAAAAAAGATATTCAGGCAATCGTAAAATCATGGGAAAGTTAAAAAATGTCAGCGATTACAATCCCACACGGAGTTGGAAATACTAATATTTCATGCTTTAGAGCAACACTATCTGTTTTACCTGTCGTCTCCATATTTGTTGGTATTTACAACTTAAAAGACCACTACTTCCCTCCCACTGTTGATTCAGTGCATGATCAATTGCAAAATAAAATTAGAAAATTGCAAGCAGAGATAGATGTTCACGCACAGGACAGTAAAGCCTTTTATGAAGAACTAACACAGTTTGATAAACGGCAAAAAGAAGCAGACGCTTTTATAAAAGATCATGATGCAACAAATCTCACAGTCGAACAGCGAGCAGCCGAAGCCATTGAACACCTCCGAATAATGCATTTTATCGAAAAAAAGTTTGCTCCTGATACACTAACCAGTATGGAAAAAGATCATGATAGGCTTAACAAAAAAAGTATCCAGATCGAAAATGAACAAAAAGAAGTTCCCAGTTTGTTAAAAGAATATGAAAAGTATGTGAATCGACATTCGGGCACATTTGTTGTTTATTCCCTCTGTGGTATCATAGGCAGCTTGTTAACGGTTGTCAGTGTGATTGTTTTACTAGCTTTCGGTATAATCCCAACATTAGCCGCAATAATTTCAGGAGGCTTAAGCCTTATAGCAGCAGCTAGTTATTTTTATATAAATCACAGAATCCGAAAGGATAGGGTTACTTGATTGATGTTTACACTACCCAATTTGATCTCTCTAATGCGCATCCCGCTAGCACTTCTTTTTTTGTATGAAAATGTCGGACTGCGAGTCGTAGCCTTATTATTAGCAATGATTAGCGATAGCCTTGATGGATTTATTGCAAGACGCTTCGGAAAAACCAGCCGCGTCGGTACTGTAATGGACCCTATTACGGACAAGTTTTTTGTCTTGTTCGTGCTTTACATCTTAATTATCGAGGGAAGGTTAGGTATAGCTGAAGCGATCGTAATGATGAGTCGCGATTTTGCAGTGATTTTATTTGGAATTTATCTCGTCATTGCACGCAAAATGGGTCAATATCAGTTCCGTGCCATTTATTGTGGGAAAGCAAGCACATTTCTGCAATTCGTGACGATTTTTTGCTTGATATCGGGATGGGTAGTACCAAACTACTTTTATATCTGTTTTATTGTCCTAGGAGTGCTTGCCTTGGGAGAACTCTGTTACTCTAAAAATGTCCCTTCTCAAATTTGAAATTTAGTGGTATAGAACATAAGAAATTTTGAAGAGAAAAATGCTATGGATTTGCTTGAACTAAAAAAGATCGTCTCCAAAGGCGAAGATAGCCTCCATCAATTCAAAGAAGATATCAAGAATGGTGATTCTCTAGCAGCAGAAATGGTGGCATTTTCTAATTCTCGCGGCGGCCGTATTTTTCTTGGGATATCGAATAAAGGAGATTTGATTGGTCTTTCTAGCAAAGATGTTGATAGAATCAATCAGCTTATTAGCAACAGTGCAAGTCAACATGTACGAAGCCCAATTACAGTTCATACAGAAAATATTGCCTTAGAGTCTGGAAGAATAGTGATCTCATTATCGATTTCTGAAGGAATTGATAAGCCTTATTTTGATAATCAAGGCATTATTTGGCTTAAAAGCGGAGCGGATAAAAGACGCATCCACTCTAAAGAAGAATTGAGACGTCTATTCCAGGAAGTTGACCTTTTACATGCTGATGAAATACCAACTCGTGCAGGGATTGAAGCCATAAATTCGAAGCTTCTTTTGAATTTTCTTAGGGATGTTTATCACGAAACATTGCCTGATTCAGAATCAGAAAAACTGAAACTTCTTGAAAACATGAACTTGGCAAGCAATAATAGATTAAATCTAGCCGGCCTACTCCTGTTTGCTCAAACACCCCAACTGTATAAACCGGAATTTATTGTTAAAGCTGTGACGTTTGCGGGTACAGAAATAGCAGGCAGATATCTAGATAGTGAAGATTTCGAGGGCCCACTCCCCACAGTATTTCAAGGTGCATTGGCGTTTATCATGCGCAATTTGCGCAAAATCCAGAAACAGAAAAGCGTTAATACTATTGGCGAACCTGAAATTCCTCAGACTGTATTCGAAGAACTTCTAGTTAATGCTCTCATTCATCGAGACTACTTTATCACTGCACCTGTGAGATTATTCATATTTAATGATCGAGTGGAAATCATTAATCCAGGCAATTTACCTGATCATCTTACAATTGAAAAAATACAAGCAGGTAACTCCATTCAACGCAATCCCATTTTAGCCTCTTTTGCAGCAAAGGGTCTTTTGCCATATAGAGGACTTGGAACCGGCATAAGGCGTGCGTTACAAGATTGGCCTCAAATTCAATTCATTGATGATCATAATGGTTGCCTTTTCACTTCTCTCGTTGAACGGCCAATAACCATTGATCTTCTTCAACAGAATATAATAGGCCAGTATGAACCCATATCTTCAAATGAACCTATAAATGCCCCTATAAATGAAAATCCATCGGAAAATGAACTTTTATCGAAAAATGCCCCTATAAATGCCCCTATAAATGCCCCTATAAATGAAAATCCATCGAAAAATGAACTTTTATCAAAAAATGCCCCTATAAATGCCCCTATAAATGCCCCTATAAATGAAAATCCTTCGAAAAATGAACTTTTATCGAAAAATGCCCCTATAAATGAACCCATAAATGAACCTTTATCCGAGTTGCAAATACAAATATTGAAAATTATAGAAGGCGACCGATGGATTGCCTACGAAGATATAGCCCTAAAGTTGGAAAAAGATCGGAGTACAATCAGAAGAAACATCCATCAACTTAAGTCTTTGGGAATTTTGAAACGATCGGGTTCTAGGAAAAAGGGATATTGGCAAGTAATAAATAATGTTATCGAATAAAAAACAATAGGCTCAATAAGGGCTTGCAACTACAGGCAGCCGAACAAGCGTAGCTTTAATGACTTAAAATTCCCTCTGCGTCTCCCCGCCTCTGCGTCTCTGCGTTAAAATTGTTGTAATGGTTAACGCAGAGGCGGGGAGACGCAGAGGGAATTTTAAGTCACTAAAGCTACATTTTGGACAAAGTTAACCCTATAACCGAAAATTGCGATTAATAATCTCAACCCATCTCTCTGCTTTCTCTGTGGTAATACCTTCAGATCTTGCCTTCTTAGCTTGATGGTTATGCGAATGCGGCGACAGGAGCTAGGATGTGCCTGCTCCGAATTCCAAATCTCAAAAGATGGATTGCTAACAAACTAATCATAGTGTAGACTTCACATGTTATTAAATTACAAACTGGAGGTATTATGAATTATACATTTAATGTTTTACTTTTCCTTTTTTTCGGTTGCGCTAGTTTTTGTTCTGCAAATACATCGCCGATTCAGAAAATTGAAGTTCCCAACGGACCAAAAGTATACGGTGCGTATTCAAAAGCAATTAGCGTTGATTTAGAAAACACTAAGAACTTGATTTTCGTTTCCGGTCAAGTCCCTTTTAATTCAGCAAATGGAAAAATGATAGAAACCGATATCCATTCTGCCACAAATCAAGCTCTAGATAATGTTGATAGTATTTTACAGGCCGCAGGTAGCAGTTGGGAATATGTAGTGCGCATGGACGTTTTTTTGCAGAACTTTGATAGAGATTGGGACGGCATGAACCAAGAATATGCAAAACGTTTTCCAAAAGGTGTTTTTCCAGCACGTCAAACCGTTGGCGTTCACATGGATGATGACACTTTAATAGAAATATCATGCATCGCTATCGTTCCTAAAAACGCTGAGTAATACTCACCCACAATTGCTGAATTCTAAAACAGGTGGTGTATTTTGTTCTTCTAACAAATCACCACCTCCTTTAAAATAACCCTTCTATTGTCTGTTGTCTTCCTTCGCGCCTCTGCGTCTTTGCGTTAAATATTTTTGGCTAAACTGGAGAACCAAAATGCGTGAATCAATTTTTTCATCCTCAATACGCGCCTTCTTTGTCACCCTTTTTGCAGTGATCGGCTTTTGCATAGGCCTCTTCCTTCTACTTGCAATCATTGGTGTCATTTCAGACACAGCTACAGAACCAGAACTCACTTTCACACAACAAGTCATTGCAAATGCAGATGGAGTCCGAAAAGCCTTTGCAACTGATACTCCAGTCATTTTACAGCTCAACATAAACGGTATTATCGGCACTGATAAGCTGACAATGGAAAACTTTAGACAACAACTGATCGAATCGCAAGAAGGGCATCTGAAAGACAAGCTTGTAAAGGGAATCCTACTCCAAATCAATTCCCCTGGCGGTACAGTCACTGACTCCTCAAACATGTACCAAGCCCTAAAAGCTTATAAGGAAAAATACAAAATCCCCGTTTATGCCTACATCGATGGAATTTGCGCCTCTGGTGCCCTCTACATTGCTTGCGCATCGGACAAGATTTTTGCCAATGAAACTAGCATGATTGGCAGTGTCGGGGTCATTTCACCCTCTTTTGTAAATGTGTATCAACTCATGGAAAAAATTGGCGTTCAATCCCTCACTGTTTATGCAGGTAAAGAGAAAGACCAACTCAATCCACTGCGCCCTTGGGTGCCTGGAGAACAGGATTCTATTCAAGATCTTATCAACTACTACTACAAACAGTTTGTCAATGTTGTTGCTACAAACCGTCCTAAAATGGACAAGGCAAAGCTCGTGGATGATTACGGAGCAAAAGTTTTTAATCCTGAAGAGTCACAACAATATGGATATATAGATGCAACTGGATATTCGCGCTCGGAAGTATTAAAACACTTGTTAAATGAGATCGGAATCAAAGATGATAAATATCAAGTGGTTGAGCTAGAAAAAAAATCGTGGCTTTCTGAGTTATACTCCAGTTCGTCGAATCTACTTCAAGGGAAAATTGTTCATCAGATACAATATCCTTCATGCCTTGATCCGAAGCTTACAAACCAATTCTTATATCTATATAGACCTGAATGAACAAATTATATGTGGTAGATGCCTCTGGCTATCTCTACCGTTCTTATTACGCCATTCGCAACATCACAAATTCTAAAGGTGAGTCGACGAATGCACTGTATGGCTTTTTACGTTCCTTGCAAAAGTTACGTAAAGACTTTAATCCCGAATACCTTGTCTGCATTTTCGATGGTCCAAAAGGTTCTCAAAAGCGAGAAGCCATTTATAGCGAATATAAAGCCCATCGCACGAGCACTCCCCCCGACTTAATTTATCAGATTAAATGGGCGCAGGAAGCCTGTGCACTATTAGGCATCCCCTTTCTCTCAGTTCCTGGCGTCGAAGCTGATGATACGATGGGAACCATTGCCTTATGGGGTGAAAACCACAATTTCCACATATATCTCTGCACGAGTGACAAAGATTTGTCCCAAATGGTAAATGATAAAGTCTCCCTCTTAAATACTTTCAAAGAGAATCTAGTTTTAGGCCCGAAAGAGGTTGAGGAGACTTATGGCGTACCCCCTTCTCAAATGATTGATTTCCTTGCAATTACAGGAGACACTTCAGATAATATCCCAGGACTACCGGGATTTGGACCAAAAACGGCCATAGATTTACTGCAAAAGCATGGGACTCTAGAATATATCCTACAACACCCTGAGGTTGTTTCTGGCAAAAAACAAGAAGTTATCACACAATTTGCTCCTCAGGCATTGCTGAGCAAACAGCTCGTGACCATTCACACAAGTGTAGAAATCCCTACAACTCCCGAAGCATATGCTATAAGGCCTTTTGATTTGAAAACACTGAAAGATTTCTATCTTTCTATGAACTTCAATTCGTTACTGCGTGAATTAGAACAGCAGTCTTCTGAAAATAGAACAGATGAAGCCGCAACTACCCTAACTCCCGAAGAACCAGTTTCATATCACCTTGTCGACGATATACAAGAACTCAAAGACCTTCTGGCAAAATTAAATAAGCACCACAAATTTTCTGTGGTCACAAAAGGCACAACGCAGCAGCCTATCAAAGCCCAACTCATTGGAATTGCCCTTTCAGTATCTCCACAAGAGGCATGGTATATTCCTGCCAATGGGAAATTGGGAATTGAAACCCTATTAAATTTGATAAAACCATTCTTGGAAAACCCCTCTCATAGTTTTTTCGGACATAATATCAAATACGACACCCACCTACTGAGTAACTACGGAATCACACTTCCATCCATCACCTTTGATACAATGCTTGCCTCGTATGTTCTCAACTCACATGTCCGTCAACATTCCTTAGAAGATCTCATGTTAAATGTCATGGGAAAACACAAACATGACCTTTCTGATGCGATTGGAAAAGGGAAAAAAGCCGTTGCGTTACAGGATCTTCCCATCGAACAACTCATGCGACAAGCCTGCGAAGAGGCTGATTATATCAATCGACTTGAGCCTCTATTATCAAAGCAACTGACCGAGCGTAATTTAGGTCCCATTTTTTCTGAGATCGAGTTGCCCTTAATGCCTGTTCTGGCAGGCATGGAACGTCGTGGCATTTATGTTGACCCAATTTTCTTAGAAATAATGTCCAAAGAAATCCTCTTAATCATCAAACAGGTGGAGCAAGATATCTACGCACTTGCTGGGGAAGAGTTCAATATTAACTCACCCAAACAGATGAGCGAGATATTGTTTACAAAAATGGGGATACATCCTCCCAAAAAGACTGCAACAGGGCTTTCAACCAACGTCGATGTCTTAGAAAGCCTCAGGGAAAAATATCCGATCGCGGGAAAAATATTGGAGTACCGTAGTTTGGAAAAACTCCGCTCAACATATATAGACACCCTTCCATTAGAAATTTATCCGAAAACAAAACGGATCCACTGCACATTCAATCAAACTGTAGCAGCGACTGGAAGACTCTCATGTCAAGATCCCAATCTGCAAAATATCCCCACACGCACAGACCTCGGCAAGAAAATACGCAAGGCTTTTCTCCCTGAGAAGCAAGGATGGAGCTATTTAGCCGCTGACTATTCCCAAATTGAATTGCGTTTACTTGCTCATCTCAGCGATGATCCTGACTTGATCAAAGCATTTGTCCATGGGGAAGATATTCATGTCCATACCGCCGCAGCAATTTTTAATGTGCCCTTAGCAAATGTCACACCACAGCAAAGGCACAATGCCAAAGCAGTCAATTTCGGCATTGTATACGGACAACAAGCTTATGGACTGTCTCAAGAATTAGGGATCGATGTAAAGAGCGCCGCAAGTTTTATTGAAAAATACTTTCAAAAATATTCATGCGTACAAACATTTATGGAGAAGAATATTGCAAACGCACGCGACTCTGGCCGAGCGACAACATACACAGGAAGAGAACGACTTATTCCTGAGATCAGCAGCAAAAATAATGTCATACGTGCCGCTGCAGAGCGGCTTGCCATCAACACCCCCCTCCAAGGAACTGCCGCAGACTTAATAAAAATGGCTATGATTGAAATCGATAAACAGCTGCTTCAACGAAAAATGGCAGGGTATATGATTCTTCAAATCCACGATGAGCTGATTTTCGAAGTGCCGGATGAAGAGATAGAACCCATAAAAAAGCTCGTTCAGGATACAATGGAAGGGGTTCTTAAATTAAAGGTCCCCTTAGTCGTTGATATAATAGTTGGCAAGAATTGGGCAGAATGTTAAACTTACCTAAGATAGCTGTGACAGGTGGTCTCTCTAGCGGGAAGTCTTCCGCGTGTCGCTTTTTTAAGGATCTCGGTGCTTATGTAGTGAGCGCCGATGACATTGTTCATCAGCTATTATCTTCTGCTACTCCTCTTGGACAGCAAGTTATCAAATTATTAGGCCCCGATATTGTCATTAATAAACATATCGATCGTTCAAGAATTGCTCAGAAGGTGTTTCGTGATGCAGAACTACTTAAATCTTTGGAAAGAATTCTACACCCTGCAGTAGGCCAGGAGCTAACAAAACTTTATCATGAAATTAATCAACAGCAGAACGCAACACTTTTCATTGCAGAAATCCCCCTTCTTTTTGAAGCCAATGGGAAAAACTTTTTTAATTATGATTACAGTATCGCGATTATTGCTGACCCAAAACTGTGTAAAATGCGATATCTAGAAACAGAAGGAAATCGTTTGGAAGAATACACTGCCCGCTCAACACAACAGTTGTCTCAGCAGGAAAAGGCAGATCAAGCAGATTTTGTCATTGTCAACAATGGCACTCTGGACGAACTGTTTCAACAAATTACCAAATTATATAATTTATTCGTCACCAACTCTCAAAGCAGGAGTCAATTTTTTAATGAATCACGATAACAAAAACCCCCCTATAGATTCTCCCTTAGGCGATGAATCCCTCCCAGGCGAAGCCTCAACTTCTACAGAACAAAAACCACGACACGGAACTAATTCAACCCCTTCAACACCTACTCAAATTACGCGCATTGCCGAAATTCAACGAATGAACATCGACCAATTAAGTGCATTTGGACGTCAAATCGGATTGAAACACCTCGCCTCCCTAACAAAGCCACAAATGGTTTTTGAAATTGTTAAATCAATCTCAGAAAATCCCAATGAGTTGCTTTACGGAGAAGGAGTTCTTGAAATATTACCCGATGGATTCGGTTTCCTCCGCTCTCCAAACTACAACTACCTCCCTTCTGCCGAAGATATCTATGTTTCTCCCGCGCAAATTCGACGCTTTGACCTGCGCAAGGGGGACACTGTCAATGGAACCATCCGCCCCCCAAAAGAAAAAGAAAAATATTTCGCACTTCTGAAAGTAGATAGCATCAATGGCGTTTCCCCTGAAAAAGCTCGTGAACGGATATTGTTTGAGAACCTCACTCCCCTCTATCCTAACGAACGAATTATCATGGAGACTACTCCAGATAAAATCTCTACTCGCGTTTTAGACCTCGCCGCTCCCGTAGGAAAAGGGCAACGAGCCCTTATCGTCGCTCCGCCAAGAACAGGTAAAACGATACTTTTGCAGAATATTGCCGAAGCTATTGCTAAGAATAATCCAGAAATCACATTAATTGTTCTATTGATCGACGAACGTCCTGAAGAAGTTACAGACATGCAGCGACTCGTCAAAGGCGAAGTCATTTCTTCCACCTTCGATGAACCCCCTGAACGCCATATTCAAGTCACAGAAATGGTCTTGGAAAAAGCACGACGCCTCGTCGAACATGGACACGATGTCGTTATCTTGCTGGATTCCATTACCCGCCTAGCACGTGCCTACAATACCGTACAACCCCATTCTGGAAAGATTTTGACCGGTGGTATCGATGCCAATGCCCTTCACAAACCAAAGAGGTTTTTTGGTTCTGCAAGGAACATTGATCAAGGAGGCTCCCTTACTATAATTGCAACAGCCCTTATTGATACAGGCTCGCGTATGGACGAGGTGATCTTTGAGGAATTTAAAGGTACAGGCAATATGGAACTCGTTCTTGACCGTCGTTTGACCGACAGACGAATCTATCCTGGGATTGATCTGATGAAGAGCGGAACCCGTAAAGAAGAGCTCCTATACCATCCTAACGAGCTCGAAAAGATTTACTTATTGCGTGAAGCCTTAGCAGATTTGCCCCTTACTGATGCCATGAACCTCTTGACAACACGCCTTAAAAAGGCAAAAAATAACGTAGAGTTCCTTTTATCAATGAGCTAGAAATGAGGAAGATTTATGCGTCGTAACGTAATCATTTTTGCCCTTGTACTGCTGGGAGCCGGCAGTTGGTGGATGTGGGAAAATCAACCAGACATCCGCAATACCATCGAACAGTATGTTGAAAATGGGGACTTTCTAACTCTTGAAGCACGTTATACACCCAAACAATTGATGGAGAATCACCGAAAGGATCTTCTAGCCGATGGTCAGCATAGTTTTCAGGACCCCGCAATAAAATATTATCCCTACCTACTTTTAGATGTTAAGTATGTCCAAAGTGATAAAAAAACTCGTGAAAGTAAAGTGCTATGGTGTCTGACAGATGGTGAAATGGTTTTGGATACAGAAAATTGGGAAACAACCCATGGTTTTGAAGATGCTATAAATGCCGAGGCCGACCGCAATGACTTCAAAGTCATTCAAGCATTGGCCAAAAATGGGGGCTCCTTAACGCGAGAACAGCTTCAAAATGAATTGCGCTTAGAGCCGGAAGCCATTGCCCCTTGGATTAAAAGTGCATTAACAAAGCATCTTATTGTGCAAAATGATGGAGAGCTGCAACTCCATTTCCAAAATCCCAAAATACAGGTGCAGCCTCAAACTAAAATTAAGCAAAACTTTGTATCGAGATCGACATATCAGTCATCGAGAGTGGCAAAGAAGTATAGTGCTAGCCAAGTAGAAAAAATGGCTCAAGCAGCTTTTGGCCCCACATTTAGTATTAGGGAAACGAAAGAAGTGTATTTGCCTGTCTACTGGATATCAGTACAGAATCCCGACGGAACAACCCTCACAACATACTGGAATGCCATCAGCGGGCAAAGAATGGAATAAATATGATACAAACAGATAATTACAGATACCTGTCAGAGCTGCCAAAAGAGCTTGCAGAGAAAGTTAGCAAAGAATGCAAGCATCGCATGGCAGAGCAATTTTATACATATTCCAACATTTTAACAGACAAAGCATCGAACGAATCTGACAAATTATTTGACGAAGCATTGAAAATAGGAAAAAAAAGAACAGGCGATATTTTTGAACCAACTGATATTGTTGAAATTTCTTCTGAACAAAAGCTGAAAATGCTAGATCGAGCTGTGGAGGTAAATAAGGGAACATTACTAAGCAACGTAGGTGCAATCATAGCCTGTGTTTCTTGTATTTTTTTGATCCTAGGAACTCTCCTTTTGATCGCTAGTTTCTCCTCTGCGCCTCTACTCCAACTAGCATTGTATGTACTTGGTGGCGGGGGAATTGGATTTATCACTGCCGTCGTTCTTGCAGCGATTAATGATAGTCCAAAAAAGAAGCGGGATGCAGAAATAAATGAAATTATCAAAGTGTTGGCAGAACAACACATTTTAAGAGCTCAAATATTAATCGCTACCCCAGTAGAAGGAAGTACATCACTTCAGAAAAAATACAGCGCCTATAAAATACTTGAGATTTTTACTGAGGAAAGCGATACAAAAAAAGCGACAGAAAGTGCTAACAAATATATTTGTGATCTCAGCCATTTATCGGAACGTTATTTGAAATCCCAGATCAAATGCATACACTCCGAGCTACATCAAACTTGGGTAAATTTGAAAATTGCGACTAAAACGCCAAAATAAAGAATTGACCTCTCCTGTGTCTTTGAATCAGACCCCACTACTAACAGGTTAATATGATACAAACAGATAGATACCTAATAGATCTGCCAATGAATCTTGCAAATAAACTTAGAGATGAATGCAAGAGTCTCTTGGCACAACAATTTGATATTGGTGAACAGTTAAAGCAAGGAAGAATAGACGAAGTAGATTTGAATTTATTTGGAAAAATGTTCGCAATTGGAAGTATAAGAGAAAATGATGTTTTTAAAACTGTTACTGCTATTACCCCTGCAGCAAGACAGAAATTACTTACTCAAGCAGAGCAAATAAATAAAAATTCGCGTTTAAGCAATTTTGGGGCGTTATTGTTTTGTGCTGGGATGATTTGTTTGATTGTAGGGCTTATCCTATTTCCAGCAACTAGTTTATCGGCAACATTATATAATGTTACGTGGACCTTATATGGATGTGCTGGAGCTTCATTTATTACAGCAATTGTCTTGGGCATCATAGACATTACCCCAAAAAAGAAAAGAGATGCAGAAGTAAAGAAAATTATTACTGCGTTAGCTGAGCAACACATTATACAGACACAAACATTAGTAAGTACTCTTTCTGAAAAAGAAGGCATTACTAAATATCAATTATCGTATTATCAATATAAAACAATCGAAATTTTTACTGATGAAGCCGACACTGTTAAAGCAACAAAAATAGCCCAAGTATGTCTTCAGAGGGATCTTTCTCAATATTCAAAAGAAGAGTTACAAAAAGAGATTGCCTTAATAATGGTAAAACTTAATCACATTTGGATCAGCTTTAGATCTTCCGCACAAAAATAGCTGTAACTTTAACACAGGCTGGTGCCACAAGCGCGCACAGGATGTCCCAGCGCACAGCCAAGGACGTTGCACACGGCTACACGGCTGAACCTTATACAGTCCAGAAGCCGCGCATGGGACAGTTCTGCATAAGGGCATACTTTTAACACAGGCCAATCTACGAATGTAAAAGTCTTTTTATGTGGCCTGGGTGAAAAGGTATGCCCTTATGCGAGAACCGTCCTGGGGAGCAACGAATGGACAGATTATGCGAGAATTTGTGCGGTTTCGTGCCAGCAATTTCTGAGCCCATTTCATCAACGATCTTCTCATTTTTTCCCTTTTTTATCTCATTCTGTAGCCCACACCAAGGTTTTCGCGAGCCTGCGAGCAAAACCGCAGGTGTGGGAAAAAACGAGACCACAAATAAACCAGGGACTGGTTCTTCATTTTTGTTCTTTTTTTTAACAAAACATGTGATTAAAAAGAGCAAAAGAGAAGAACCAGTTCCCTGGTTTATTTTTAATTTTTATCGTTCCCACACCTGCGGTTTCGCTCGCAGGCTCGCGAAAACCTTGGTGTGGGCTACAAAATGAGATAAAAAAGGGAAAAAATGAGAAGATCGTTCATTAAATGGACCCGGAAATGAGGGGAACGAAACCGCACAAATTCTCGCATAATCTGTCCGTTCGTTGCTCCCCAGAACCGTCCCCGGCGCGCTTTGCCCTAGCAACGCCTCTTGTATGATCTTGTCTGCGCGTGGGACGTTTCTGGGGCGCAAGTTCCCGCAATAATACTTTTCCTTTCAAAATTTTCGATGATAGAGTATCTATGAAACGAGCTAAACACGCTGAGATTATCAACGTTATGAAAATTCTACATTTTTTCAGCTTCTCCACCTTCCTGTTCATCACTCAACAACTCTGTCTATTTGGAAATATCCCTCCACGTATCCATGAAAATAATAAAAGCATCGTTCCTATCCGAAATCAGGTCTCCGACTTCGAAACACAATTTGTCCTCGCCAAAATTCTTTCCCACCACGAAAACACTCAAGAAGCCGCTCTCAACTATTTTGAAGCTTTATTAAATGACAGACCCCTTCTCTCAAAGCCCCTTGAGCACCCTAAAATTGAACAAAGATCTCAACGCAATACAAAAAAAATAGAATTGCACTCGATAGTCCCGATTAATCAGCAAGTAAACGAGGTTGATACTCGCTGGGCATTAGCTAGAGTCTATTCTCATGAGGAAGAAACTCAGAATGCTGCCCTAACGCAATATGTGTGGTTGCTTGCTAAAAAACCCGATAACGTTGAAATCTCAATCGAAATGGCTCGTCTCTATATTACAATGAAAAAATTCCACGAGGGTTTAGCTCTTTTTTATAGCGCTCTAGAGCAACATCCGCACAATCTCAAATTGTTAATCGCAACAGCTCAAGGGGAAGTGGCGTCAGGTCATGCTGAGAAAGCGAAAGCGCTTTTTGCGAAAGCCTTTTGCATCTTTGGCGAAAGCAGCACCATACTGCTTGATTACGCGGACGCAATGATGATGTGGGGGGATTTTTATCAAGCTGAAAATATCTATCGCAATTCATTGGAAAACGATCCCTGCTCACTCGACCTTCGTTTAAAATTAGCCTGGTCACTAGCAAGCCCACAGCGATATGAAGAAGCGGAAGGAATTTATACAGAGCTTTTATTCGAATGGCCAAATAATCCGAAAATCCTAGAGGCACTAACGCGACTTAAATACCAAGAAATGGACTTCAACAAAGCTCATGAGTTAGTAGAAGGCCTTTTGCTAATAGATCCTTCCAATTCCCAATATCTGCAATTAAAAGCTGACATCCTCTTCAAGAAAGAAGATTATTGCAAGTCCATTGCTACCTATAATGAATTTACAAATGATCGAAAATATGGCGTTCATGCTTACGTAGGGATTGGACGAGCATATTTAAAGCTCGGACAATGCGATAAAGCCCATGCAGCTTTTACAGCTGCTTATGCTAGCCATCCCAAAGATATTGAAGCACAATACTACTTTGCTGACAATGGCGTCCTAGACACAATGTACATTGAAAACATCATTTGTACTAGCACACCAGTACAGTTGCAAGAATGGGCAGATGTCTACATCCAAAATGGAATGCCCTGCACTGCACTGGTGCTTTATAAAGCCATTCTAGAGATCGATCCAGAGTATTTTCCAGCCCAGATCGGTCAAGCAGAAATGTTAAGTACCTTGGAGTATTATTCGGAGGCACTCGAAATATATCAGAATCTTCTTGTGACATTTCCAAAAAATGCCAAACTTATGGTAGCTGTTGCAAGGATTACAGGTTGGTTTAAAAACTATGACCTTTCCATCCAATATTATGATGACATCTTAAAAATCAACCCCTATGACCCTGTATTATATCGTGAGAAGGCTAGGACGGCACTTTGGGGAAAACAGTTTCCCCTTGCCATGGCGACTTATGACGAACTTCTTGAGATGCTAAATGATTCTTATTCTGACAATCTCATCAGAGAGTCTATTGTACTTGAAAAACGTGCCAAGACCTTAGTTTGGGATAAACGTTACATAAGTTCTTTAGATGCATACAAAGAGCTAACAGATTTTAATCCTAGCAACCAGGAAGCTCTTTTTGATTATGCCCAGAGCAATTGTATCATTGGTCTCTGTGATCGCTCAAAGGACATTTACGCACACATTCTGAATTTAAACCCCAATCACGGTTTAGTTAAGAAGGCGTGGGATAGAAATGAGATGCGGTCTCATTTTGGAATGCAGGGCAATTTTTCATATTGGAGAGAGATTGGGTCTGGGACTTTTGCTCAATCTCAAATTGCCAGATATAAGTTTGACACTGTATTTGAACTACCTTTGTCATGCCGCTCTCATGTAAGGTTTATACAACAAGAATATGTTGAGAATCCCTTTTTTAACTTTAAATTCTATCCAGCTGAGGGGCAGACAATCGAGTCCGATTGCATCTTTAATGAGTATGTCAGCGGCTTTGTGAGTGCGACATATAAAACCTATTTTCATCAATTCAAGTCAACGTTTTCTAGTCACAACAGATTATTATTGAACATGCAAGACTATTTTCAGGTGGTTTTGGGTTGCAATAGAGAAGATGAAATTTACAACTATTTTTCTTTGAAAGAGGCTATACAATCTATTAATAGCTGGGTAACTGTTTCTTCGAACATCACTCGATACTGGAACATCGGAGGAACTTATCAAAACTACTCCTACAACGACCACAATAATCAAACACATTTCAATCTAATTACAGAGTATCAGTTCTCCGAAGATCCACATGTCTTTAAAATTATACTGCAGGGTAATTATCGCAATGCTGTTCATCAATCCATTGTGATCCTTTGTGGAACTACAGAGATCGATGTGATCCACCCTTACTGGACCCCTGACAAGTACTTTTCAGGCAGCATTACTTTGGAAATTCGCCGCGACTTTAGAGATACTGTGTATTGCGAGGCCCCACAGCGTTATATAGACATTAAGATCACTGGGGAAACAGATAATGTAAACAATCCTTCTATACAAGCCATTTTGGAATGCAAATATGATTTTGATACCCATTGGGGATTTGAATTAAAGGGTCTCATACAACGTTCTAAGCAGTGGAATGCCGAAGGGGCATGGGGAACACTGTCTTATCGTTTTTAGGTAGATGATGATGGAAGAATCTAGTAAAACATCGAAAGATCTCGACACTCTAATATTCCCATTTTTAGGTTCGTTAGAAGATGGGGAGCCCTTTGAATATTTACTACTATCTATTCACTCAGATTTCGTTGAAATTGCTATTTTAGAATGGCTTGTCAACCGTACAATATTGCATGTGGGGGACAAAGTAGATCTTTATATTCCAGAACTTTTGAGCGAGGACTATCGGTTTACAAGAAGAGTTGCAGACACTGTTGTTACAGCTCAACATAGCAACGAAATGAGAGGGGAAATTTATCGGATTTCTTTATCCAAAACAGATACATGTATTGTAAAAAGCCTTTCATTTGATGAATTTACCCATCAGTTGCCCTCAACAATATTGCTTACAGACTTGCTAATTTCTCTGATTAAAGATTCCCTAATTTTAAAACAAGGCGTTAGGGTGTACTTGAAACATCTCGTCCCTTATTTTTCAAGAATCGTCAATTTTTCACATAAAGAGTATGTTAAGCTCGAAGAATTCTTTCTTCATGATGTTTTGCAACGCATTAAAGATAGTGAATATAAATTAGCAAATCTTTATCAGCTGATAAGAGAAGAATTAATAAAACCTGAACAAATACCAATATATATTGATTTAGAAAGTCTAAGAGACATATTAGAATCGGAAATCTCCCTAACTCTTTTTAACATTGTATTTGCCGAGAAAAAAGACCTGAACATGACAGAGCGTCTACCGTCACAAACAGCTTACGGGTTTGGTATGTACATCAACGCCATCAAAACCCTCGAAAAACGGCTATACTCTAACTACAACCACATTGTGCTCATTTATTTAAAATCATTAATCTAAGCACCCCCCCTACAAAACAACTAGTACACTGTAAAGTTATTATTGAGAGGTTGCCTGGATATCCTGTTATTTTTTTAGGTTGCTGATATGGTTCTGAAGCCACATTTGAAAAGAAGGCTGTGAACTCAGAGAATTATCCTCAAACTGCTCAATTCTCCAATCCTCCTCTTTATTTGCCTGGAACCAGACAATTCCCTTAATCCCCCATTTTTTTGACACTTCCAGGGCATCCTGGATCCATTGAACTTTCCTTTGACCCCCTGAACGTTGTACAGACGCTGTTTCGAAAACAACAATAGGCTTACGGGGCGCAATTTTTTTGAGCTGTAAATAAAGAGGCTTAAAAATCTGTTCAAAAGAACGCCAAGGACTTGTCCACAACAATTTTCGAGAGGTAGCTAACTCTGAACTGATATCCCAATTGTATCCATCCATCCCCAACAGATCGACATATTGATCACCTGGGTAGTAATTGCGAGGAACATTCCAAGCATCATTGGGAATAGAATCAACATTGGGACAAAAGGCCCAAAAGACATTTATCACTTGCTTGCTTTTAAACGCATCCACCACATACCGGAACATCTTCTTATAGATTTCTGGAGATTCTGGACCATAGTCGGCTAATTGAGTGCCCCAGTGATATCTTGACAGGTTCATTTCGTGCGCAAAACGGATCACTAACGGCTTTTCCCATGATTTGATATCGTCAGCAATGGCAAAGAGATATGGATCATACAGCCCATCGAGAATATCTTCATAGGGTATCGTCGTTTCAATCTGATCAATAACTGACATAGGCTCCCAAGTTAAACAAGGAATTGCTCCCCCGTTCCAGATGGCCTCCAAGGTAGGTGTAATGGGTTCATGTTGATGTACAGGGATAGGCCATTGCAAATAGAATACGATCATTTCGGGATCGATTTTTGTTTCTTTTTGCAGTAGCTCTAGATCTTGTTCTGTAATAGGATACCCTTCTACAGCAAAGCCCCAGAAAGAGGAGGGATACTGCCACTCTTCATCGATTTGACATCCGATTAGAAAAAGCGATATGAGCCATAAGAGAAGGTTTCTTTTCATTTCATCTCATTCCTTTTCTTCAGAGTGGTTGAAGTAAAGAAATGAAGAAATTATTAAGAAATTATATATCGTCCAAAATACATTGAGGAGTAACCCATAAAATGGCTCTCTCTCATAATAAATGCGTTGTATGCCCCACACAATCGCGAACACGCAAATTAGACCTGTGAGCATCTGCGGTATCAAAGATCTCAAGGGCAAGATTGTGCTCCCACTTTTCGGAGTAATGCCAAAACTACCCTTCATTCCCAGCAACGCCGACATAGCCGCCTTCATAAAAACAGGAAAAGTGACAGCATTGATTAACAGCACCGACAAAATATCTTTAGTCTTATATTTTCTTTTTTTCAACGTCCAAATAAACATCAGCGATGTCAATATTATGTACGGCAGAAAAATGGTCGCGTAGATAAGAGGGTCAACCATATAGCTAGGAAGATTAAAATACAAATAAATGATAGGAAATATTACCATAATAAAGAACACGAGTCCGATTAAATAATGAGTACTTGCAAGAAAATATTCCCACCACTGATTGATCGTGTATTGTCGAAAATGCAACAAAAACTCCTTAGGTAACGTTCTAAGGACCCCAATAGTTCCCCTTGCCCAACGAAATTGCTGTTTGAAAAAAGCCCCCAAATCTTCTGGCCCCATGCCAAACGCTGACACTTTGTTTAAATACACCGATTCCCATCCGCCTTTATGAAATTTTAACGAGGTTGCAAAGTCTTCCGTTACAGATTGCTCATCAAAGCCACCAACTGCATCTAGGGCTTCCCGACGGAAAATGACATTTGTTCCACAACAAAACATCGCCCCCTGACGCCCCTTTCCTTCGCAAATATATTCATAAAAAATCGCTTGCTGCAACCCTGCAGTGCGAGCAACTCGATTGAATTCAAAGTTTGAATAATATTGAGGTGTCTGCGTGAATGCTACTTTAGGCCTTTTTTCCATGATATCAACTAGATATTCAACAAAGTCTGGAAACGGGTTCATATCTGCATCGAAGATAATGAGATATTTTTCTGGCTGAACAGATTTTGATTTAGAAAAGGAATGGAATTCAAAATCTTCTCTCATGTCCCCTTTAAGGAATTTAAGAAAGTCATTAATCATGCCTGCTTTAGCTCCGTGCCAATTGGCACGGAAAAGATTAATATCTAAGAATTGACACAACTCTTCGATTGATTGACGATATTTTAATTTATTTTCAGGCGTTTCCCAGGGAAGTTCGTAGCGGGTATCGTCAAGGAAATAGAGATGTTTATTGGGATAGCTCAGGTTATAAAAGCAAACGAGTGTCTCTTTTAGGACGTCTAGTGGTTCTTTGTACGAGGCCACAACAATGGCAACCGGGGGATAAGAATGTAGTATTGGTTCCTCTATAACAGGAGTAAAACTGGATGAGCTACTGACCACGCGGAAAATGTTAAGAAAATAACCGATTGAATGAATGAGTATAAAACCTTCGGCAAATAGCAAACATATTGCTAGTAGACCCTCTAACCAGGTAAAGTCGGCAATTACAACTAAAACAATGCGGGTAGTGAGATAGACGGTAATCGCAATAAACGTGAAAACAAAAAGGGTTAAGACAACAAATTTCTTACCCCGATTCAGGATATTTGCCACTCTCACTTCCCGATAATGTTTTTTCTAATTCCTCTGCGGCTTCGCTGTCGTCACCCATCCACATTAATACCATAGCGTACTTGCGGCGCAGCTGAATATCGTTGGGATGTTCCACCAGCATTTGTCGATAAAGGAGAACCGACTCCTCATATCTCTTTTCCCAAGAAAGCAGCTCTGCAAGTTTCAATTTGGTCAAACTATCTTCAGGCATCTTTTTAAGTTGTTCTCGATAGATTGACTCGGCCTTTGAATATTCTTTTAAAGCTTCATAAATCTCTGCCATCACCAGACGCGTTTTATCATTGATATCTTTTTCAGGAATTTTTTCTAATATATCTAAAGCCTGATTGAGTTTATTTTGGTAGTAAAGAACTTGCGCTATCTCCACTTGTACAAGAGTTGAATCAGGCTTTTCATTGAGAAGCAGATGATATTGTATAAGCGATTCGTCATAACGCTGGAGGTTACTCAATAACCTTGCATATTCTAACCGTGCTTCCCAATCAGTCACTTTTTTATTCTTCACTTCATCGGTCAGCCTTTCGTTCGTTGCTTGAGGACTAAGAAGGGATGCTTCTGAAATCGCACAGCTCACAGTGAATAGGAGGAAAAAACCAATTCTACTAAGGTTATTTTGTTTGTTTATTTTCATGAGTGTCTTCCAATATTTTTTGATATTCCATTTCAGCCTCCTCCAGTCTTCCCATCCATGACAACGCCTCAGCTAATGCTAAACGTGCCTTGGTATCTTTAGGATATGCCAAGAGGTAGTCTCTGTACAAAGAAATAGCTTCTTCAAAATGACCAGTCGCAACGTATGAGTTAGCCAAATTTAAGCTAGCTTTAAAAGGAGGCAAGCCGGCTTCCAAACTTTTTTTATATAAATTTATTGCACCATCAAACTCTTTACTGTCATATTTCTTCTCTGCTTCCCTGTATAAAATCCATTCTTGATGCCTTGAAATATATAGCTGAACAGACACCAATGAGACCAATACAATAAGCGCAAAATAAATGCAATTTTGTTTTACCGGGATCGACAAAGTCATAAGTGCTTAATTTCCAGTTTGATTCACGTACTTCTTCATTAATAAAACATTTTTTTTCCCTTTTTTACTCAAATGGACTTCATCCATAATCCGATGAATGAGAAAAAGCCCCATTCCTGATTCGGGTAAAGAAGACACATCCTTAGGATTGTAATCTAGCTCTTTTTTCGGAATTGGAATAACTCCTTTGTCACCTAAATCTATAACGTGAAAAACAATGTCGTTCTCATCAAATGTGACAATAACTTCAACAAGATTTCCAAGTTTTTGATGATAAGCATGTTCAATCACATTCGTGACAGCCTCAACAAGACAAAGCTCTAAGTTGTATAATAAGACCTCATCTTGAATAACTGTACTGCAAACCGATCGAACTGCTTTCGATAATAGCGGAATATGGTCTATATTGCTTTCAATGATGAGTTTTATAGATCTTGTATGCATGCTCATTCTTTGTTGACTTTAGTAAGTAAAGCCAACCCTTCTTTTTCATTTGAACATATTTCGAATACATGATCCAATCGCGTAAGCTTAAATAGATTTAGAACAGGATTCTTCATGTCGCAAATTACAATCTTGCCATTACTTAGTTTTAATGTTTTCAGAATCGAGATTATTGCTCCTAGGCCGCTGCTATCAATAAAATCGACCAAGGACAAATTCAACAACAGAAAATTATTTCCTTGATTGATCAAATCAACGACCCTTCCCTTAAAATCAGTGCAAACACTCGCATCAATGTTTTTGCTCAGAGGCTTAACAAAAACAATCTCCCCCTCTTTCCTAGTTTCTATATTCATACCCTCACAACCCTCCCTCTTCAAACTTCACACTAGCTGATAACCTCGGCACTGTAAAGTAAATTGTATGCTTTTATAAAGCTGCAGGGTAAGGCAATTAGAAGAAGGTTTTGATTGATGAAGATCAGGTCCCAGCGCGCAGGCAAATCCACACAAGGGACTTAGCAGGTGGGCTATTATCTCGGCAGACGCCTACATCATCTAGTAATTTCATCAAAAGAACCTGGCTATTGCTGCAGAAGAATATTTATTAAATCGCAATCTTTTCGAGATCTAAATCCAATTCGACGTTCTTTTGTTGCTCGGTTGGGGAAAGAGGAAGCGTTATAAGTTCATTATATAAATCGCTGACTTGTTTCTTTCCTGTAAGATGAAGCATTAGACACAATCGAATGTCCTTTTCTGTTCCCAAGCTCATATTTGTGTGGTTGTCTTTAAAATTTTCCCATTTGATAACTGTGGGGTGCTTAACCCCAAATCGTTTTGCAAACACGTCGAGAGTCATACCCAAATGGAGCCTAATAAAACGAACCTCACTTCCTGTTAGCTTAGCCTGCTTATGACACAACATCAACAACACAACTTTTTCAAACTTATTATAATTAATGTTAGGAACCCATTTTCCGTCGATTTTCAACATGGGGACGTGTCGCAGAATTATGGGAAACCCACAACCATAATCGATAAATTGATCTTGAATTTTCTTTTCCATGATATTTACACTCCCATCTCGTATGTTGTGATAATGTAACCTAAGTACATTTTTTCTACAATAACTTTTCTTCGTATTAATACATTCAAATCACAAGCCAGACCACAAATCTTTCCTTTCAAAATTTTTTAAAAAAACTAACTTCCCGCTTGGCATTTAACATAAGGTCTGATAAACTTTCTCCTTACTCATCGTATGGAGCTATCAACATGTCAAAATACATAGTATATTTCATGACCCTTACTATTTTAATGTGTTCATTCAATGTCGATGCCGCAGTTGTTAGGCGAGCGGCTTTTGATTTCGGTTCAGGCAAAATTAAAGTTCAAGTCGCAGATGTCGACACTGACACCAGACAAATCCTACTTTCACTTTATACTGAAGATGCTGTCGTCTTACTTAGCGAGGATGCCGCACACCAACCACAGAGTCTCTTGAGTGACCAAATTCAAGAAAAGGCGATAAATGCCGCTCAAAGTCTTAAACAAAAAGCCCTCGATTTGGGCGCTACCGAATTTTATGGACTTGCCACGGAAGCCTACAGAAAGGCCCCAAATGCCCACAAACTAGTGGACAGGTACTTTTCAGAGCTTGCAATACCTGTTAAAATTATCTCCCAAATTGAAGAAGGCCAGAATGCTTTTCGAGCTTTAATTGCTGAAACGAATCTAGATCAAAATGAGGTGATCTCATTTGACATCGGAGGAGGCAGTTTTCAAGTGACCTATTTGGACGACGACAAAAACATTCAGGTCTACATGGCCCCTTTTGGCCGCAGCACAACAAAAAACGCCATCATCACCTATGTCAAAGGCGAGGACCCTGCTACCACATTGTCGCCGAATCCGATGAGTCGAGGTGATTGGGAATCTGCGTTGAAATACTTCGATAAAACTTTGCCTGAAGTTCCTGAAGCCCTAGCTCTTAAATTAAAAAAAAGTGATGTGCAAGTGATTGGAATTTCTGCTCATCCAGAGAAATTGAGGAACTTAAGCACGTATCATTTAGAAAATATTCATAATGCTTTGGAAGAGCGATTAAATAAAGGCGATGCCGAATTGGCAGCAAGTCATAAATCACCTAATTCAGCAGTGTCAGAATTAGCTCTTGTCTATAGCATCATGCAAAAACTGCAAATATCAACTGTGAATTATATACGCACTAATGGTGGCGCCACTTCTGCACTATTGATATCGGACGAGTATTGGATTGAAAATAAATAAAAGAAGAATTCAATTTTTTATTAATTAAACTTAAAAAAGGAAAACATTATGAGTTCAGTTGGGGCTTGTTTCGGTAAAATAAAATTAGAAGTAGATGGATCACCACAAATTGTTTCTTTTATGGAAAAAAAACAGCTATTCACATCATCCGATAGAAAAAGATTGGATTATTACTTAGTTACTGATTCCATTTATTCTAATGAACAGGCTGAAAGAATAGCTAAGGCATTAAAAGACGCATGCGACGGGGATGCCTTCCATTTTGAGAGCAGAACAAAAAAAAATGGGTCAACAGTATATCGTATTGCAATAAGTCTAACAGCAACAAAAAAGGCTAGTGCGGTGGCAACTCAACTTACGCAGCCCTTAGATCCAGAGACAATTGCTGCTGCTATTGTTTCTAAAAAAACAACGTATTATGATCCCTCAGATATTCTAAAAATTACGATCGATGAATTTAATCCCTTTACAGCTACATACAGCGTCAATACCACATTTGAAAGTTACCATCCATACTTTCTGGATGGTATCAGATCACATTACTCATTCCAAGTACGAGAGCCTGCAGCAAGTATTCAGGAGTGGGCAGGTTTAGTCGCAAAAGTCTCAAAAGTCTCTGGTAGGGTCTTGCCAGCAGGTGGAGATGGTGGTGGTTCTGGTGGCGGTGCAGTCATTGCTCTGCCTCTTCCTCCAACTTCAACGTCCTCGAGTTCTAGTAGCTCGAGTTCTTCGAGTTCTACCAACTTAAGTAGTTCTAGCAGTCCGAGCCTATCAAATTCTTCTGCCTCACCTTCTCCAGTCTAGAGCCGCCCTTTCAGGGCTCTAGATGGTGTATAGAGCCCACCCAGGCCTTCGTCGTCCTTTGCTTCCGGCGAGTGCGGCTACTTTTGGTTGGGATCGATTTTTATCATTTTTGCCCTTTTTTTTCTCATTTTGTAGCCCACACCTAAGGTTTTCGCGAGCCTGCGAGCGAAAACCGCAGGTGTGGGTATTATGAGAACAAAAAATTAACCAGGGACTGGTTCTTCATTTTTGTTTTCTTTTTCAACCACACATATGATTCAAAAGAGCAAAAAAGAGGAACCAGTCCCTGGTTAAATATGGTTTGTATTCGATCCCCACACCTGCGGTTTTCGCTCGCAGGCTCGCGAAAACCTTGGTGTGGGCTACAAAATGAGATAAAAAAGAGCAAAAATGAGAAGATTTGTTGAGTCTCCAACCAAAAGTAGCCACGCCAGCCCAGGCTGAGGAGGCACTGAAAGGGCGACGAAGGCCTGGGTATGCTCTACACATAATTCAGAGCCCTGAAAGGGCGACTCTGGCTTTAAACCACCTGTGTTTCCTGCAAGGCGGAGTCCAGAACTAAAGGCGAGCGCGGCGGTGTAGGCAACGGCTTCTGCCCAGGAGCTGTGAGCTCTCCAAACTGTTTGCCTAAGGTACGCGTCGCCCCCATCCAAATGATGATCGCTGTAAAAAGAAATCCTGCCACAAAAGGAGCACTCGCAGTGATGGTCGCAAAAGTCAGCAATAGTGATTGATGAATCAAAGATCCACCTGATTTACCCAAACGAGAACCTATACCATCAATGACTGCTTTGCCTTTCAGCTTGCTCTCAGGACTCAATGGCACGAAAGCCATCTCTTTCGTTGCATCAAAAACCGTGTATTTTGCAGCACGGCTTAAAATATTTTGTGCCGAACCAAAAAACACAGCGATGGCAAGGGTCGAAGCGCCAATGTAGGGCAGAGTATCGGTCATATAAGGCTTTAAGAAGAAGCAAGCAAAGAATCCGATGCTAGTGACAAGAAGAATAGCGGGCGTTAGCATGGCTGTAAAGGTCCAGCCAAAGCGCCGAATGGAATTTCCTGAAACAAAAAGAGCCGTCAGTGTTGCAAGAGCACCAATAATGGTTGAGACTTGATTCATATATTGATTATAGTCGCTTGGATTGGGATAAAGAGCCTTCACTTCATGTTTCCAGACTACCTCAACCAAATTGATGACGAGATTGTAAGACACGACTATTGCAGCCATGCTAAGTAAATAAGGCGATCGGAATAGATAGCCAAAACTATCTCTCATGGAAAGCTTTTTCTCACTCACCGCATCTCCATTTTCAATTGAGCCTTCAGGTTCTGATTCCGAAGCGTGATAAAAACGGGAATCCGTTAACACATTCTTATGCATCCATCTGAATACAATAATGGAGAGTATTCCACTGAGGAGGATCAAACCTGTCAACATGATTAAAGACTGTTCCCAGGCATCTTCTCCAAAAGGAAGGTATGTGTTGTATGCATTGCTGCAAAGAAAAACAGAAGCCTGCCCAGCAAACACCCCTGAAATATTCGCTCCGATGCCAAAAATGCCATAGAATCGCTTAGCTTCATTGAGGCGAGTCACCTGATTTGCAAATCCCCAAAATAGCATGGCCAAGATAATATTGCTCCACAACTCCGACATGACATAAAAACTTGTAAATGTCCAGTTTCGGAACATGGCCACCATGCCTTTGAATCCAGCCGGCAAAAATGTTTGTAAGGCATCAGCAGTCGCATGGGGATGGAGGACATCCCGTGCAGGATATAGGATAAAGGTGAACACAAAGAAGTACAGAAGAAAGGTAGAAATCATCACATAGAACACAACTTCGCGCCGCAGACGATTAGAGAGTCGAGTGAATAAGAATGTCATCAATATCGCCCCTGGAAACATGACCCAGACTTTAATGAATGGGATCACTTCAGCTCCAGAAGACTTTGCAGTTACAACGAGAGTGTCTTTTAGGGTTCTTAGGATGTTATAGTCTAAATTAATAAGAAAGAAGATCATTAACATGGGAATGAGCTTTCTCAGCTCATAGCTATGGACGGGCCAAAAAAAGGACCTCCATCGACTAAAATCAGTCTGGTCAGGGGCTGCAGGCGCTGACATGAAAAACCTTTAGGTTAGTTGTGAAAGGATCACTTCTTAACTTAAGAACTTGAAAAAAAAGAGAAAGGCTTTTTGAAGGGGGTTTGAGGGGTTGTAAGGTAGTGCTACCTAAGGGAAACATAAGCCTCATTGTGGATATTTTATTCGCCTTCCGACTTAACTTATATCGAATTTGCTGAATTTTGGCAACCCTGGATGTGCAAGTCGGGGTGAAAAATTTCAATTACGTATAAAATTAACTCCTTGTATTTTATAGATATCTAATTAAAATTGCAATACTTTAATTAACAAAAAAAAATTTAAACGCAAAGCTCCCTGCCGGAGGGGCAATTGTGGTTTCGTCTTTGACATACTCCGGTTCTTTCGAAAAATAACTTAAGTTATTTAGGAGACGCAAAGACCCGAAGCCGCAAAGAAAATGGAGAAGATCTAAAGAAATTTTACCACAGAGATCACAGAGAGAAGGGGAAGGGGAGAGGAGTCTCTCACAAGCAATACTAAGATAAACCCAAACTTCTCCCTGTTCTCTCCTCTTTTCTCTGTGATCTCTGTGGTAAACCCTCTTTGTGGCTTCGGGTCTTTGCGCCTTTGCGTTTAATTTTTTACTAAGATAGTGCTTTATCAAACATCTGAGAGGGCTTCAATGCCGGGTAAGGTGCCAAATTCTATAAACTCCAATGATGCCCCACCACCCGTCGAAATATGCGATATTTTATCTGCAACGCCCGCAGCTTCAACTGCAGCTACAGATTCCCCCCCTCCGACGACTGTCATCCCTTTGAGATCCGCCAGAGTGTGTGCAATGGCATTTGTTCCCTTTGCAAACTCCTTGATTTCAAAAACTCCCATTGGACCATTCCAAAAAACGGTTTTGGCCTTTTTTAATTCCTTGACATACTGTTCAATCGTCTGTGGTCCAATATCAACCCCTTGATAGTTGTCTGGAATGCCTTCATTTGTCTTCACAATGCGGGAAGGAGCATTTTCCTTGATCTCTTGTGCGATCACGTTATCTAGAGGAAGATAGCATTTCTTATTTTCCATTTTACTCGCTTTTAAAATTTCTCCTGCTTCATTGATTAAATCGTCCTCATGAAGAGACTTCCCAATGGCAACTCCTTGTGATTTTAAGAAAGTATAGGTCATTCCCCCGCCAATAAAAATGGCATCAACAACCTTTAGCAGCGCTTTTAAAACTCCTATTTTTGAAGAAATTTTCGCTCCTCCAATGACGGCATAAAATGGCCGTGCTGGATCATTCAGAAGCTTGCTGAGATATTCAATTTCCTTCTCCATTAAAAACCCAATTGCAGCTTTACCAGGAAAATATTTTGTTATTTCTACGGTTGAGGAATGAGCTCTGTGGGCAGTCCCAAAGGCATCATTGACGTAAATATCGCCCAGTTTAGCCAGTTTTTGTGCAAATTTAGGGTCGTTTTCTGGTTTTTCTTCAGCCGGATTAAAACGGAGATTTTCTAATAGAAGAATTTCTCCAGGTTTTAGAGATTGTGCAAGGGATTCCACTTCACTTCCAACGCAATTTGGAGCCATTTTAACTGGTTTTCCCAAAATTGATGCCAAGGCTTTTGCACAAGGTGCGAGGGAGTATTTGGCTTCTGGCATTCCCTTGGGGCGTCCAAGATGACTCATAAGAATGAGCGCACCGCCCTGTTCAAGGACATATTGGATCGAAGGAAGAGCGGCTCGGATTCGGGTATCATCAGTGATATTGTTCTTATTATCTAAGGGAACATTAAAATCGACCCGCATTAAAACTTTTTTGTCTTTAAGATCCAAATCCTTGAGGGAAAGCTTTGTTTTGGTGACCATATTTTCAATCCTCCTAAATTAATCTCTATTTCCTTCTCTTCCTCTCTCTGTGATCTCTGTGGTAAAAATCCTAAAGTCGAGTCTGTGATAAAATCTGCATAGCGGCAATAGCTTCTCTTATATCCAAACCGGCACTTTTCTGTTAGAAATTTGATGGTAACTAATAGGAAAAATCCTTAAGATTCAGGCTAAGTCATAATACGGAGTTAGCATGTTGTCACAACCAGATACATTTATGAGTTTGAATCGACAAGAGTCACCGCTGATGCAGCAATTGATTCAACGTCTTTATCGAACAGACCATAAGGAATATGGAAAGCTTAAAAATGGCAACTCGATCGGATTAAGCATCCCAATTATAGATAAAACTGCCATTGAGAAAAGCTCAATCACAATAACTGCCCTTCCTCCTCTTCCAACACTGGATGAAATCAAAGAAATTGTAAGACCAACGCTGCTCCATCCCCCAGCACCTGTAGAGGGATGTTCTACGCAAATTGCCCCCGAACACACATTAATAGAATCGATTCAAACATTCCAGAAGCAGAAAGAAAAAGGATTCGCGAACTACCGAATTCTATTCAAAGAAAGACCTCTTCCTCTTGATAATGCTCTTTTTGTATTGCACGGATGGCGCCCAGAGTTCTATTTGGACCCTCTTTTCTCACTTTCAGCGCGTGCAAGAGCCACTTCTGGAGGTCTTTTTATCAGATGGAATGGCAAAGGGATCGTCATTAATCCTGGCCGCTACTTTTTAGAAAATTTCCATAAACAAGGCCTGCATGTCTGGGATATTCACGCTGTCATCGTCACGCGCAAGCATCAAGAAGTCTATGCAGATATCCAAGAGATTTATGCTCTTAATTATAAGCTGAATAAAAACAGCTCGGAAACCCATGTAATCAATTACTATTTGGCACAAAAGGCATTCCAAGTCCTTTCCCCTTTACTAAAGCCTCATTTCAAGCAGGAGAAGCATTCCTTGCATTGCCTAGAGCTATTTCTTGACTCTCCGGATATTGAAAAAATAGAGATCGATCCGGGCATTATAATGCAGTATTTTCCCCTCGGAACTGAAAACGTTACCCAACAAACTGCAAACCAAACAAGCAAGCAAAATAAAACTCCTCTAACACACAACTCCTTGGGGATAAAATTAGAGCTAAAACCCGCAGGAAAAGGCAATCAAGGGTGCAATCTTGGTTATGTTTCGGGCGGCCCTTGGAATTCGTCTATCAGTCAAAATCTCGGCGCCTGCGATCTCCTAATCACCGGCTTTGGCAACACGACAGCGACTGATTATCGCAAGCAAAAATACTCAGACACCTGCCTTGGATATTTTGGCACCCATTCTCTTCTATCTGAAGTGAATCCAAAGCTGATGTTATGCAGCGAATTTAGCGGTGCAGAAGGTGATATTCGTCTAGAAGTTGTCAAACTCCTAAGGCAGCAATGGAGCCAGAAATCACATGTGCAAATTCCTGCGATTCAACCTGGGGATTTGGGAATGTTGATCAACTTGAAACGCTTACATGTCCAGTGTTCAATCACAAAAAATTGGATAGATCCGAATCTAATCAGGGCAGTGCGAACGCGCGATAGCTTCGGTTCTCTGCAGTATTTGTCCCCCAGCTGCTGGTCCTGATCAGGGATAGTAAGCAAAAGTCTGCGCACGCATACATAAATGCCTCAGCTAATGAAAAGAACCCCTGAGAGAAAAGTGACAGGATATGTAGGATCAGGCAGGATATGGAGGATAGTGAGCATCCTCCATATCCTGCCTGATCCTACATATCCTGTCACTTTTCTCTCAGGGGTTCTTTTCATTAGCCTGGGCTTTCCGTTTCGCCCATTATTTGTTTATCTACACTGCTGCAATTCTATCTAAAATGAATTAATAAATGACTATTTGTTAAATTAATTATATTATGGTACAATGAAATAAGGAGAACATATGTAATAGTAATATTTTATGTCTAGGAGATTTATGTCTTCAGGTATAGGTAATATTAATTTTGGTTCAAATTCGCAAGATCCGTTTACTTTCGGATCTATAGATCCCACCAATTCCGGGTCCATCACACAAGATAGTCTTAGCGTTTTTGAAAGTTTTGTTTCATTAAAAGACTATATGACGGCAATTGGCAAAGCCCGAGTCGATTTAGACGCACAATTGCAAAGCAATCAAGATTCAACTCTCGATGCTCTTACACAAGTGTATTTTAGTATATCCCAAAGATCCCAGGCTCTTTCAGCAGCTTATAATGCTATCGCCACCCAGGCGACACTCGCTCAACAATTTTATGCACAGCAACTTGTAACAGAAGCAGCTATAGATACATATAATAACAATATCGTCGTTGCAAACCGAGCCATTGACATTTTAAATAATGCCTTAGCAACCTACAATTCTACCGTTCCCGCTACTACAAATAGCACGAATGCCTTAGCCACTGCCATTGGTAATTATAATATTACAATGAATCTCATAGCGACACCATATAATGCTGCCCAGGCTGCATACCCAGGTCAAGATATCGGTTCCCTCAATGCACAACGCGCCGCTTTAGGAATGCCTCCTCTTGTACCTGGTACTATGTCTAACACTGACATCATTTTTGGTTCCGGATTGCCTCTAGTTGGAGTGAGTACGACCATTTCTCCTCCCAATGAAATACCTCTGCAGCATGTTTTCAATGCAAATACACTACCTGTAATGAATCCGGCACCACCTAGTGTAGATCAAGCAATAGTGGCCTATTTTCCAATTCTGGCGCAAAATATCATTTCAGCCAACCAAGCAGCCCAGCAGCAAATCGCAATTGCTAAAGCTGCTACTCTTTTCATTGATAACCTTAATCCAACGGATCCAACCATGCCTCTTGCATACATTCAACGTACAGCGGGAGTATTATTCGAATCTCCAACAGGAACAGCTCCTGCCGTCGGTGTCTCGGCTATTGCATTGGCACTAGGAGCTCCTTCACAATATCTGGATAGAACTATCACACATTCCTCATACCAATCCTTTTATCTTGAAGCTACAACACCTGTCCCAAGTCCGCTTTATGATCAACTCCACTTATTTATTGTGAATTTAGTATCGCAACTTGCCGGAACAGCCGGCACTGCACCTTCCCTACAAAATGAAAGCTCTACAGCAGATACTCCCTCAGCAACATTAGATAGAGCTTTGAGCTTCGCGAATGCCGTCCGAAATCTCGATACCACGACTATAGCTTCCCAAGGTCTCTCTCAACTTATTTTGACAGATCCAAGTCTGGCAGCATTTTCACTCACAGAAAAACAAGCAATTCTCAATAATTTGACTTCAGTTATTAAAATAAACTTACTAGAACTTGCCACTGCTCAAATCTCATTCGCTTTGGGCACTCCCGGTCTCACGGCTCAGGTATTAGCAAACATTTCAGGTGCACCATCTGCTGATCAATTGTTTGCCCTTTCTGAAGCTCAGAAATTGAATGGAATTATTCAAGATCCTTTAAAACAGGTTCAAATTAAACAGACCGTCGCCAATGGGCTTATTGCAGCTGGCTACACCGTTGATAACGCTAATGCTCTTGCAACTAAGGCTCTTAACAATGTTTTTGCAACCGGATCATTTAATACAACTTTAGACTTATTAGCAGCTGTCCAACAAGAACTCGATAAGCAGGGAGTTGCACCCGCATTGACTTCTCAGCTCTCGCAGAGCGTGGGTACGTTTGTAAATACAGAAATTGCACTTCCCTTTTTGGATAGAGTCTTTCAGGCAGGCGTTTTACCAGACATTCTCAACGTAATATCTCCCCAAACACTAACGCAATATGCGCAAGCAGACGTTATTGCAGGGATCACAACAGCAATACCCGGAATTAATCAATTATACCCTCCAGGATCACTCGGTCGGGTAACCCTAGATCAAGTTCTGCGAGAAGATTTAACAAAGCCAGAAGTTGTGACGGCCTTACGTCAAACTTTCGCTTCAAAGCCTGATTTTATTGCAGTCCGCGACTTCCGAAGCGAGCTCGTTAATCAGCTCATCGCACAAAAAATTTCTTCCTCAGATGCGACGAAGATCGCTAACCGCATTTCACAATTGTATGCGCCGACAGTCTCCGATAACCCACTTCTTGCAGCAACTCCACAAACAATTTTAAAACCTGTTGACCTCATCGACAATGTCTCCACATTTGTTGTAGACAGACTGACTCCGGAATTAGGTGTATTTACAGCTCGAGTAAAAGCTGAGCAAACTGACCGCGCCCTTATTGCAAATTTGCAGCAGATTAATCAAGAATTAGTGGCTTTGCGTGGAACAGGATCAGATGCACAGGTCACGAGTATTTATCAACAAATCCCCCAAATCGCGACACCTACTGTGCCACTTTTTGCGACAAATCTCGACGTCGATCAGCGAGTTGCCACTACTATCACAAATTATATGAATCCTGCTGCTCAAACAGATATCAGGACAGCCGATACAACCAAACTGCCTATCAAGTTCCAACACGACATCCAAATTTAGAGAATTCACACTTTGCTCTCGTCTCTTACTCATTACTTTTCCCCCTTCGTGGATGCACCCGCTTAGACATCAGGCTAAGCAAGAAAACCTCATAGAAAGAAACTAAAAAGAAACTAAAAAGTAAGAAATTAAACGCAAAGGCGCAAAGACCCGAAGTCGCAAAGAGGTTTTACCACAGAGATCACAGAGAGAAGGGGAGAAAAGGAGAAGATAAAGGAGTCTCTCACAATAAACCCAAACTTCTCCCTGTTCTCTCCTCTTTTCTCCGTGATCTCTGTGGTAAACTCTCTTTGCGACTTCGGGTCTTTGCGCCTTTGCGTTTAAATTCTTACGAAGAGATTGCCTTACTTAGCCTAATGCATATGGGAACACTTCGGGCTCGGGCGCGTTCACGAAGGGGGAAAAGTAAACGGGCACGGGCACGAAGAATTTTCTAACCTGAGCTTATTCCCGCAGCTTTCAAGATGTTAAAGCTTAAATTTTTCAAGAATTCCGCTTCATATGGAGCATCTATCCAGATCCCATCCCCTATGCGATCACAGAAAAGTGAGCCAAAGTCTACAGCAGCGCGGACAATTAGATCTTCCTTGGAACAATCATAACGAAAACCCAAAATGACCGGGGTTTCTATTTTTTTATTTTCCAGCCATTCAAAAAACAACCGGCAATAACGCAACCGCTCAGCAGTTGGACAAAGGAAAATTACAGTGGGGGTAATTTGCTCCAAAATTGTCCATTGATTGGGAGCTTCATCCCTAATGATAACTGCTGTGGGAGCTCGTTCTGAGGGTCCTTGTAGGAAACGCATGCTACAGAGATGGTTTGCATACACCATTGCAGCTTCCTGCAATTTCAACAAAGGGATGTCATTTTCAGCAAAACAAGAAGAATATAAAGTAATTCCAGATTTTCTAAGATAATCCAGTTTCTGAGATATCTCGGGAGCTGAAGGTTGGCTTGTTAAGACAATTCCATTGAGTGTTCGTCCGATCATGTCGTAGAAGTCGGTTGCTAATACTTCCTCTGGTTTAACATTGACAATCACGCTTGCAGCGCCGTCTTTATGCAAATTAATCCCTGAGGGAAAAGAAACAGATCTGTGTTTATGCATGTAAAGTAGTCCGGATTCAAATCTTCACAACTTCTTCGATACTTATGCAACTACAACACTTTTTTTGCAACGAAAACAGAATAGATTTACCACACTTCCTCGTGAACGCGCCCGCATACACATCAGGCTAAGCAAGAAAACCTCATTGTAAGACATTAAAAAGTAAGAAATTAAACGCAAAGGCGCAAAGACCCGAAGTCGCAAAGAGAATTTACCACAGAGATCACAGAGAGAAGGGGAGAAAAGGAGAAGGTAAAGGAGTCTCTCACAATAAACCCAAACTTCTCCCTGCTCTCCCCTCCTTTCTCTGTGATCTCTGTGGTAAACTCTCTTTGCGACTTCGGGTCTTTGCGCCTTTGCGTTTAAATTCTTACGAAAAGATTGCCTAACTTAGCTTAATGCATATGGGAAAACTTCACGAGGAATTCCTACGCCTTATGGGAAATGTCGAAGTTCATTTCTTTATTGGGATCCAATGAAACATGCGTAGGCTTTGTACGTGCGAAAACTAACTCAGGGATCTTTCCAAGACCATTCGGAGTGCATTGATTTACGCGTGGCTTGCCAAAAGGGCGCCACCCTGCACTATTCTTGTTGCTGATTCGTTGATGCAAGGATGTCATCCTGGGATGTGGCTGCCTTGTGAAGTTTCTCGGCACTGAATAGGATGATCTATCAAACTCATTAGAACTATTTACTCGACTTACAAACATTTTTCCTCCTCATAAATAAGAAAGCCAAACGATTACTTATAGCGGAATATAATAAATATCCGACAACCATCCCTATTAACGCATAAATTAATCCTTCATACGTGAGTATTAAACCAAATTGATATGAGTAAAATGTCGATTTCGCAATCGAATAGTCGAGATAAGTGATAAAAACTAATGGTTTAATCCAAACCGAGGCCTTATTCAAAGCAACCATACTATCGGTAAGAGACCTCCAACGTTTCACCATTTCAGACATCGACTGCCCCTGTCGTGAAAAATCAACATCAGGATCAGCCACAAACTTTTGAATAAACTGCTCCAGCGATTTTTTAGACTCCGTAGCGACTTGACGCATCACCTCAACTTGGTGACTCAATTCATCAACATGCCCCTTCAATTGCAACTGATACTGCTCAATAAATAGCGGAGCCTGAATGAAAATAAATGCTCCAAGTACCACAAAAATACGGTCTAAAATCCTCTTCATTTTTTTCCTTAATGATCGTTTGGATAGTAGGGTTCCACATGCACCGTTACATCACGTACTGCCGGCCAATCCTGTTGTATCGCAACTCGAACATGTTGGCTAATCGTATGCGCATCTTCCACCCTCATCTGCGGGTCCACTTCAATATCGATGTCGACATGTGCATCTGGGCCAGTTAATTGAATCCGTATCTTCTCGGTATCTTGCACCCCGGCGATTTTTTTTGCAGCCTTCCTTACTAGGTCAAAATAGCGATTATCAGGAACTCTGTCAAGCAACTGATTCAAATTATTTTTTACAGAGAGGAATCCAAGGAAAACCATCAAAATTGCAATCGAAATCGCTCCCAAATGATCGATCAAATGACTCCATTTTGGCAAAAAAGCTGCCACTCCTAATGAAATTGTGGCAAGAATACTAGTCAAGCTATCCACTCGATAATGGGCCGCATCAGCCATCAGTGCAAGACTTTGGCTTTTCTTAGCTGCTCTCTTCGCAATTAAATACGCGATTTCCAGTAAAAACAACGCAGCTAAAGGGATCAACCATAAGGGCCCTGCAAGTATCTTCATCTCACCGCCGCCCGCCAAAGGTTCGTAGAGCTGCATGATTTGTTGAATTAACATTCCTCCACCAGTGGCGCACAGTAAAAGACCCAGCTGCAAACCAGCTAACGGCTCGAAACGACCATGGCCAAACGGATGGTGTTCGTCTGGAGGGCGTTCTGCCAAATAGATGAAAACCATGAGCAGCAGACTACAAAAGACATCGACGATGCTCGATAAGGCATCAAGGAGCAGCGTTGAACTTTCATAAAGAAAAAAACCGGTTAACTCTGCTGCAATGATAATGAGGCGAATGGAAATTCCCCAGATGACAGAACGGACAATTTGACGGTTGCGTTCGGCTCTGGCTTCTTGGACAGAAAGGGGAAGCGCAATCGACTCAGGAAATTGCTTTTGTTGCAAGAGACTTCCCCTTTCATTAGACACGCACACTTATGTGAGTTTGCGGCAGCATCTCTCAAAAATGCAAGTAATAATTGCACTAGGGATTATAGATAACCACTGAATTCCCGCTGCAGCACCAAAAGAAATAGTACCGAGACCTAACGCCCCAACCGCCATTGCGCCCAAGACAGGGACTGCAAAGATAAACAATGCAAGAGAAACTATTATATATATATTCATAGGCGCCTTAATTAACACCATGCAAGAACTCGATAAAACGAAAGCCGTAAAGCCAATTACAAGCCCACCTAAAGCTCCTATTGGATTCCCTAGGACAATAGCTGCTAGGGCAGCTGAGGCACAAGATGTTATCAAATTTATAGGTAATAACTTTATAGCTTTACATAGCGCTTTTGATCTATCTTCAGGCTGTATTTGCGTTTTAGCAAATGGTAAATTCCTGAAGAATTCCATCGAAGGATCGCGATCTCTTAATGCCATGGCATCGAGTATTGATGTGGAGCATATATCTTCACAAGTTATTGGGGCATTGGGTGGTCTTACGGCTATGGACATATTATTTCCTTAAGTAGTTTATTAAAGTGGCTACTGTAAATCACTTCACATTTGCCAGCAGTAATTTGTTTAGGCCTTGTTCAAGCCGATTGTTGAGGATTAGAGCCACAACCACAAGATTTTGAAATACACTCAGTCAAACACGCAGTCAAACACATAGGAATCAATGATAGCCATAGAATTCCCGATGTGGCACCGAATGAAATAGCGCCCAGGCCCAAAGAACCTACCGCATGTGCTGCTGCTGCAGGATAGGCGAAGATAAATAGTGCAAGGTTAGCTATAAGACAGAGACTAGACATAGCCAATGCCATATTGTATGATTTCTGTGATACAGTGAGAAGTGTTCCAAGAATATCTATAGAAATAGATAAGATGCTTGCTGTAAAAGCAATTGCCAGTCCTCCCACAATGCCTATGGGATTACCCAATATCAAAACCGCTAATACTACCCCAATGCACCTCATAGCAGTCTGAGTCAAACTCCTCTTAATAACTTCACATACTATTCCTTTTGCAGAAGATGCTCCCTGTTGAGGTATGGCAGGATCTAAAGTTTGACCGGCCACTCCAGAAACCCGCGCATCTGGGCTGCCCAGAGTTGGCATAGGGGGGCCAAACCTACTTAAAAAACTTTGTAAATTTGCATCTAGGGGTGGTGATGGTGATGATGGGACTGAAGACATAAATCTCCTTAACTATATGATTAAAAGTTGGTATTATAAATATCTTC
>JABDBC010000007.1 GCA_013288825.1 Chlamydiota bacterium
TCTCCCCAAGCCAGACCCCAAGGCCGTGTTAAAAGTATGCCCTTATGCGAGAACCGTCCCCGGCGCGCTCTTAGCCTTGTCAACGACTCTGACTTTTGGAATGGCATGTTTCAATGCATCGAATTGCTTGGCGAGCTCTGTGACTTCGTCGTCAGAAAACTGTCCACTATGAATTTTTTGCTTAACAGCTTCTCGCTCAGCCATCCAATTCCGATTCAATAGCTTTTGAATCGATTCAACAAAATGCTCCTCAGCGCGATCTTTATTGACTCTTTTCAACAAAATTTCTGAGATGAGATCCTGCGCCTCATTCTGTCCCGCAGCAATTGCCAATGCTAAAAGATCACATTTTTTACCTACAGAGTAAGTGCTGACAAAAGCATGGTATAACGTCCTGCATGAAAGATCATTAAAATGCTCCTCCTTCAGATTCTGTTGGGCAACCTGCACAAAATGGGGACTTGTGTCTCCCATCAATAACAACCAGTGCAATAGATCCGATTCCAAAATGCGATCATGATTGATTTGTGGTAAAACAATATTCCCTTTTGTTTTGATGTAAATATTGGGAACATGCTCTTGTCCAACGCCGACCATCTCTTCTGGGGTTCTTGTGAGAAAGGCTAATCGCCGCAAGCTCTCATGAACGATTACAGGTTGTTCCCAAGAACGGATCTGTCGTATGATTTCTTTTAATAGCTCGTTTTTACCTGCAGGGGTACGAATATCATATTTTGGACTAAGTTGTTTCACTAAAAATGAAATATAGTCATCGCTGTATTCCAAAAGCTTTAAAAACTGTTCTGGCCCCTCTTCTCTAAGGAGTGCATCGGGATCCTTTCCTGGAGGCAATTCGACAATCTTTACCCCAACTCCTTCCTTTTGAAACAAATCTCCAATCTTGCGCGTCGCTGTTTTGCCAGCTTCATCGTTATCCAAGGCTAAAAATACCTGGTTGACTCCAAGTGTGGTGAGTTCTTTGACATGCCCTTCGCCAAATGCTGTGCCCTGTCCTGCAACGGTAATGTTGAACCCTGCATGAATGAGCCGCAAGGCATCGATTTGCCCTTCGACGATGATGGCCTTTCGTTCTTTTGCTATCCGTTTTCTGCTGTAGTTGAGCCCAAATAGGACTCTAGATTTTTTAAATAGAGGTGTTTCAGGGGTGTTGATGTATTTGCCACCAAAGGTTTCTTCTCGATATTTCCTTGCGGAGAAACCAATGACAGATCCTGTGGCGTCTCGAATGGGGAATGTAATCCGATCTGTGAAAAATTCTCGGGTATAGCCTTTATCAGACTGTGAAAGCAAACCTGCTTCGATCATTGTTTCATCTTTTACAAATTTTGAATGGAGGTATTTGCGGAGGATACCACCTTGAGCGGGGGCTAATCCAATTTGGTAGCTTTTGATAAAGTCGAGATCGATGCCCCGTTTATACAAATAGTGCAAAGCTTGATGCCCCTCGAGGGTATGTAAGAGGATAAAATGATAGAAATGGGAGGCATGTTCTAGAGAGTCTTTTAGAGCAGCTTTATTTGGTCCTTTGCGTTCCTTTTCGTCAGTGACTTCTAAGTGGACATTAAACCGTTGTGCCAGTGCTTCGACGGCGCCGACAAAATTCAATTTCAGATGGGTCATGAGAAATTGGATGGCATCTCCATGGGCGCCGCAGCCATAGCAATGGTAGTGAGTGTCGCCTTTTTGTATCATGAAGGAGGGGGTTTTTTCATCGTGAAAGGGGCAGAGGGCTTTATAGGCAGCGCCGGATTTTTTGAAATCGATATGGGAGGAGAGAACGTCGACGAGATCGATCCGTTGGCGCAAAGTTTCTAAGCTTTCTTTAGTGTATGCTGGCATGCAGACATTTTCTCAATTTGGCACTGAGAATGCAAGGGTGTTTTCATTACAGTCCCTTTGCGAGCGCCGCAGTGATTAATACAAATATGCTGGGCGGGTCGCGGGCGGTCCCTTTTTAGCAGCTTCAATCACAGCTTGCATCTTCAAAGCCATTGCTCTGACTTCTGGTGGCCGACCCGCTTCTAGACCAAGTGCAATCTGCATTTCTAATGAACGATTATAAGCACCGATCTTAGTACCAGCTTCATCTTCACCATAAAGTGCAGCACTCAATTCATAAGCATCTGCTAGCAAGGGATACATCACTTTCTGAATATTTGCACAAGTGGGCTGGCATTCCACAACTATACCTTCTGCCAAAGTCTGTAATTTTATGATATCTGCACATCCCTTTATTTGTGTTTCTAAAGCAGATCTTCTTGCTGTCGACAAAGGTGCGTAGGGCTTGCTTATATATTCGCTCAATATTTTTTGCAGTTCCTCAAATTTGGGTTCCGTCTTTGCAGAAATAATTTTTTGCAGTTCCTGATGTTTTGCAAGATAAATTTTCCGAGCTTCGCGTCTCTCAAAAAACGCCGTTTCTTGACGAGGAGTTAAGCGAGGATAAAATTGCTTAGCGATTTTTCTTCGATTTTCTTTTGCTTTGGGAGTATCAGAAATTAAATCGAGAGTTTTTATGCGAGTCCCTGGTTTAAGGTCACCCCCTTTTGCTAAATCAGGATTGAGTTTTCTTAGATTATCTATATCCAGGTGGTGTTTCGTTGCAAAGTCCTCCAAAGTTAGTGCTCCTTCTTTTTCAGAAAGTGTCATATGCCCTACTTCCGTTTGGAGAGCCTCCCACAATGGCTTTTCATCTTCAGGCATGCGGCTCATACGCTTTGCAAAGGAATTAGCAACATCCTCTATTGATACTTCCTTGTGGAATATATCATCGGGATCCCTATACGTGGAGAAATTAAAACGATCTATAATAGCTTGCATAGTATCAGTAATCAATTTTCTATTGGCTTCAGAAACACTTTTATCAGCAAGACGTTTATGAATTGGCCTATCATGACCTTTAATCCAGGCGCTCATTTGGCCTTCATTTTTATCCGCCTCGTTAATCCGATCTAAACAATCTTTAGTAAGTGGCTCATCTTTCCATTGTTTCAGAAGAAAAACGGATCGCACGGGCAGATATGTTTGGTATGTTCCTGTTGGGTTGCGGTCGTGTGTTATCAAATAATTGCTTTCACCCATAGATCGATCCGTATCAAAAAGAACGAATTCCCATTTTACTTGCAGAGCTTTCTGGAGATCGGGAAAGTGTTTAATTTGTCCAGTTTTCTCTATTCCATCTATATCTTTGAATGTTACTACCGAATCACCAGTAAGTGTACCCTTGAGATATGGCCAAAACAGTGCCGGATAGAAATTTTGTATCTTATTGTACTTCTCATATTCTGGTGTTGGCACGGGTTGCATTCCTAAGTTTGCTCCATGGAGATCCATAAATTGTAGTTCTGCAGTCATAAATGCTTGATGTTGGGCTTCCGGTGTTAAGTTCCGCCAGACGCCAGCGAGGCATTCTCGGCCTATTTCAGCTACTGTCATCATCTTGTCGGCAAAAGGTTGAACTGTAAATTTCTCTATGGGTTTGTCTGTTGCATCGACCTGTTCAGGGAGGATTATCTCCCAACAACTGGGTTCTATGATTATGCCCAGAGCGGTCCAGAGCACTTTTTCTGGTATGAGATTCTCAAAAACAGTATTGTATTCGTTCATTTTTTCTAGCTTTCTTAATCCACTTACTGACTCTAAATTCAGTAAAATATCATCGAATGTTATACTGTCTCCATTTGATCTTTTCCAAGCTGCACCTCGACAGATTTCGAGTGCTTTTTTTTGCTCATCTTCATTCCATTCAGTATCGATGCCTGAAGCCCTTCTGATGTCCTCAAATGATGGCACAGAGGCGGCGCCTTTAATTGGCTGTGCTTTTACTTTGTTAAGAATATGCCACCCTCGATCAAAACAAAGTTCCTGGAGTTTTTTAAAAGTTAATACTCTCACTTCTCCGTCTAGAGTTGTATATTCCCATTTATATTTCTCACATTTTTCATAGGCAACTTTCTGTGCCCCCTCCATTTTTGGAACAATAAGAATCTCATCGGCTGCCTTTTCCCCAGCTTTTTCTTTATAGATTTTGAGTTTGAGTTTATCATCTTTGGATAAACGCACATAGATTTGATCAAATAGCCTACCTCTAAAAACTATTTGACCATAAGTATGGCCACGCATGCGATCTGTTTTGCTTATGGTATCCATTTCGAAGAGTTGGATCTGCTTGGTTACACCGGTTGATGCTCCGGAAATTTCACGGGAAGGTTGAGCTCGGGCAATTGGCGCACGATGCAATACAGCTGTCGAACTGTAAAAATCTGCTAACTGACTCATTACTTTCGTTTCTTCTTCAGCTTGCTTTCCCATTTGTTTGTAAACGGCTATCTTCCCTACGATATTTACTAGATTGGCTGATTCTATTCGGCTTGTTGGTAAGACGTCTACCGTTCTTATAGCCGTAAAGGCAGCTTGAACGGAGCGTCCCACTCCTGCTGCTGCGGTTCCAACAGATCCTCTTTGCGCTTTAATATATTCTTGGGCCTTATTCCTTAAGGGCTTGATTCGTTCCTGATACACTTCTGTTAACTCCTTGATCGATTCCTTGTTCATTCCGGCATTTAACTCCATGTTTTCCAATAAACCATATACGGCGTCAGCCCATCTGAAGGCTGATCCGATGAGGACTGGAATCTCCGTTCTTTCTTTTGAACCTTTTTCTTTTTGTGCCTCTGTCAGCTTGTCAAGGGTTTCCTCCAAATGTAGGAATGCAACTTCTAGTTCCTTATTCTTTTCTGCTAAGTCTTTGGAAATCTGGACCAAGAGTTCCCTTTCGCTCTCAACTTTTTCTTTCGCTTCAGGTGAAGCAGTCCTCTCTAGAGTTGCGATATTCTTCGCAATGTTCGCGTACTCTCTATTTAAAAAGGCGAATTCAGATAGTAAAGATCCGATTTTTTGATTGAGTACTTCGACTGGAGTTTGTGGAGGAAGAGTAGCTGAAATTGGCAGGTCCACCTTCCAACTGACATCGATGACAATCCCTAGGGCGGCACGAATCTCATTTTCTGATATGTCGCCAGAAGGCCTGATTCGTTGTAATATGCCTATCCCTTCAGCGCGGAAAAGCTTTATCACTTGAGCAAAATTTAGTACTTTATCGCCATCCATCCAGTTGAGTTTATTACAAGCTTCCAATGCCACGTTTCTTTGAGCATCAGTCCATTCGATGTTAGTTCCAGAGGCAATTCTGATATCGGTGTAAGAAGGGGCTCTGACTCCTTCCTTGCGGATAGGGGTAATGTCTTTCATGGCGCCCCACCCCTCTTTTAAGCAGATGTCAAGAACGTCTTTAAAGGTCAACCTTCCAGATTTCTTATAGTTCCATTCATGCGTTTCACAACGTTCATAGGCCTTTTTTTTTTGCGGCGTTTCAATTTTGGGAATAAATCGGATTTGTTCTAGCTCAGTATTAGAGAGGTTAGGGTGCGCTTTGATGTATGCTTCGAGCGCCTTGGCATCTTGACTGGATAACCTCAGCATCATTTGCCTTTTAAGATGGGGATCTGTGCGCAAATCGGCGAGTGAAAACCCTCTTTTTTCATGTAACTGACGTTGTTCTTTGCGGAGCAGTTCTAGATTTGCTGGAGTAATGCCACTTTCATTTAAAAGAGTTTGTGCTCTTTTGACAAGGGGTTGAATACGGGCCCTATAGAGAATGGAAAGGTCTTTAAGATGTTCGACAGACTCATCGCTAGCGTTTGGATTTAACGCAAATTCTTCCAGTAGGTCACCTACAGTATCCCCCCATTTTGCGACAGCCTGCAGGGCTTTCAGATATTCTAGTCTTTCAGGTGAAGGCCCTTTTATATCTTGTTCAGAAGCTTCCGCAGTAGAGATTTTGACAAATTCTGCATCCAGTTTGCCGAATTCAGTTTTCAGATGTGTGCTGATTGTAGACATCTGCTTCAGGATTTTTGAGATGGCTTCCTTCTCTTTGTCAATGGCTTCTGGTTTTGGAGCAGGCTTTGCACTGATTTCTGATATGTTATTTGAAATGCGTGTGACTTCTTTATTTAGGGTATTATATTCTGAAATTAAGGTTTGGATTCTCAGATTGATCGACTCGACATCTGTTTTAGCAGCAGCTTCAGCTGCTGCTGCTGCTTCAATTTTTGGTGCAGCGGGGGCTGGCATGCCATGGATGCGTGGCAGGTTGGGATCACTATGAATAGGTGGCATTCTGCTTGGATCAAAGATGGTCATAAATACCTCTTGTAATTAAGCCTTTCGTGGACGCGCCGCGCCCGATCCCATTCGTAAACCTCATTATTTAATAAATATAGTCTATATAATTAATTATACTATAAATTATTTAATTTAGTAATAGGTATTGTTTTTAATTTGTTTAGTTGTGGAATTTGTAGTAATTGAATGTATAAAGAGAGATGGAGGCAGAATGAATGATCTTCTCATTTTTGCCCTTTTTTATCTCATTGTGTAGCCCACACCAAGGTTTTCGCGAGCCTGCGAGCAAAAACCGCAGGTGTGGGAATAAACGGGACCGCAAATAAACCAGGGACTGGTTCTTCATTTTTGTTCTTTTCTTTAAACCAAAAATGTGATTAAAGAGAGCAAAAAAGAAGAACCAGTGCCCTGGTTTCATTTCTAATTTTCATCGTTCCCACACCTGCGGTTTTCGCTCGCAGGCTCGCGAAAACCTTGGTGTGGGCTACAAATTGAGATAAAAAAGGGCAAAAATGAGAAGACGTTAAGACCCCAAACTTTCCTGATGTGTATGAATGTGACCACTCTATCCAAAATGACCGAAGAATCCAGGTGGAACCGTAGGTGCTTTAATTCTTGCTGCTAATCTTTCAGCCGCTTTCTCTAATTCTTCCGCCGTTTTTCTCTTTTCCCTGGCGGCTTTTAATTTACTCGCTGTTGCTGGCGGGGAAGCTATTTCCAGGGTCTCAACATTTTTTCTTGCTGCCTCTGCTTGTTTTTTTATAGCCGCTATTTGTGTTTGTAAAGGTTCAGAATGAAGACCAATATATTGGCCTGGATGTGCTGGATACAACACCTTGCTCAGTTCATAGTTGTCAGATAGTAACGGATACATTACTTTTGAAATATTAAACAATGTAGGAGCACACTCTGCTTGAACATCAAGGGCAAACGTATAAATGTCATCAAAATTGTCAAGCTCTCCAAGTTCTTTTCCTATTAGTTCTTTTCGGGCTTCTGAAAGAGGTGAATAACTGGCAGAAATATAGTCACTTATACTTCCCTTGAGTTCATCCAGGTCAATTGACCTAATATCTTGACTTCCGAGTTTTCTTAGTTGTTCTGAAAATTTTGTATATTCTGCAAGATATGTTTTCCGGTTCTTTTGACGCTCTAATAAGGCAGTTTCTTGAGCTTTTGTAAGTCGAGGAAATAATTGTTTTGCAATTCGGAACCTATTTTCATCGGCTTTAACATAAAGATCAACCGTTACGATCGCAGTCCCAATCGGCAATGCACCCGAAGTGCTGAGGGTGGGATTAAGATCCCGCAATTCTTTAAGATTAATTTGATGTTCTTTGGAGAATTCTTCTAATGTTTGAGGTTTAGTTGTTTTTACACTGATTTTTTTTCCATCAAAAAAAGTAGTTGTGAGGTCAATGGTACGTATGACTGTTCCAATAGGCAATTCTTCTGAAATGCTAAGGTCAGGATTAAGCATTTGCAATTCTTTGAAATCAATCTGATGTTGTTTTGCAAACTGTTCTAATGTTTGCGCTTTTTTTGTTTTCACACTCATTGATTCTTCTAATGTTTTCCACATTTCCACAATATCCGGACGGGTCAGATTGTGGGGGCTAGTTATGTCTTTTGCGAATGCTTTACTCAAGTCTTCAATTGTAATTGAAGTATCCTTAGCCCGTGCTTTGGCAAGAGAATATTGTGCTATAAAAGGTGTAATCACAGCTAACACCTCTTCTTTTTTAGTGATTGTTTTTTTTCTAGGGGGCCCACCTTCTTTTATAGCTCTTTCCCTTTCAATTGTGGCGTCAAGGGCTGAGAGTTTTATAAATGGTAGGCGATCTTCTCCTCGGATCCAAGCCAGTAATTCCTCTCCTCTTGCATCAGCTCTAGCTATTATCTCCAGGCATTTTTTACTAAGAAGGACATCTTTTAAACTTGTATCAAAAAATGCAAGTCGAATCGGGACAAGGTATTCCAATAATCCCCCAGTCTTATCTCTTCTTTGCACGTGTGACTCATTACTTTCTGACATTAAAAGATCAGTGTCAAATAGGGCAAATTGAAATTTAACATCTAAAGCTCTTTGATATTCGGGAAAGTCTTTTAATAGTTTTTGTCGTTTGCTCCCATCTTCAGCAGTGTATGTAATGAGAGATGTATCAGGAGGAAGTGTGCCAGCAAGATGTCTCAATAAATTTTCTTGGAATCCATTCTCATCTTTGAATCTTTGGTAATCCTCAACATTCTTAGGAATAGGGACTAATCCAAGATTGTTTTCATGAAGGTCTAAAAACTGAAATTCAGCTGTTAGAATCATTTGAACCTGTGCTTCCGGTGTTAATTTTTCCCCGATGCTTCTAAATATCCTTTGACTGTCTCTATGTGTCGCTATTTTGTCAAATATGATCATATCTGCAAATGGCTTCACCTGAACGTCTGTTATTGCTTCGGTTTCTGAAGTAACAAGTTCCGGGAGGACTAATTTAAAGCTTATAGTAGTAGGTTGCTTTAAAGCTGTACGAATGATTTCTTGCGTGACTCTCCCATCAGTTGGCTTATAATTTGACAATGCCATGCTTAAATTAGCACCATATAGTTTTAAATAGAAATCTTTGAACGCCGTAAAATCGATGGTGTTCCCTGCCTTGTCTTGCCATGTCGTCCCTTCACACAATGCCAGTGCTGCCTTCACTTGATCTTCTGTTCGATCAATTATCCCAAAAGCAGTCCTCACATCCTCCAATGTAGGGGGCAGAGGGGCAGGACCGAATACCCCAGGAGTAGAAGGAATATCGATTCGACTGAATTTCCTTATCTCCTCCTTACCGTAGAGAAAGTAAAGGTTTTGTACATCGTGGAAATTCAGTTCCACGAAATTGCCTGGACTCTGTTCATAGCGCCATTTATGCAATTCACACTTCTCATAAGCAATTTTTTGGCCCCCTTCCATTATGGGCACTATTCGAATGTCAGGAGTAGGTTCGCCCGGTTTGACTGAATCTGAATATGTTTTGAGGGCTGCAGCATCGTCTTTGCTGAGATGGCTTTCTATTCGTTTTTGTACATAATAATCTAATGTACACACGGAGAGACTTTCTTTTGGCGTTGGGGGAACTTGGGGGTCGCCTTTTATGATCATAAAATTTGGTCCATGTGACTTTAACATTTCGATGAGGGCTTCCTTTGTCGGAGGAGGGGTTGTTTCGCCTTCCTTAGGAATAAGGGTGACTTTGTCCATTACCTCTAATCCTTTCTCAAAATAGATCAGAAGGACTTGTGCAAGGGTTAAGGTAACTTTGTCTCCCGACTCTGTTTCAATTGACCAGTCATAATTGTCAAGCCGTTCATACTGTGCGTTTTGCTCATCACTCATCAGTGGTTTGAATTTTATGTCCGGTAATGGGTCTTCGAGTCCTCCCCTTAGGTAATTGTTTATGGCTGCACTATCTTCCGGGGGAAGGTGTTTCAGCAGTCTGCCCTTAACATTTTTTTCAGTATCGAGAGTTCTTAGAGGGACACTTCGAAGCTCATCTTGTTGATTTCGTAGCATGCTTGATCCATATCGCGAAGGCATAGCTCTTGCGATACGGGTGCTAGACATGACCCCTACTCCAGGATAAAAGTGTGATAGACCTTGAGCTAAGGTTTCTTCCTCTGTAGCCTTTTTACTTCCTTTTTTAAAGACAGCAATTTTACCAGCTAATAAAACCGGTTGTACAGAGCTAGCTTTGGTAACTTTTTGACTTGTCCGCATGGCAGCGATTCCTGCTTGGAGAGCTTCGCCACTTTTCTTGGCGATTTTGGCAATAACGGCCTTGGACTTTGCCTGAAGTGGTTTGATTCGTTTATCGGACATTTCCTGTAGTTGAGACGCTTTTTCATCTAATATTTTTCCAAGAGGATGATCGGGATCGACTTTTGACAATTCCTTTTTGAGATTGGACATTTTGTCTACAAGTTGGTCGACTTCGCTGGACCATTTATGAGCAGACGCAAAAATATCGGGAATGAGAGTGGCAGATTCAGCGGAGCTTTTTGTGTCGGCAGGAATTTTGGGTCTTCCTTCTTTTATTCTTTTTGCTTCTGCACTTTCTTGTGTGACAACTTTTGTATAAGTATCGTCGAGTTTTTTGAATTCCGCATCGAGATTTGTATCAACTTCAGTTAACTGTCCTGTAATTTTGGCAATTGCTTCTTGGACTTCTTTTATTTTTGGTTGATCGGTGGGACTTGCTTTGGCAGTTAATTCTGAAAGTTGCTTTGTATGATCGCCGATTTCGTTGCTAAGGGTATGATATTCGGAAATGAGGGTATGGATTCTGTTGTTGATGAGATCAAGAGGGGTGGTAGTGGCAGCTTTGGGAGCAGGAGATGATGTGCTTGTGGGGGGTGTTTTGGGAGTTATGGGAGTGCTGGGTATGGGAGTAGTGGGTAAGGTTCCACCCAGTGAAGGATCTGATATGGAAGCCATAAATAAGCCTTTATTAAATATATAGTCTATATAACTAATTATACTATAATTTATTTAATAAAGTAATATTTTGTTGTTTCTTGTTTTGTTGTTTTTATGTGGCCTGTGTTAAAAGTATGCCATTATGCGAGAACCGTCCTGGGGAGCAACGAAATGACATTTTTAGCAAGACTTTGTGCGTTTTCGTTCCAGCCATTTCCGGGTCCATTTTACCAGGCCAACGGCCTGACGTATAAAAGCCTAGGGCAACGCCCTAGGTACGTTCAGAGTTGATTCTCAGGCTGAAAGCCTGACGTATGGTGTACAAAATCATGTTAATCCCACAGACATCTCTCATCAATGGAACCCGATTGAGTTGGGGGATCTCAGGGTATTAATCTTGAAAGGGTTGAGTTTTGTGATGTTCCTTTTGGTTTGAAATATATGTCATCCTGAAATGGGATTTGTTTCTCATCAACTGTGTTAGCTATACACCAGGCTTTCAGCCTGAGAATCAACTCTGGACGTACCTAGGGCGTTGCCCTAGGCTTTTATACGTCAGGCCGTTGGCCTGGTAAAATGGACCCGGAAATGGGGGGAACAAAAACGCAAAATTTTTCGCATATTCTGTCCATTCGTTGCTCCCCAGAACCGTCCCTGCTCATTTCCGTTCCGCTCTGGAAAGCCGCTCCCAATGGTCCATACATTATGATGTACTCAATCGCGTTACTGAAGTACGGACTTAAGAGTTGAATGGAAATGTTCTGCAACTAACCCGATATGAGTACGATATTTATGGCAATTGCAGTCATACAAAACAGTACTCTCAAGCGGGAGAAGCGATCACCTATACTGAATATAATCCCAACAAACAGCTGATAAAAATTGTTGATCCAGATGGCAATATCACTCGCTTTTCTTATCATTATCGCCACTGGAATAAATACGTCCAAACAGTGCTGCAAGCCACAAAAACTGATCCACTGGGTAATCAAACAATTACCACAATGAACGTCCTAGGAAAAGTAGGTAGCCTTGTTAAGAAAAATAGTTTCGGGAAAATCACCGCTAAAAACGAATTCTTCTATGATGGCATTGGCAACTGTCAATATAGAGTAGAAACAGTCATCACACCGGAACAGGCCGATCGAATCATCGTAACTCATTGGCTCTACAATAGCTCTGGTAACTTATTAAGCCTTACCGAAGCCGAAGGCACGCCAGAACAACGGATCACACGTTGTCGCTATAATAGTGCCGGTCAAAAAGAGGTGTTGGTAAAACCTGATGGCATCGAAATTTTCTACACATACAACGCCAAAGGGATGCTGGCAAGCATTAAATCATCTGATAATTCTATTTTTTATAGGTACGAATACAACAAAAATGATTTAGCAACAAAAATTACCGATCAGCTTCAAAATAGTACGACAGCACGAGAATATGATTCAGCAAATCGATTGGTTTCAGAAATTTTGGCTAATGGATTGAATGTCAAATATACTCATGACAAGCTCGGCAGACTTACACAAATGGACCTTCCAGATGGTTCAGGTGTCGCATATGTTTATAATGCCCTTAATTTGACTGAAGTGCGCCGGCTGAGATCCTCAGGCGAACAAATCTATTCTCACATATACCAAGACTATGATTTGTCAGGTTGTTTGCTTAGTTCCAAGCTGATCGAAAATGCAGGCAAAGTAAATTACAGTTATGATCTGCAACTACGTCCAAGGGGAATTTCTCATCCTAACTGGTCTCAGACAGTCGCTGCGAATGGATATGATCCAGTAAGCAATTTGACACAGATGACCATTCAAGATGGCTTAGGAAGCACTACATGTAATTTTACCTATGATGATCTCTATCAATTAACCTCTGAAGAAGGCATTGCAGCGCATTCGTACGGAACCGACTCCATTTATAACCGAGTCAACAAAGATCAGCAACCCTATGAAATAAATTCGTTAAATCAACTCTTGCAAGAAACAGATGCACAGTATGCATATGACAATAGCGGCAACTTAACTCAAGAAATCAAAGATGGAGCAATTACACAATACGCCTACGATGCCCTGGATCGATTAACTTCAATAACTCAAGAAAATACGAAATACGTCTACAGTTATGATGCAGACAGCCGTCGGATAACCAAAAGCAAATTCATTCGACAAAACGACCTTGAACCATGGTCTAAAGACTCGGAACAACTCTATCTATATCAAGGGCAAAATGAAATTGGAACCGTTGTAAATGGTTCTTTGATAGAATTGCGTGTTTTAGGACTAGGCAGAGGTGCGGAAATCGGCGCGGCAGTGGCTCTTGAGATTCAAGGGAATTTATTAGCACCGTTACATGATATCAGTGGCAACGTAATATGCCTTATCGATAGTGCTACAGGCGAATGTGTTGAGTTTTATCGGTACACCGCTTTTGGAGAGGAACAGCTTTTTAATGCTGCTCAAGGTACTCTCAGTGAATCGGCCTACTCGAATCAATGGCGTTACTCCAGCAAACGAAAAGATGTGGAAACAGGATTAATTTATTTTGGACAACGCTTTTATAATGCAGGTATAGGGTCATGGATCAGCTGTGATCCTCTTGGATATGCCGACGGACCTAATTTGTATGCCTATCTTCATAATAATCCCTTGACATCTATCGATTTTCATGGTCTATTTGATGATAGTGCTTGGGAAACACCACTGCCAGACTTCAATGCGAACTATTCCTCGGTTGTGGATACGTGCGGTTCTGTTTTAACTGCTTGTAGCGCCACAGGAAATGGGCTTTATAAAGGAACTACAAAGTGGGTTACGGATCCTCTTGGGACTTATGAGAAATTTCGCACGCAGCCTTTCATAAATCCTGACAGTGCTACCTGGGAAGATAGCGTAGCTTATACAGCAGAAAGGGTTGGAGAGTGTATACTTCCAGAGATAGTTCTTGGTGGTGCTGTGGCGTATGGTGCCTGCTGTAGTTCTGTAGCTATTGTAACAACTGTCGAGGCTGGGCTTGTTCCCAGTGCAAGCTGGATTTTTGCAAGGACCAGCTCGCTCCTGTATGGAAAGCCTAATACAGTTAGTGCGCCAATTCCTAAAGTTGTTGAGAACTATGAAACGAGGGGGGTAGTTCCCTGTTGGGATAGAATATCAAGAACCGGCCAAATAATGGATCGAGGTGGACTAACAATAGCAGGGCGTGCATTGGATAAACATGGCGCTCGACCTGGTAGTGTTTTTCCTAAAGCTTTTGGGAATCCTACTTGTAGAAACATGCAGGGTCAGTTTCATCTTGATGATATTTTAACACACCCTCAAACTATTTCCTATCCTAATCGTTTTGGCGGACGAGATTTTTTTGCACCAGATGGGCGAGGAATACGTTTTGATGCAGAATATAACTTTACGGGCTTTTTACAGCCCAGAGGGGTTAAGTGAATGACTTCCAAATTTAAAATTTTAATATCTAGCGATACAGCCTATAATGACCTCTGTGCTGAGATTTTCTTTGAAGATCAGTTTGTAGGAATTCTTACTCAGGAACAAGGGCTTGAAAATATGGAAATCGAAATACATCCCCCTCAAAATAAAAAATTGTGGATTTTTAATTTTTCAGAATTTGAGGCCGCTCTTAAATCTGCTAAAGAGGCACTTTGGGAAATGCGCAAACTACCAGAGGATGGATAAAACCATTATAATAATTTGTTCAGAGGATATTACTTAGAAAGAATTTCTGACTTGGCGAATGAAAATGAATGAACATCAGCAACGTCTGTGACAAAGCATGATCTTAAAGACGACGATTAACATTGGTGCCGGCCCTCCGGGACGGCATTTTTAGGTGGCAGCTACCCAGGCTTCGCTTACCCCTCCGGGGAGCTTCAGCCTGGGCTATTACATGAACAGGCCCTCCGGGCTGTTTGCAAAGTCTGTTATATGCTTGTGCTGAATATGCCGAGGCAGTTCAGCAAACGAAAGAGGTTGCAAACAGCCCGGAGGGCCTGTTCATGTAATAGCCCAGGCTGAAGCTCCCCGGAGGGGTAAGCGAAGCCTGGGAATGGCGTCACCCCAACATACCGTCCCGGAGGGCCGGTACCAAAGTTCATTGCCGTTCTTAGGTTGAAAGTGCTCTGCAGGCTGGACATCAGGAGTAAAGCTTTAGCGAGTCTCAATTGAAGAGATTAATCCCATGAGAAAAATCAATGCAAAAAATAATTGAATGGCTGTCAGGTCTTACAACATTTTTTGGAAAAGGTATCACTAAAAAGACAACAAGCATAAGTGGATATCCTTGCCCTTGTTGCGGTTTCTTAACGTTGTCAGAGGATAGATATGGGTCATACGAAATTTGTCCTATATGTTATTGGGAAGATGACAATGTGCAGTTTGATGATCCAGATTATCAAGGAGGAGCAAATACTGAGAGTTTAAATGAAGCAAAACTGAATTATAAAAAGTTTGGGGCAACTTCATTAAGATTCATAAATCAGGTAAGAAAACCATTGCAGGATGAAATCCCTAAGTACCAAATACGTGAAAAGTCTCCGACTAAAGAAATATTATTAAGAGTTTTAGAGCAACAAAATGAAGAAAATGGGAAAGGCCTATACTACAGAAAAGACTATGCGCTGGAATATGCATTAAGTTCTCAAGCCATGAAAAGGGCTTTTTTGTTGATCTATGATACATTAACCGTTGTGTTTGAAGCTAGAAGCGGACTTTTTGTTTCTTTTGATGCCTTTACAAATATTGATGAATGGAAACTTCAAGATAAAATTGTCTTACCTCCTATTTCCAAATGTGGCGCGTTAAAAATATTGGAAGCATGTGGAGATAATCGACATTCTTTTGAAATAGTGCCAAATTATGTGTATTCTCCAGAAGGAATTTTAAAAATAGAATTAGACAAAGATGAACGTGATTCTGAATATAGCTATATTGCTAAAAACCTAATTGTTGGCATTAAAGATCATCGAATTACCTCCTTTATCCTAACAGAATTAGCCTTTGTAGATTAGGCGAGGAGCTTCTTACCTGATTGCAAAGCTGTCCCGTTCACAACCGCTTTTTCTTGAATGAAGGCTTGACATGCCGCTGGGGACAGTTCTGCCTAACGAAATAGCTTTTTAACACAGGCCGACTTGTTAATTTAAAAACTGAATAAGTTGGCCTGTGTTAAAAAGCTATTTCGTTAGGCGAGAACCGTCCCTGCTCGTGACCGTTCCGCTCTGGAAAGGCATTTAGGGCTGAAGGGAATCCTTGTTCAGGCAATTTTATGAAATAGCGAATAGTTCATTATTTGCATCGATTTCAATAGGAATATGTTTTATTTTATCTCTTCGTGCCTTATGAGGACTGACAATTTCTTCGTAAACTGTGTGATAGAATTTCCTGAATTCCTTATCCTTTATTAGAAGTCTATCAAAGACGTACAAGCGGATACACAGCTCTGTGGTTGGATTCATTAAAGATTCTTCTTTTTCCCATTTTAGAACAGCCGCATGCGTGGCCCCAAAACAAAGCCCGAATTGCGTTGTTGTCATTTCGAAATATTTGCGAATGAAACGAATTTCCGCTCCAGTTAAACGGGCTTGCTTGTGAATTAACAGATTGAGTATATTTTTTTGAAGCTGGCTAAGGTTGATATCCAAAAACCATTCTCCAAAAATTTTTTTCATTGGAACATTTATCAATTTTATAGGAAAACCAAAATCTTGATATATAAAAGTTTCTATCTTTTTTTTATTCATAATAAGACCTATATTTTAAAAACATGCATTACCGTGATAATAAGCATTCCATCTTTGGCAAAAGATACAAAAATAATAATTGTAACAAAGTTGCAAATTAACTTTCATTAGAAATTTTAGGACCTTCAAGAGTTCTAGCCAGCAAGGCGAATGCGGCCACTTTTGGTTTTGACTGATTTTCTCATTTTTATTCTTTTTACTCTCATTCTGTAGCCCACACCTAAGGATTTCGCGAGCCTGCGAGCGAAACCGCAGGTGTGGGAATCGTGAGAACAAAAAAATTAACCAGGGACTGGTTCTTCTTTTTTTCTCTTTTTAATAACATGATTGGTTGAGAAAAGAAGATAAAATGAAGAACCAGTCCCTGGTTAATTCCTGATTTTCATGGTTTCCCACACTTGCGGTTTTCGCTCGCAGGCTCGCAAAAACCTTAGTGTGGGCTACAGAATGAGAGTAAAAAGAACAAAAATGAGAGGATCGTTGCTCCCAAGAACTGTCCTCTCCGCCTTTCCAAAATTAATAAGCAGTTACTGTCTAATCGCGGTGGTAAAATATTTTGTATTTATGCTAATAGTCAAGTGCAGGCAACGGCACTAACAATGAGGCTATATGGCACGTGATCCCATCGAGGAATTTTTAGCTCAAGTCGGCGATATTATTCGTTTCGTAAAAACTAACAAAGTACCCGACACCGAATTGCCCAAAGAAGTAGAGGAAAAACTACTTGAATTAGAAAGCATTGGCCTCACCCTTGCCTTTGTCAGTCAACAAGGGTTATCCGAGCTGGGGATGTCAATAGAAGATGTCAACCGTGCCGTAGCAGATCCTGCAAAAGCTAGTGCGCAAGATAAAAAATTGCTCGATCGGATCGGACAAATGAAGCAAGATGTTCAAGCCATCCAGCAGCAATATGCCATTGAAGCGACTCTCGCAAGACAAAGGGAAAAAAATATAAAAAGAGCTGGCAGCAAACGAGTCTCTTCTCGCAAAAAGAAGTTTCGGCGCATTGGAGGGAAAGATAATTGGACACCTATGTAACTCATTCTCCCTATTTCGAAAAAAACTTGAAACGATGGGCACTTCTCAATCCAAACGAGGCAGATGCCATAGCCTCGCTTGAGCATTTCACGACATTTATTGTACAAACCCTTTCTGGTCAATTAACTCTCACTAAAGAAAAAGATGGGAAAAGATTTTCACTTTATTCCGATGATCCACTCAAAGAGGCATCTGAGTGGTTTTCTTCTCTAGATTTAACCAATGTGAACATTCTTTATGTCTATGGTGTCGGGCTGGGGTACTATTATGAGCCAGCTAAAGAGTGGCTTAAAAATCCTCAACATTTTCTGATCTTTGTTGAGGATGATCTTGAAGTGATCTATCGCCTCTTAAATAGTGAGCAAGGGGAAAAGCTACTTCAAAATAAACAAGTACGCATTCAATGGTTTCCAAAAGACACAGACACCGATGAGCTTTGGAGCCATCTAGCAGAACTATTTTCTCAAAATGAATATCGACTTTCGGCTCTACACAGTTATGCTAAAGAATTTCCTGACATGCTGTTGGTCATCAATGCAAAATTGGGATTTTGGAACAATATCCATCAAGCAATCCACTACGAGTATTCCAATTACGGTCAACATTTCTACATAAACTATTATCAAAATCTATCAAAACTTCCTTCTTCTTATCTTGCTTCAGGTCTATACAATCAGTTCAAGGGTATTCCAGCCATCATCTGCGGTGCCGGTCCCTCATTAGACAAAAACATTGCTTTGGTCAAGCAGCTCTCTAATAAAGCAGTCATCTTTGCTGGAGGCACAGCCATGAATGCTATCAATTCTATTGGACTGCTTCCTCAGTTTGGTTTGGCGATCGATCCCAATGAAGAACAGAACACCCGATTGATCATGAACACTGCGTTTGAGGTGCCCTACTTGTATCGTGGACGCGTTTGTCCATCTGTCTTAGACAATATCCACGGGGCAATTACCTATGTCACAGGCAGCGGCAGCATGACCGGTCCCGATTGGTTTGAAAAGAAATTGGGAATTACAGCTCCAAAAGTTGAAGAGGGATTTAATGTTATTAATTTCAGCACAGCTCTGGCTTGTGAGATGGGCTGCAACCCAATCATTTTGGTGGGAGTCGATCTAGCATATTCCAATAAGAAGTCGTATCAGTCTGGAGTGACTCGTCATCCTCTACACCACCGCAAGAACTTCATTTCAAAGGGAATTCACGAAGAGCTTCTTGTAAAAAATGATATCTACGGTCAACCTGTTCATACGCTATGGAAATGGGTATCCGAATCGGTATGGTATACTCGTTTCGCGCAAGCTCACCCCAATGTTTTATTTATCAATGCAACTGAAGGAGGTATAGGAATGATGGAGATTCCGAACAAGCCCCTTCAAGAAGTTGCAGACCATTTTTTACAACGCGAAATCGATCTGAATGTATTTGCACATGGAGAACTTCAAAACTGCTTGATGCCTCCCAGCGTTAACCAAGAGAATATAAATGAGATTGCAAAAGAGATGATCGGCAGCCTGACAAGGTGCCAGGACTATTATCAGATTCTTTATGATGTTACGATCGCAATTGCACAAGATCCTTCTAAGAGTACATCGGAAAGTGTCCAAATATTTACGTCCAAGATTCAACAAGAGGATGGTTATCAGGCCATTTTGAAAGACTTTGAAGAATTTCTACACGATTCCAATAAGCTTGAATTGGAGCAAATTGATTATGATGCTGACCTTACTGAAGGAGAAAGATTAACTCGTAAGGTACTTGTAGAAGCTCAATGTTATCGTGATCTCCAAGAAATTGCTGCAGCGCATGAAGCCATGATTCGAATGCTCGTACTTAAAATGCCAATTCTGGAATTTATGGCTGAAGCAGCGAGCGGAACGCCGGTGCAGAGCAGCGCACTCCAGGGAGCATCGCTCAAAGAAGTCGATCCTCTGAACGAAGCTCCCGGAAGGGCGGTGCAGATTGAATATCCGAATGGTTCAAAAAAAATGGAGTATTTTTATTTAGACAATCAATTGCATGGTCCTTGTGTGTTTTATGGAGAAGATGGTGCGATTCTCGCGCAAAGTTTTTATGTTCATGGATTGCAGCAAGGCCTTGCAACCTTCTTTTACAGCTCAGGCCAACTATTTAGCGAGCAGCAATATGTCGATGGAGTGTGGGATGGGGAGCAGCGATATTACTATAAAAGCGGGCAATTGAAAACTGTAATGGAGTATTTGAGAGGGCTGTTGCAAGGTCCAGTAACCCTTTATTATCCTGATGGAAAGAAAAAAAGGGAATTGGGATACCAGCAAGGCATGCGTCATGGGTGGGAAAGATCTTGGGATATTGCTGGAAGGCTCATATTGGAAGTGCAGTATCTCAATGGAAAACCAATCGGTGCGGCAAGATCTTGGCATGTTAATGGGCAGATGGCTCAAGAAGTACTCTACAATGAGGAATCGCATATCGTCCATTCTTATCATTGGACAGCTGAAGGGCAGCTCATCCCTGAGTCATTGGCTGTTGAGGAAGATTATTTTGATGCTGTTACCCGCAACACAGGAACGTTGACAGAATCCTTGACAAATGTGTGTGAACAGCTGAATATAATCACTCCTTTGTTAACAGATGAGAAGCTTTTACATAAGGACCTGACAGACCTGCACGATGCGATCGAGCATTTACAGAAAATCAATGAAGAACTAGTTTTTGAGTCTGGCATACAGAATCCAAATACAGAAGAGTCTATCTGGAAGACTCCCTCCATGCAACGAGAGATGCAAAATAAAATGAAAGAGATCACAGAAAAATTGCAGCGGGATTTAGATCATATGCAAGATATAATAGGGAAAAATGACGACGAGAAAATGTAGATATGAAACGAAATAATTTAGAAAAAAACAGTGCACGATGGACTCACGCTGATCCCAAGGCTGTTGTATTTCTTCCTTATGTCGAATGTGATCACCTGCAGTTTTGCAACACAATAGAGGGTGAGCTAAACTTAAAACGGAATGATGAAGGTAAAACCACTTTTTATCATTCCCACAAAGGGGCTCTAAAAGAGCAGCACAACTGGTTTGCAAACCTCGATCTTACTTACGTAGAAGTCTTGTATGTCTATGGCCTTGGTTTAGGATATGCCTACGATGTCGTCAAACCCTGGCTAAAAAAAAATCGTGCACACCAAATTGTTTTCCTTGAAGATGATCTGGCTGTGATCAGAAGATTCTTTGAATCTGATCGTGCAGGTCCTATTTTACGTGATAAACAGGTCGCTATTCACTATTTTGATGATATTGAAAAAAAAGATTCCCCTTTATCCCAGTTGTATTGGCGTTACATGACCACAAAGATCATGGTGTCTGCTCTCCCTTTTTACATGCGTAAAAAAGGAGACCGCTTAGAACAGCTGGAGCATAAAATTGCGTATGATGCCACCTTGCAACATGCCTTAGTCGATGAATATTTAAAGTGCGGAGTGGTCTTTTTTCGAAATTTCTACCTCAATATGCTCTCGCTGGAAGGCGCCTATTTAGCCAATCGATTATTTGGCAAATTTCAAAAGGTTCCTGCCATCATCTGCGGGGCTGGTCCGTCCCTTTCAAAGCAGCTTCCAATGTTGAAGGATCTTAAAGAGAAAGCTTTAATTTTTGCTGGAGGATCTGCTGTCAATGCGCTGAATGCTGCAGATATTCATCCCCATTTTTGTGCAGGCATCGACCCCAATCCTGAGCAAGAAATACGCGTCAGGCAGAGTAAATCACTTCAGGAACCCTTTCTCTACCGCAATCGCTTATATTCTGATGCCCTCAGATTGGTGTCTGGACCAAGACTTTATGTCACGGGCAGCGGTGGGTATGATGTTGCAAAATGGTTTGAACAAAAGCTTGATATCCCTAGTGATGAAGAGGAGTTGGATGAGGGTTTTAATGTCGTGAACTTTTGTATCGCTATTGCGCATGCAATGGGTTGTGATCCGATCATTTTTTGCGGGATGGACCTGGCTTATACAAATATGAAAGTTTATGCGAAAGGAGTTGTCAAAAAAAGCAAAGTGAAGAAAAAGGAAATCATCAATCTTGAAGATCTCGATCAAACAGCTATCATTCGCGATGACATCTATGGCAAACCAGTTTACACAGTATGGAAGTGGATTGCTGAGGCGAATTGGATTGGTGATTTTGCTGAAGAACATCCTGAAAATCAGCTTATCAATGCCACAGAAGGGGGTATTGGTTTCCCAAATGTTGAGAACGACACTTTGAAAGAAGTGGCCAGCGTCTATTTGACTGAAAAGTTCGATCTCTCCACACGCGTGCATGAAGCCATAGCACAGAGTGCTATGCCACAAGTCACAACACAACGTGTGCGCGAGGCAATGCACGAGTTGCGTGCAAGCCTTGTGCGATGTCTGCAGCATTTGGAAGTCATCATTGAAGAAGACTCCTCCCTATCTAAACAGATTAAAGTAGCTCAGGAGCCTCCCAAAATTGCGCAAAGTGGAAAAGCCACAGTGAGTGAAATTGACATGGCGGAAGAGGTTGGATATCTTTATGTTCTAGACATTTTTAATGCAGTTTTTAACAGAGTCTTGGAGCGTGAGCTTCATGAGTCGAAGCAACGCAAAACTCCTTGGCAGCAAGAAGTGGGAAAGCTTGAGACTAACATTAAGCGGTTGAAGATGCTGAAGCAGGTAGCTGAAGCAAACATTGCTCTTATCGATTATTCACTACGGGGTGTAGCGCAGCTTGGCTAGCGTGCTTCGTTCGGGACGAAGAGGTCGTGGGTTCGAATCCCACCACCCCGACTTTTTGAAGGATGAAAGCTGAAGGATGAAGGCTGAAAAGGAGAAAAGTAACAGGATATGCAGGATCAGGCAGGAAAGGATGAAGGCTGAAAAGGAGAAAAGTAACAGGATATGCAGGATCAGGCAGGATAGGAAGGATAGCAAGTTTAATTCAATCTAAGATTCAATCCCATCGCCACGCAAAGAGAAACAAGAGTATGCCATTTAGGATTTCCAGCCCCAGAAAGAGTTTTATAGAGGCTTTCACGGCCAACATGAGCTTTTTTAGCTAATGCTCCCACTCCGCCTTGCGCTTCAGCAACATTTCGAAGAGCGATCAAGAAAAGATGTTGTGACTCTTCATCACCTTTAAGGCTTTCTTCTAAAGCTGCGTTTAGGTACGCGACGGCTTCATCGTGATCTGCTAAATGCTCGAGTAGAAATTCTTGATATTTTTTATTTCTTGCCATGACCTATCTCCTTTGAAGGGTCGCTTGCCAGTGACGGTTTCGTAGAGTTCAATTTCGATTTCTTCCATATAACCTTATTGTATCTTTTGGGATACATTAATTTCAAGTGATTTTTAAGCTATTAACTTTGCGTCTTCACGCCTCCTAAATAACTCAAGCTATTTTTCGAAAGAACCGGAGTATGTCAAAGACGAACCCACTCGATTGCCCCTCCGGCAGGGAGCTTCGCGCCTTTGCGTTTAATTTCTTGTTAAGACGACAGAGGCAGCGATTGAGATTGATAAGACTGACGCTATCGTGATCAATACAACCGACACCGGAATAGGAAAGACATGCGATAACAACATCTTGATCCCTACAAAGACAAGAAGTATCGCAAGGCCATAATTTAGATACTTAAACAACTGCATCGAACTCTCCAAAGCAAAATAGAGAGATCGCAATCCCAAAATCGCAAAGACATTCGATGTATATACAATAAACGGATCCTTGGTGATTGATAAGATCGCTGGCACCGAATCAATCGCAAAGAGTATGTCTGTTGTTTCTATCAGAAGCAATACCACAAAAAGAGGGGTTGCAAAATATTTTCCGCTCTTTTTTATGAAAAAAGCATCATCATTATAATTGTCGGTGATAGGAAAAAATTTCCGGAATAGACGCAAGACGAAATTTTTCTCTATATCAACCTCCACACCATTGTGAAGAGCGAGTTTTATCCCAGTATAAATTAATAATGCACCAAGTAAATAGATCATCCATTCAAACTTTTGAATTAAGATAACCCCGGAAAAAATAAAGACTGCCCTCATGACAAGAGCCCCCAAAACACCCCAGAACAAGATTTTGTGCAAATATTTTTTAGGAATGGCGAAATAGGTAAAAATCATGAGAAAAACAAACAGGTTATCGACGCTAAGAGACTTTTCCAATAAAAATCCCGCCAGGAAGCTCAGCGCAGGTTCTGTGCCCGAAACAAAATAGAGCCCGAGACAAAAAAGAAGGGCTAAAATTATCCAAACAGCAGAACTAATGAATGCTTCTCTATGACCAATTGCATGAGATTCTCGATGAAATATCCTTAAATCAATGTAAAGCATCAGCAATACAAAGATATTGAAGGCAATCCAGCTGAAAATCTCTATCGTCATTTAGGCCTAAAAAGGGTTGGACACATCAATAAATGTAGTCTTCACTTGAAAATGATCTTGCAGATGCTCTCCCAAGGCACGTGGACCTATCCGTTCAGTTGCAGAGTGTCCCATTGCAAAAAAATTGATCTTTTCTTCAAAAGCTTGATGCCAGGCTGGTTCATCGAAATTGCCTGTAATAAAACAATCCACATCGGCTGCTGCAGCCTCTTGAAGACTTTTATAAGCTCCTCCGGAAACCAATGCAGCCGAGGAAATGATTTGATTGCCCCCTAAGGCACATGTAGCTGGGTGTTCATAGTACTCTTCGAGTTTCCATTGAAAATCTTTGACTGAACAGGAAGAAAAAGTTCCTCTTACCCCAATGGGAATGCCTCGGTACATCCCAAATGGCTCCAATTCTGTCCACCCCATTTCCTGGGCTGCTCTCCAGTTATTACCATACTGTTTATGTAAATCCAGCGGGAGATGGTAGGCTAATAGTGAGATGTTGTTCAACAGAAGTAGCGATAATTTCTCCCGTTTTGAACCGACAATCTCGAAATTATCCCCCGTCCAAAAAAGACCATGGTGGACTATGAGCGTTTGTACTCCTAAATCCACTGCACGTTGAATCGTTTCTAAACTTGCAGAAACTGCTGTCCCAATGTGTCCAATTCCAGGCGCTCCTTGCACCTGCAGCCCATTGGGGCAAGAATCAGAAATCAGCGAAGGTTGAAGAAGAATGTCTAAATGTGCAATGAGTTGTTTTAATCCAATTAGATTCATATCGTAACCATATAAGGAAGGATGTTAAGTTTTTCTCCAATCTATTATATTGTGCAAAAAAGGGAAAGAGTTCTCATGGTGGGAAATATGAATATTGCAAAAAATGCTGCAGCAGAAGCTGCAGCGTCACTGGTTCAAGATGGGATGCTTATTGGGTTAGGCACTGGGTCAACTGCAGCATTTTTCATTGCCCATCTGATTGAACGGTGTCGTAAAGGACTGCGGATCAAAGCAGTAACTACATCAAAAGCATCATTAGATCAAGCCAAGCAAGGGGAAATCCCAATTGCGCATATCGATGAAGTGTCTCAACTCGATCTGACCGTTGATGGGGCGGATCAAATTGATGATAAGAAACAAATGATCAAAGGGGGTGGGGGTGCTTTGCTGAGAGAAAAGATCGTAGCTGGAATGAGTCGCGAGATGATAGTGATTGTCGATCAATCGAAACGTGTAAAAAGTTTAGGCGGCTATTCATTGCCGGTAGAAATTCTCCCCTTTGCTCATAATGCGACGTTATTTCACCTTGCACAAAAAGGTTTTATCGGTACGATGAGGAAAACCAAGGAAGAGAGTTTTTATATCACAGAGAATGGAAATTACATCGTGGATTTGCAGCTGCCAAATGACATGGAACCATATAAGACTGAAGGAGTTATTCGCAGCATTCCAGGAGTTTTAGAGACGGGATTGTTTCTTGGAATGGCAGGCAGAGTCATCATTGGCTATCCTGATGGAAAAGTCAAAATATGGCAGTGATATAGTCCTTACATAGGGGTTTATAATGCTTTCAGAGATCGTACAGCTCTCATTTGATAAAATTATGCAAACCCGTTCCTATACTGTGGTTGTATTGGGTACAAAAGAGAAGAAATTTGCTATTTATGCAGATCCCCAAGTGGGAAAGATTTTGCAGTTTTATTTGACTGATACACCCAAGCAAAGACCGTTGACTCACGACTTAATCTCGATGATTTTTCGAGGATTTGACATTAAAGTGATTCAGGTAGTCATCAATGATGTGCAGGATACGATTTATTATGCCCGGTTATTTTTGGAGTTTCAGCAAGGGGATTTGAGGCACATTGTGGAGATTGATGCCAGGCCGAGCGATTGCTTGACCTTAGCTTTGACGAATAACGCACCAGTGTATTGCACAAAAGAAGTCCTCGAAAAAACCATCGCCGTAGAAGACTAGTACACTGTGATCTCCTTATTCTGATCATTCCAAAAAGATTACCTTAAAGCTAAAAACGGCGATTTACTTTGGTGCCGTTTCTAGGTTAAAAGAAAAGCGCGATCCCAAGCGAAATCCTCTAGGCGTCCATCTGCTGATAAAAGAGCTAATGCGGCCCCCACTGCACCATCAAGAAGGCCTGGATCATTCCATGGGAATTCTATTTCATCAATTTTGCGAACTCGCTGAAATCCAAATCGATAGGAAGGACTATAGAGTTTTTTCAAAGAGGATTCTAAAACAGACACTTGCCGCATCAAAAATGAACTATTTGTCAATTTTGCCATTCGATAAGTTGAGGCAAGCAAACCTGCTTGTCCAAAGGAAAAAGAGGGAGCTTGTAAACTTGCATCTGTCTCATGAAACAGCGAAGCAAAGCGCTCTTCAGCAAAGGTCATCATATCCTTGTCCTGCATTGCCCTCCCCGCCATATAAAGGCTAATGGCTGCCGATGGCCGTCCACTCTTCCAATCATCGCCATAATGTGACTGTGGCCATTTCTGTTTATTAATGTCTGTTTCTATAGGTAATATCTCAGGCCAACTGTGGCCAAAAGGCGTTTCCACCTGCTTTTGACATAACCAAGAGGCAATTTCTTTAATTGCTTTTGAAAGTTGAGCAGATCCCTTACCATGCCATGCCACCAGAGAAAGGATGGACAAACAGCCTGTTATCCCAAATTGTGTAGAGAGAAAATAGCTTCCATGTGGATATTGTTCTTTATCAAATTGGTGCTCAGGGGACACAAACCACCCTGGCACCATAGTCCCTGCAACAGATTTCTTGGCAGTTAACATACTAATAAGCATATCGACGCAATCTCCCATAAGTTTTTGCAATTGCCTATCTTGCTGACGAAGCATTAAATAAGCTACAACACCGCTTAAACCATACATGAGACTGTAATGATGGGGTGCTACATAACGATCGGGCTCGACACATTGTTTCTGAATGTATGCGATACCCTTCTCTACTTCTTGTACTAATGCCACATCCAGCTGTCTTAGAAAATTTGTATAGCGTGAATCTTTTGCACAAAGATATCCCGCAAAACATAAGCCAGATATTCCAGTGAAAAGAGAATAGCCTCCATAGCCTCTGCGTTCACATTCGCTACCTAATAATTTTATGTATTGATGAGCAACATCATCCCAGTGTTGATCAGGAAATGCTCGATCCATTGCTGCATAAAAACAGACAATGCCAGGCAGCCCTGATGCGAGTGAAAGATCGGGCCAATGTTCGACAAAAGACGTTCCTCTTCTTCTTTCATCTTCGATAGTTTCATATAAAGCTTCAGGCGAACGCAATTTTTCTGCGATATCTTGGCAGATGTCAATTGTATGATGCATTTTTTGCACAGCTCCTTAGGGATCGTATATAATCCCTCAGCTAGAAATCATTAATGGCAAATGCCATTTAAAATTCTGATCTGACGTGGAAAGAAGAGTCAGAAGGACTCCTGCACTTCCTTCGAGAAATCCTGCTTTGCTGATTTCAACATTACCCTGAGTAGACAGTTCTACATCTTTGAATCCAAAAGGGGAATCGGAATTATAGTAAGATAATAGGATCTGCTTTAATTCATTGACCTTAACGATAAGATCTCCACACTCCTTTTCCTTAGCCATCTCATGAGTAAGCATGAGCAAACCAGCAATTCCATGACATAACATGGGGCCGTGTAGTTGCCACTCTTTTCGAGTACGGCAAAAAACACCGCGAAATGCAGTGATAGCAAAAGACTTTAATTCCGTATCCTCTAAGGCTTTTCCAGCAAGAAATAAAGCCCTAGCAATTCCAGGAACCCCATAACACCAAGCATCCTTACTGTCTTCATCTCTTGTCTTCTTCTGAATTTCTAATTCCCAGGGTACTGAATAAGGCCATCTAATGGTGTCATTCTTATTGAATGATTTTTGACGAATCCATGAAGCAATTTCCATCATTGTTTCTTTTTGTCCTTTAACTTCCACCCCTTTTAGAGAGGCAATAGCAAGGAATGCCAAAATTCCTGGAATGCCATGGGCAAGTCCTAGATTGAAGTTTCCTTTAGAATCTTCTTTATGCCAAGTATTCAGTGTGTCATTTGGAGAAAGGTACCAGCCAGGAACAGAATGGCCATGTACTTGCAAGGGTTTGGTGAAATTAATTAGTGTTGTGGTAATTTTTTTAGCCATTTCAAAGAAATCTGGGATAAAAAGATTTTCCAAAACATAACGACCCACCCCGCAAAGCCCCTGAATAAGATCATGTAAATAAGAAAAGACTGGCTGATTTTGTTCTCGGTTTGTTCTTAAAGGCTCTAAATAGTACGACTCGATACTTTCTAAAAGATAGCTTTGAATGTTCTGTAACATTCTTTGATACCGCATGCCATCCATTGATGCTGCCTGCAGTGCAAAGCACGCCCCACAAATCCCGTTAAACAGAGAAGGATTTACAAAACCCTCATCTTCAATGGCTTCTTTAATTTTCAGTATGTAGTGGTGAACAATTTCTCCCTTTACCAATCCATTGCGCTCAAGAGCATTAAAGAGGAGAACCATGCCCGGATAACCCCCAGCAAGCGAAAGATTTTGCCATGCAATCTTGTTATGAACAAAAGGATAGGGATTGCTGTTGCTTGGATCAAGCATGAATTTTCTAACTGAATCTGGATCACTCATTCTTAAGGCAATATCTAATACAATATCTTCAACTGGTTGTGTAGTCATAGCATTGATAAGTAAAGGATTTGGTATTTAATGATGTAATTGTGATTTTTCTTTACAGAGGCATGGCTTTTAATAAATGTCGGCCATGCCCAGTATGCGATGGCATATTAGTTATAAGAACCTGATTAGAAACAGTTCATACAACCACTACCCCTTGATTGATTACATTGGTAGCAATCTGTTGGTGGCGATGTTTGAGTATCAGTTATCTTCATGGGCTCAAAACTCTGAGCACTTTTTGTTATATTTAAATCCAAATCATAGAGATCTGTTTTTTGAGTGCTTGACTTCTTTCCATCTAGTATGGAATTGCTCTCTAGCATAGGGCTTATAAACGAGCGGAGATCTTCAGTAATTTTCATAATTTTTTCCTTTTGTGATAGGGTTCTGGGCTTATATTTGCCGCAGAAACTGAATCACACTAACATTTTTTTAATTTTTTTCAAAGAATATTTTTTATTCTGGTATATACCACGCCTGTTCGGCGTAGCTTTTCATTGATGGCTATGAGAGTATTATAGGCATAGAGACGTGCTTTAGTTTCTTTCTTAGGATCTCTTCCTAGCAATCGGTTGCAATGCATGTGTATAAGACTGTCCTTGATCATTTGCGGCGATACTGTAAGTTTTTTCTGACTCTGGCTCTGCTGCATTTGAGAAGCAAAGGCATGAAGAGCAATTTCCCTTCTTTGAAATGCTTCACATAAGGCAACCCCATCCTGAGAATGATCCATGAGTGCATTTTGCAAGATAGCACCGCCCAAGGATGTCAAAGAGGACTTATGTTCACGAAATCCCGTTAGTTCCTTTTTGTCCAGTTTAAGAGACGAGTAAAATTCGATCTGTTGCTGGAGATTCAATCCCAAGCCTTGCAGGAAATCGATAAGACTCAAGGCGCCCACAACTTCCTCTGATAACATTGTTTTCTTGCTTAAAATAGCATTGACCAAAGAAATAGAGGTTATAGAATCTGCGCAAAACAACGATTCTGCTGATTCGATAAGAGTCTCGCCTCCATACCGCTCCACTTCTCTTTCATACATTGAAAGAGTCATCTCATTGATGCAGCGTTCTTGCAAAAGAGAGTGTGTCCAATCGTGAAAGGATGGAAGTAATTCTGAGATGATACGTTCTTTATCGCCTCGAAATCGAAGCCGTAAATGCGATTTAGAATCGGTATACCGCACAAAAAAACAGTCAGTAATGATCTTTTTCTCCAAAAGATAACTTGTAAAGTTGTGGAAGTGATCAATTAAGAAACGATTTTCATGTTCTGCACCCAAATAACACTTTGCAAACAACCATTCACTTCCAGGAAGCCTCCAACGATCACTGGATGCAATAGCCTCTTGCTTAGTGTCAGCAAAACGATGGGGTACATATGCGTATTTTGAATTTTTAATAAAAGGGACAACAAATTCGGAGAGGTGTTTCCCTCGTTGACTTTGAACCCACTCTCCTTCGATTTGTCCAATTTTTTCGATGAAAACAACCGTTTTATCTTTTTTTATTTGGTTGATGATTTCCTGAATATGAGCAGGATGTTCTCGATCCATCAAGATCTTTTGGTCTCCATCGCCAATAAAGATATACCGAGGCATTTTCCACTGCTCTGCCCATGCATTAAATTTCTTCTCCACAGCGGGAAGGGGATCTTTCGCTGTAAGGCCAAGCTGAAAGAGATCTACTTTCCATTTAGCAGGAGAGAGAATGGTTTTTTTAAGCCGAACTCTTGGGAAAAATGGCAGATCGTCGAGTGGCATCCATGAAAATGGAGCGATGGGTTTATATCGCTCGATTGAGAGTTCGCAGATAAAACGCAGAGGAAATGGTGCAACGGAATTTGTAAGCATGCTGCCTGTGGTAATGATAAGCTCCTGACGCTGATCTTTTAGAGTGAGATAAAATCTATCTGGAGTTACACCAACGTAAATATCCTCCAAAGAAAAATCCCCTGAGCCTCCAATATCGATCGAATGCCCCCGAAGATTAGGATGAATAGCAACATTTGCATTGCGTGGAATATAAGAAAGATAAGAAGATTGAGCAAATAGACTCTCTTTTTCAAGGGACTCCTCTTCCTGAAGGAAGCTGCGTAATGATTCCTTGGTTGCTTCACCGAAAAGGTCTAAAAATCTTCCGAACGCAGCACCTCCCTGAGAGGAGTTGCTAAAGACTAAAAGAAGAAAATCTCCTTCATCTATTTTAGCAGAAGAATTAGCAAAGATCTCACAAAAGAGATCGAAAGAAGGGAACGCTTTATTTTTATCTGCTTTTTCAAGCATTTGGTTCAGTATAGCTTCTGTTAATTCTATCTCTTTACAGCCTTCATTTATACTTTGAAACCATTGATGTTTTAGCCATTTCTTCCATTTACTTTCTTTGCGATATGTAGGAGTTTGCTCAGACGAGCTTTTTAAATAATGTTCAGGAACTCCTAATCCCCCTTCCTCATGCAATAATTCCATTAAGGGAATAACGCGATAAATTCCATACTTCTCCAAAAATTTCTCGTGATATGTACGCAACGAATATTCAGAGGAGTCGTTTGCTATTCGCCATAACACCTCAGCAGCTAAACCCAATTCCTTTGCTATAGCGTTTGAAAGAGTGAGGCCTTTTTGGTTATAGGCTGTATCGACCTGGATAAGGTTTTGGATCTCAATTCCGTTTTCCATTGCATGTTTAAGACTTAGAAGCGCTTCTTCTCCCTCGCCTAGTTGAGTGTTGTTGTATTTTTTTATTTTCTCAGAAACATCCTGTAAAGACTCTGTAGCAGCAGGAGTGTTGGAAAGTTTTGCCAGCAGGTCATCAAAAGGAGACTCTGTTAAAAGTGAAGGCTGAAGAGTTAAAGTAAGATATTGCTGCTGCAAAAGCTGCTCAATCACCCCTTGGACCTTATCGCTTGCAAGCGTGGGATAACGATGCATAATTTTTTCCAAAAGATCTCGAAAACTAATAGGAGCCACTGTCCCCTCAAAAATTTCTCGAGTTAAAAAGGAAGAACGTACAGAAACAGTCTTGGCCTCCTCCTCGCCCTTCTTTTTTCGGTAGTAATTAAGACAGGTTCTACCTATTGATTCAAAAATCAGTGGATTGCGTTTAACCAAAAGAAAAGGATGGAGTTGAGGGTTCGAACTCAGTTGATCGATCACAGCAAACAGCCATTCCATATCAGGTCGCACGCGCTTCTGAATTTTTGTAAGATCGAATTCGACAGAAGTTGATTGTCCCCACGATCCCATCGAAACAAATGAAAAAAGCCCGAAAGGTGTCGATCGAGTGGTCATGCGAGAAAAGTATTTTAAAAGACTTGCATGAGTTTGGTCATTTTCTTTCTTATCTATCATCGCTTTATAAAGCGATGACGAAGCAACGGCAATTGCCTCACGCACTAATGGAAGTTGGCTTTCTGTAAAAAGGGATAGAGACAATTTGAGTTTTTTATCGAAGAGTTTGAAAAATTCTTGAATGGAAAACAGCGGTGTTCTGATCATAAAGAAGGGAGCTGATACAAAAAGCGGTTCGTCCAAGGATTCCATTGTGTTTACCTAAGTCGAAGTCTATCTCACAGCCATGTTGCGGAAAGAGATCGCCTCCATCACGTGCTCTCTTCTTATCGTGGCCGCCCCATCCAAATCAGCTATCGTTCGCGATACCCGAATCAAGCGATCACAGGCCCTTGCAGAGATTCCCATCCCATCAATCACCTCTCTTAAAAGTTCTTTGCAAGTGACATCTAGTCCAGCATATTGGGTCAGCTCCCGTGAAGACATCAAAGCATTAGTCCTTTCTATCCCAAACCGCTGCTTCTGGCGTCCTCTGGCAGCTACAACCCTAGAACGCACTACAGCTGATGATTCTCCCGGAGTGCTATCGACCATCTCTCGATAACGCAATGCAGGCACTTCAATATGCATGTCAATTCTATCCCAAAGAGGTCCTGATATTTTGTTTTGATATCTATCAATTTGTAGTTGGGTATCTCTACAACGTTTGTCGGGATGACCCAAATAACCGCAAGGACAAGGGTTCATGGCCGCTACACAGATAAAACTTGTAGGAAACGTAAAATTGCCGTGGGCTCGGCTAATGGTCACTTTGCGATCCTCGAGCGGTTGACGCAACACTTCCAATACAGCACGCGAAAACTCGGGAAATTCGTCCAAAAATAAGATCCCATTGTGTGCAAGGGAGACTTCACCAGGACGAGGCACTGTACCTCCTCCGATTAGTCCTGCATAACTAATTGTATGGTGAGGTGAGCGGAATGGACGCTGTGTGACAATGCTTTGCCCTTCGGGAAGAATTGCTGCGACCGAATGGATCTTTGTTACCTCCAAAGCCTCAGCAACGGTAAGCTCAGGCATAATGCCCACCAATGCTTTTGCGATCATTGTTTTGCCAGATCCTGGAGGACCGGATAAAACAATGTTATGTCCTCCAGCAGCAGCGATCTCCATTGCACGTTTGACGTGAGCTTGTCCTTTGATATCAGAAAAATCTATGGGAGGAGTTGCAAGTTTAAAGAGGGAAGATGAAATTTCATTCCTGACAGGTGTGATGGAGGCGGGTTTTTGTGAAAATGCAACGGCGTCTCTCAAGTGTTTAATCGGAATGACATCAATGCCAGGAACAGCAGCGGCTTCGTGGGCATTGATTGCAGGGAGCATAATGCCCTTCTTACCAAGATCACGAGCCAGCATGGCTATAGCCAACGCCCCTTGAATGGGACGGGTTTCGCCGCTCAGTCCTAATTCACCAACGCAGAGATATTCGTCAAAGAGAGATGTTTCTGGAATACGTTTCAAAGAACGGAGTACCCCCAAGGCAATGGGGAGATCATAGAAGGACCCTTCTTTTCGTAGGTCTGCGGGAGCAAGATTGACGATGCAGTAGAGGGTCTGTATGCTATAACCAGAGTTTCGGATCGCTGTTAAAACCCGATCCTTAGATTCTCTGACAGCCGTGTCAGGTAATCCGACGATGACAAAGACAGTCTTATCTCCCTCTCTAATTTGACGCACATCCACTTCAACATCTACAAGAACTACTTCGAGACCTAGCAGAGAAACTGAATGTAGCCGAGAGAGTACCATATGTTACCAAGAGGAAGAAATGTGGTTGGAGTCAATTACCTGTTATGTAAACAAAAAGGGGTTTTACCACAGAGATCACAGAGCACAAGGAGAGAAGGAGGAGGAAAGAAATCATGAAATTTCTTCCATACCTCTTCCTTTTCCCCTCTTCCCTCTGTGATCTCTGTGGTAAAATCTCTTCATTGCCTCAGGTTACTCTACAGCGAGAACGAAGTAAGCTGGGAAGGCAAAGTTATTGTTATCTCTGGGGGTAGCTTGCAAGGCAATGGCTTGCCCTACTTTGTCTTGTAAATTGACTTGCGTGCTGTAGAGATATGCAATGGGTATATGATTAGTTTGGGTGACTAACATGTAATCGCCAGGCTTATTCTTAACAGATCGATTGAATGGCTCCAAAATACCTTGTAAGGTAACAGCATTTTGTTTTTGGTTTTTATAAAACTCTTCCATAGTAGGCTTATTTGGCTGTGTTTGCGCCCAATCTTCATATGCTTTCTGTTCTGCAGATTGCCAAGCAGCCATTTTGCTATTGATCCCCGGCACGCCTGATGTTTTAGATGCAGGCATCTCTGAAGAGGTGTGAGTGCTCTGTCCAGGTGTTTGCGTGGCATTCGCAGCCGACATAAATTTCACTTTAGCTTCCATAGCAGCGAGCTTTTTCTGTAAATAAGCCTCTTGCATATTATTTAGAAGTGCTTTTGCCCGTGCTGTTTCCACAGGGAATTCTTTGTAATTGTTCACAGCCAAATTCAACTTTCGCAAAGAGTCTTCCACATTCATTTGTTCGAATGGCTTCTTCATTTCTGTTTGGAAATTTTGCGACGCAGAGGTCATTAGAGAGTGTATTTCATCTCTTCGCTTCTTAATAGAAGCCATCATGTTTTTATCGCCGATTTTTACAATGTAATCTTTAGCAACATAAAATCGGGTTGATGGAGGAGGAGTAAACTCGATCCATTTTTTGTCAACGGCAGAGATAGTTCCATTGTTTAGAGTATCCCCTGAATTCATTTGCGCTATGACTGGGGCATTCATATCTGGAGCAATGCGAACGTTGACTCGATGCCCTTCAACATAGCCATCAAGAACAAATGTGCGAAAGATGTACGCTTTGGTATCAGCAGGGGGTTCAACTGCATAAAAATCGTCTGACTCTCCCGTGACAATGACCATATCCCCAGAATCCAGTTCCTTCACGATTGTAGCCTCGAGGCTTGGCTGAAGGCGCATGCGCACGCGATCTTTTGTGAGCCTGCCTGTAAATGGTGTAATTGTCCTCGTGGATGGTGTTTGAGCCTGAGGGGTAGGACTCGGACTTCTTGTTAAAGTTTGAGGCTGTTCTGCTTGCTGTTGCATCTGTAAAGCAGAATCGGGCTGTTGATCGATATCAGCAGATAGTGGGGAAATCGAGGTGAAAATTAGCCCAGCGAGGGTGATAGGGGCAAATTTACGCATAAAAACTCCTAAGATTTTGAGTGGATCAGAAACTGGCATTTTAATAATTGAATAGTTTTTACACAAGCCCGACTTTTGAGTTTGTGAAAGTTTTCGCGATCGTTCAGTCATAAGAAATCACATAATAAATTTTCAATTTTCTGCAATTGGATTTCGTTTCTGTGCTTACTTATACAGGAAATATTTGTTCAATATTTACCCGTAAATCTTTCGTAAATTTTAGCAGAAACTTCATAAGCTTTAACTTTTTTTCTTACGAACCCATTTGGAAGAGGTAAGTGATCCAATGTTTTCAATTAACCCATCCCGTCTCATGTTTCCAAGTAAAATAATTGTCTCTAAAATATCCTGGACTTATACTCGTAGCTGCTGCCATAAAAGACTCCTTGTTTTAGTTTAAACGTATTAAATAGCCCCCAAATCGAGTTAATATCTCATTGAAATTATGAAGAATTTAAATCTTGTGTCTAAAATATTTTTCGCTGGACGTATCTTATGCAGCCCCCTGGAGGCACTTTTTACCTTACTGATCTTTATTGCAAACGCGGAGCTAAATGCTAGCTTATTGCAGCTAACCATCATTGCAATCATTAAACCGACAACTTCTCTTGTTGCTTATTACGTTAATGCCAATTTCTTAAAGCATGGATGCCGCGCAAGATCTTATTTAATCTCCCTTAATATGTTGGGGGCTTTGCCATGCCTGTTGTTTCCATTCGTTAACAATACCTGGTTTTTCATTGCCTCTTATGCCCTTTTCATGGCTACGCGGCGAGCCAGTTATCCCATTTGGGCCGAAGTTTTGAAAATTAATTTTCCCTTGCAATCCATCAGCAACATAGTGTCGAAGGGAATTTCTATAAATTATACAGTCATAATCTTCATACCGCTTATTTTGTCTTTTTGGATGGATCTGGATCATGCAATCTGGAAGTTTTTATTTGTGCTGCTTGGCCTTTTTCAAATTTTGTATAGCGTTATTCTTTTAAGATTGGAAACTATTTTTCAAGCCTCAGAACAATATGAAGGGGGTTATTCAGCACTGATAGCACCAATAATAAAAAGTTGGCAGTTATTGCGAAAGCAGCCAGAGTTTGCAAAGTATCTCATGCTGTTTTTTTGCGGGGGTGTTGGAATCGTCACCCTGCAACCCATGCTCCCCATTTTCTTTAAGGAGAGCTTAAATCTATCTTATAAGGAACTGACTTTTGCCTTCAGTTGTTGCAAGGGGGTAGCCTTCCTTGCGACAGCACCTTTGTGGGCTCATTGGGTCAATCGAGTTTCTCTCTATCTATTCAACGGGTGCATCAATCTTTGCTCGTGTTTATTTATGTTAGCACTACTGTTCTCACAAATATCTGTCAGCTTGGTGTTTTTCGCATATCTCATTTATGGGGTCATGCAAGCTGGGTGTGAACTTAGCTGGAATCTTTCTGGTCCCATATTTGCTCGCGAAAATGAGAGCACTTCACATTCTGGATTAAATCTTGCTTTGGTGGGTGTGAGGGGTTGTATTTGCCCCCTTCTGGGACAATTGATTTTTTGGCATTCGAATGCCTCTGTTGTTTTGATTTTTGCATTAGGAATTTGTTTGTTCGCTTTGGTGTATGCTTTGTGGCTTGATCATAGCTTGAAATCGACTCATACGGTTGTTAAGGATCTATCAACATGATCGATTTTTGTTGACTAACTGCTTTGGCATATGAAGCGCAGCAAATAATAGACGTTGCAAACAGCCCGGAGGGCCTGTTCATGTAATAGCCCAGGCTGAAGCTCCCCGGAGGGGTCAGTGAAGCCTGGGATAGCATCACCCTAGCACACCGTCCCGGAGGGCCGGTACCAAGTCAATCTCCGTTCTTAGGATAAAGTCAGATAGAGAGAAAAATTTTGAGGATAGAATTAAGGCAAAGAAAATTATGAAAAAACATACCAAAGAAAAGCTTGCTCAGCTTGTCAGAATTAGAGCCTGGATGTATGCTGGAATTTAAAAAAAATGATGGTTTGGTAACAATCCTTGACTTTACCAAATGAATTTGGTAAGATAAAGATATACTATGGAGGCGATGGTGCCTATCAGCGGAAAAGAAATGCGGAAGCTCTTTTATAAAGCAGGTTATGAACTTGTCCCAGGAGCAGGAAAAGGGAGTCATTGGAAATTGAGTAAGGGAAGCGAAACAGTGATCATTCCTAATCATAAAGAACTTAAAGATAGGGACTGAGCATGGTCTTAGAAAAAAATTAGAAGAAACAAAATAGGAGGCCTTCTTTTTATGAAATACCATTTCAAGATACACAAAGAAGGTAAAGGTTTTTGGGCTGAGTGCATTGAATTATCAGGGTGCTTTACTGAAGCTGATTCGATTGAAGAACTCCGCGAGAATATGCAAGAGGCTTTAAATCTTTATATCGAAGAACCAACGGATTCTAAGAAATTGGCCACTCTTCCTGACGACTCTATTTCTCCATCTCGTAGCATTGTAGAAGTTCAAGTAGATCCCTCGATCGCTTTTTCCTTTATGGTTAGGTACAACCGAATTCAGCAAGGTCTTACTCAACAAGAAGTTGCACATAAACTGGGATTCGAAAATATTTATAGCTATCAAAGGCTGGAAAATAAAAAATGCAATCCGACGTTAAAGATCCTTTCTCAAATTAAAAAGATCTTTCCCAATTTCTCGGTAGATTTTGCCATAGGTTGTTAAAACGACTGCAGCAAATAAAAGAAAGCCACAGTGATTGCTGCGCTGATTGGAATTGTCACAATCCAAGAAATGACAATGTCACGCATCGTCGAAAGATCTAATGCCTCAATCCCACGCGCCAAACCAACACCAATAACCGACCCCACTAACGTATGCGTTGTGGAAATAGGCATCCCTAAACGGGAAGCTGCCAAAATCGTAAAAGCAGCTCCAAACTCTGCTGCAAACCCACGCGTCGGCGTTAACTCTGTAATTTTTTTCCCAATTGTCAGTATGACGCGCCATCCCCAAGTCGCCAGGCCAATCACAATGCCCACGCCACCAAGTCCTAAAGCCCATGTAGGCACATGGGGTTGAACATTGACAACTCCGGTATTGAGGATGTCGATAGCAGCTGATAGTGGGCCGATCGCGTTTGCAACATCGTTTGCACCGTGTGCAAATGCCATTAAACATGCGCTTAAAATTTGCAAATATCCAAAAATCTTCTCGACGACCATATATTCTTGGCTCATCGGTCGATTTTCTTGCTTTGGCTTCAGGGACTCTGAAAGAGCATCAAGTTCCTCCAAAAGTTGGGATACTTGATATTGTGTTTGCCCTCTGGATGTAACTTGGACCTGCTGCAGATGTTTCTTCGCCTTTTCAAGACCGGTGTACACTTCATCGTGATAGGGATGCTCTTGAGCTTTTACAGGGATGTCCTTTATCCGTTGCACTAAAAATCGACTAATGATGGCCCCAGTTACTCCGATGGCAAGACAAATAACAATTGATTGGACAAAATCAAGATTTCCTGGAAGGTTTTGCAGCCCTTTGAAGAGCAAGATCATCGAAAGGATTGTCAGAACGATAAAAACTAAAATCGGAGTGAGCTTTTTAGCTTTAGCGACAGGATTTTCAGTATACAGAATCTGTCGTCGCAGCGTTGTGAAGATAACATAGGAAATGATCCCTCCGAATATGGGAGAAAGGATCCAGCTGGAGACGATAAATCCAACATTGCTCCACTGAATGGCGTCGATGCCGCCAACGATGGCTCCAAAACCAATGACGCTGCCGACAATGGCATGCGTTGTCGAAACAGGCCATCCGTAATAGGAGGCAATTTGCAACCAGGCGCCAGTGGCAAGAAGGGCAGCTAACATGCCGTCAACAAGTTGTAAGGGGACATCGGAGAAAATTTCAGCTTTTATGATACCGCTTTGTAGTGTTGCAGATACATGAGAACCAAAGAAGAAGGAGCCAGAGAACTCAAGAATGGCAGCGATGAAGATCGCTTGCTTAAGCGTCAGAGCTCCCGAACCAACAGAAGTTCCCATCGCATTCGCCACATCATTGGCACCAATGTTCCAGGCCATATAGAAGCCTGCGACAAGCGTCAATACAAGTAGGATCGATTCGGTGGGCATTGTTATTTTAACTCCAGTGTCATCCGAACGCGATAGGCTAAGTTTTCAGAAAGGTTGGAGATCGAGGCAATAGTTTGGAATATTTTCTGCCAAAGATCAAAAGAGGAATAGCTCATTTCGTCGTCAGATCGGAAAAGTTTTTTTAATAAAATGCGCTGAAGCAAATCGACTTCGTGTTCTTTGAAAGCGACATTGTCGACCATGGACCGTACTTTTTGGGCTTCGATGCCTCCAAATGATGATTCAAGCAGTTCATGGATCTCTTTGATGATCAAGTGGGCGCCATTGAAAGCTTCAATATTCTTTTGAAGAAATAGATGAAAGTCCTCTTTAAATTGCTCTGGAAGCTTGAGGGGTTTTAATGTTGTTAAGACAGCGATGTCTTCAGCAGCATCAGCCAGGCGATCTTGAATGGTTAGTATATCAAGGAGGTGGGTGCGATCGACAGGGAGAAACAGAGTTTTGGGGAGATGGTTGCGGATATCATTTTTTGTTAAATCGGCTTGGTGTTCGACGTCAGAGATTCTATTTGCGATTGTCTCGACTTTTTCAAATTCTTGTTTTTCTAGCGCTTCAAATAGATCGGGAAGAAGTTGAATGCAGGTGACGACCTTTTCCATATGGGATTGCAAAGGGAGAAATGGGGAGCGTCCAAAAAGATTCAAAATGGGCGATAACATATTTGATGCCATTGGATTTGGATAAGTACAATAGTTAGAATAGAGCAAAAGTGAATTTAAGGAAAGGAATAGTGCCGGGCTCAGAGCAATGGAAAATTAGGACAATCATATCTTATTGTCTTAAATACGACAATAAGATATAATAAATGTTAGGAGGTGCCATATGAGCGCACACAAAGATGATATTCGTTTCACATTTGATTGCCCTGTCCACTTGCATGCTGCTGCGAAGATGAAGGCTTCTGCCTTGCATCAAAGCATGAAAGATTATTTCATTGGATTATTGGCAAAAGATGTCGTGAAAAATCCACCGAAATTTCTAAACGACAAATCCTTCAGAAAAGAACTTAAGAAAATTCTTCAAGACGACGCCGAACTGATGCAAAAGTTATCTAATCGATGATTTACTTATCCTTTGAGCAAGTAATAGAGATACATGAAGCCATGATCGACCAATTTGGTGGGCTACCTGGTATTCGAGAAATAGGATTATTAGAATCCGCTGTGGTCGCTCCGATGATGGCTGTTTTTGGCGAAGATCTGCATAAAACTGTATACGATAAGGCAGCTGCATACCTTTTCTATATTGCGAAAAACCATTCCTTTCTTGATGGAAACAAAAGAACTGCTTCAGCGACTGCTCTCGCTTTTCTCAGGGCTAACGGCGAAAAGCCTCAATATGATGTGAATGATTTTCTAGAATTTGTTATTATGGTCGCTGAAGGGAAAACTGATCTTAGGCACATCAGTAACTATTTCAAGAATATTTGCTCTTAACCAACTTTTCATAAAAATGAGGGGGGTGCTGTTATGCAGAACCGTCCCTCACATACTTCATTTTTTATACTTAGTTGCTTATTCGGGTCGCACTTTTGAAAACAGGAACCCAGATTTCGCGAGTTTTTTGGATATTAGAAACATCTTCTGTTTGATAAGCTAACGTTATGCTTCCATTGTTGTTTACAAACACGCGGCCCCAACCATGGATTTTTTCTTGTCCATTTTTCTTGGCAGTCCATTCATAGATTAAATCGTCTTTATTTTTCTCGACTGCCCATAAATCAATATTCATGCCTGGGTACATGCTAGAGATCCCTTTTTTAATAGAATCGGTATCATTGACATTTGATTGATAATGATTTGAATTGACTCCAAAAAATTCCTTCACCTGTTCTTTGTTAGAGCCTTTTGGAACATAAATTTCTGTTGTTCCTTTTTCATTTTGCAGTTGATCCGCAATTTCCCATTCTTTCGCAGAACGGGGCAATTGATACTCCACATTTTCAATAGTTCCAGCAAAAGCTGAGGTCGTTATTAACGTACATAAATATATCAACGACATTAAATATTTCATAAAAAATCGCTTATTTAAACTTGTTTTGCTTCTATAATTATTATGGGTGTAACGGGGACATCTTGATGCATGCTTTGAGTACTTGTTTTAGTTTTCAGAATTTTGTCGACGACATCCATTCCTTCAGTGACTTTACCAAAGACGGTGTAGCCATATCCTCGAGGTGTTTTTTCTTTAAAATTGAGAAAATCATTATTGACGCCATTGATAAAAAATTGCGCTGTCGCACTATTGACATCGCCGGTTCTTGCCATGGCTACTGTGCCACGATCATTTTTCAAGCCGTTATCTGCTTCAATTTTGATGGGAGCATGGACGGTTTTTTGTTTCATATCTTTCGTGAAGCCGCCGCCTTGGATCATAAAGCCATCGATTACCCGATGAAAGATGGTGTCAGTAAAGTGCCCTTCATTGACATACGCTAGGAAGTTTTTCACGGTAATCGGGGCCTTTTCGGGATACAATTCTATTTTGATATCTCCCATGCTTGTCTTAAACAATACACTTGGATGTTGTTGTGATTGATCTTTCATTATTTCTGAATCCTTTTCTTGGTCATCGGCATAGCCTGGATTAAAAAAGCTTATATTGAGAATGCACGCCAGTATAGCAAATCTCATCAAAAATGAACATCTTATCTGTTGTAAAATCATAACTGCTCCTGTTTCCACATCAATTCTGCATTTAAAATCGCACCACCCGCAGCACCGCGAATCGTATTATGCGAGAGTATGGTAAACTTATAATCAAAAATAGGACATTCTCTCAACCTTCCAATGCTTAGTGCCATTCCTTTATCCAAACAACGGTGTAATTTGGGCTGGGGAAAATTCTCCTGATGGAAGTAATAAATGGGTTTGAGTGGCGCTGTGGGAAGATTTAATCTTTGGGGTTCCGAAGCAAATCTTTCCCAGGCATCAATCATCTGTTCTTTAGTCGGTTTATTTTTAAATTTGATAGAGACACATTCGGTATGGCCATCATTTACTGCAACTCGGTTGCACTGTGCACTGATTTTGAAGGTTGTGTGCTCGATTCTATCATTTTGAAATTTCCCTAGTATTTTTAATGTCTCAGTTTCCATTTTGTGCTCCTCACCTTTGATGAGGGGGATGACATTATCCATGATGTCCAGGCTGGCAATACCGGGATATCCGGCTCCAGAGACTGCTTGCAGCGTCACAACGCTGACAGCTTCGATGCCAAACTGCTGTAATGGTTTCAACGCCATAACTAAACCGATGGTGGAGCAGTTGGGATTAGTGACGATGCGTCCTTTGTGGGGCTGTGTGTGTGCAAGCGCAAGGTGATCTGGATTAACTTCAGGTACAAGCAGGGGCACATTAGAGTTCATTCGATGATTTCGTGCGTTAGAATGGACGATATATCCTGCTTCTGCAAAGGCGGTTTCAATGTCACCAGCGACTTCGGAATCTAGTCCGGAAAACGCGATGGTGCATGGGTGGTCAAGATTTGGTTTACAAGGCTGTACAATCAAATTAGCGACATCTGATGGAATAGGCGTAGACATTAACCAGTTGACGGCTTCGCTATATTTTTTTCCAACGGAGCGTTCCGATGCTGCGACAGCAACGACTTGGAACCAAGGGTGGTTGTGAAGGAGTTTGATAAAGCGTTGGCCGACGCTTCCTGTGGCTCCTAGAATGGCTACAAGGATTTTTTTTGACATATTGACACTCCAGATTTAACCAAATGGATCAGGCTAAGGCAGGCAACCACTCGGTAAGATTTTTACCACAGAGATCACAGAGAACACTGAGAGAGAGGGGAGGAGAAGGATAGAAACTATGAGATTTCTTCAATTCCTTTCTCTTCTCCTTCTCTCTCCCTGTTCTCTGTGATCTCTGTGGTAAAAATATACTATGAGTGTTCAAACTTCATTAGGAAGTCGATAAATAGGCGGACACCGATGCCTGAGGCGAATTTTGGCAAATACCGCCTTCCGTCTGACAAAAATGCTGTTCCGGCGATGTCTAAATGAGCCCAGGGGACATTGCCAACAAACTCTTTCAAAAACGATGCCGCTATGATTGCGCTGCCGGGGCGTCCTCCTACGTTGCGCATGTCTGCGATATCTGATTTTAGGGCATCGCGATATTCTTCATAAATTGGAAAGCGGCAGAGGCGTTCGTAAGTATCAAATCCAGACTGCATCAAACTTTCTGCGAGCGAGTCATCTGTTGCCATAAGGCCTGTTACCTCGGATCCAAGAGCCACTTCAATAGCTCCAGTAAGGGTAGCTATATCGATAATGCGAGAGGGATTGAGGTTATCGACGGCGTATGTGAATGCATCTGCAAGGATGAGGCGTCCTTCTGCATCAGTGTTCGCTATTTCAATCGTTTTTCCTAAAAGGCTTTTGTAGACATCCCCTGGTTTCATGCTGAGTGAGCCGATGGTATTTTCTGTGGAGGGGATGACTCCCGTTACGTTGACTTTCAGGCCAAGGCTGGCTAAGACATGGAGGGTTCCTAAAACGGCTGCAGCTCCTGCCATGTCACATTTCATTGTTTCCATTGAGCCGGTGGGTTTTAGGTTAAGTCCTCCTGTATCATATGTGACTCCTTTGCCAATCAACACTGTATGATCTTTCGATTTGGGATTTCCCTTGTATGAGGCGATGATAAATGCAGGTTCGCGAGGAGAGCCCTGGCTGACAGCTAGCAGAAGGCCCATTTTTTCTTTTTGAATCCGTTTCCTATCAAAAACTGTAGTTTTGATGCGTGGAAATTTCTTTGAAAGGTCTTTGGCAACTTGACCTAATTGCTGAGGAGTAATTGTGCAGGCATTATTGTTTACTAAGTCGCGTGTTAGATAGACCCCTTCAGCAATCTTTGAGAGTTGTTTTGCCTCTGCCAACTCCTCTTTATCGATTCCGATGAGTGTGGTGTGTGAAAGTAATACTGAGGGTTCAGATTTAATACTGTCGCTTTTCAATGTGTCGAATGCATAATTTGCGAGTAAAAGACCTTCGACAACCCCTTTAAGAGTGTTTCTTTCAGGCAATGTGCCGATATGGGGCATTACAATATTGAGCTTTCGGATTTTTTTTGTGCGACAAATCTTTACCAGAGAAGCAAACGCGCGACGAAGCTTTTCAACGTTAATTTTTTCTGGGTCTCCGAGTCCAAGCAGGGCCAAGCGAGGCTCTTGTTCTTGTTGCATGAAAAGGAGGGTTGTTTCCCCCTCCTTGCCTGAAAAGTCTTTGAGATCGATAGGAGAATTGTAGTGGTCCGCGAAAGATGAAAAAGTAGCTGCAGGCTCCGCTTTTTTTTTGCCTTGCCAAAACGGCAAGACGAGCAGGTCCGCTTCTTTTCTTTTATCGATGTTGGCGGCGGCTAGAAAGTCCATAAAATCCCCTTATATCCATCTCAGCAAACAGACTCAAAATGGGACTTGATCGTCATCTGGTGCCATTTCAGCGTACTGGGCTGCTCCTGAGACTGTTTGATTGGTTGCATAGTTTGAGCTATTTTGAGCTTGTTGATGCCCTCCTTGATAAGGCTGAGCTTGCTGCTGTGCCCCTTGGTAGGAGTGAGCATTTGATGCCTGCTGTCCTTGGGCTGATTCTTGGCGATCAGGGCGTCCAAAAGGAGGAAAGCGGATAGAAATCGCTGTGACATTGAGAGATATCTGAGGTTTACCTTCTTTATCAGTGTAGATTTCTGGTTTAGATCTCATCTCTGCAACAATCATAACAGCACTGCCTTTTTTGAGATGATCCATAATGTTTTTCATTTCATCGCCCCAGACTGTGACGCGCCACCATATGGTCTCATCTTTTCCATTTTGGTATACGCTAGTAGCGAGGCTTAATGTTGTCACTTTTTTTCCGGTTGGTGTGACGCGAGGTTCTGGGTTTGCACCGAGGTGCCCTGCAAGTTGAATTGTGTTCATAAATTTTTCCCCTTGATTAAACTTGAGTTTTGGACTTTCCGTGTGTAAAATCGTAACCGATAAAGTTGCAAAAAGCAAGGTGAAATTTTCATGCTTTTTTTGTTTCTATAGCACCTACAATTTGGTTTTACAACATAAATATGGCTATTCATAGACAAATATATATCCCTCCCGAAGGTCCGCCTCCGCCAGACCCGAGATTATCTGAAATTTATGATAAAATGGGTGAGGATAATATCTTCAAAATGCTGGAGGATTTTTATTTAGCTTTGGGAAAATCGGAAATTCGCGAAATGTTCCCAAAAGATCTAAAAAATGCATCGCAAAAGTCTGGTGAGTTTTTCGTCTTCTTACTTGGAGGCCCTCCGCTTTATCAACAAAGGCATGGTTCTCCAAGAATGCGTCAGAGACATTTTTCGTTTCGTATTGATGAACATGCGCGGCAGGTTTGGATGGCTTGTTTTCGTGAAACGTTAATCAACGCTGATGCAAAATACAATTTCCCTTTGGAGTATAAAGAGGCCTTTGAACTATTTCTGGAGCGCTTTTCGTCCTGGATGGTGAACACCGCATCAGACTAAAAATGCATGTTGTAAAAATAACTTTGATTCTTTACATTGCCGTTTAATGATACCACTGAGGAAAAATGGAAATCGAAAACCAATTCCTTTGGGCAGGCGGCATTGTAATCGGCGTGCTCATTTATTTAGTCTATACAATGCTATATCCTGAAAAATTTTAGCTTCAAGGGTCTGAATTATCATGGACAACTGGCTACAGCTGCTGCTTTTTATTTTTTTGCTTATTGTGGCGATTCCGCTTCTGGGTAAATTCTTAGCAGTCATTTTTAGAGATAATCATGAACACTCTGTTCCAATTTTGGGCCGACTAGAACAAGGGATTTACCAAGTTTGTGGTGTTGATCCTGAGGCTGAAATGAGATGGCGGGAATATGCCATTGCAGTGCTCTATTTCAATTTTTTTGGATTCCTTCTTCTGGCTTTTATTCTGTCCTTTCAGCATGTATTGCCTTTCAACCCACAAGGATTTCCGGGTGTTCCTTTAGCATTAACCTTCAATATTGCAATGAGTTTTGTCACAAACACAAACTGGCAATCTTATGGAGGAGAAAATACTTTGAGTTATTTTTCCCAAATGGTAGGACTTACAACTCAGAATTTTTTAAGTGCTGCTACAGGGAATGCAGTGCTTTTAGCTCTCATTCGAGGCATTGTCCGGCAGTCATCATCGACAATAGGCAATTTTTGGCGCGACTTGACTCGTACAGTGGTCTATCTCCTTCTCCCTTTTTCTATTATTTTTGCCTTTATTTTAGTTAGCCAGGGTGTTGTTCAATCATTGAGTCCTTATGTCGACGCGATCACTCTGGAAGGGGTCCCTCAAACGATACCTCTTGGTCCTGTTGCATCCCAGGTGGCCATCAAGCAATTGGGAACAAATGGAGGGGGCTTTTTTAATGCAAATAGTGCGCATCCGTTCGAGAATCCCACCCTCTTTTCAAACTTTCTTGAGGTTTTCGCGATTGTTTTAATTCCGGCTGCAGCAACGCAAATGTTTGGGTTAATGACTCGCTCTACAAGGCACGGAGCAGTTCTTTTTATTGTCATGTTTCTAATGTGGTTTGGAGGTCTTTTATGCGCAGCTTATGCGACGGCATTGCCCGATCCTGTTTTGGGCATCGAGCCAGTTATGGAAGGGAAAGAAACCCGCTTTGGGGTATCTGACAGTGTCTTATGGGCCATTACAACGACAGCCACATCAAATGGATCAGTCAACGCCATGATTGAAAGCCTTTCTCCATTGGCCGGTGGCATTGCAATGTTTAATATTATGCTGGGGGAAGTGATTTTTGGAGGAGTGGGTGTTGGATTGTGCGGAATGGTGATGTTTGTTCTTCTAACTGTGTTTCTAGCGGGTTTGATGGTGGGACGAACTCCAGAATATTTTGGCAAAAAAATCGGAAAGCCAGAAATGCAATGGGTGATGCTTTCCATTCTTATGCCTCCGGCACTTATATTAGTGGGTTCTGGGGTTTCCTCAGTAATGCCAATAGCGCTTGAAAGTGTGTCTCAAGAGGGTCCACATGGTCTTTCGGAGATCCTTTATGCCTTCAGTTCTGCCGCAGGAAACAACGGAAGTGCTTTTGCAGGTCTTAACGCAAATACAGACTTTTATAACTATGCCCTGGGCAGCATTATGTTCATCACTCGTTTGACGATATTGATTCCAAGCTTGGCAATTGCAGGATTGCTTGCTGAGAAGACCCATATGGCGCCCTCTGTAGGGACATTTGCGACAGATGGTTGGCTATTTGGAGTTCTTTTGATGGCGGTCATTTTGATCGTTGGGGGCCTTACCTTTTTTCCAGCATTATCTTTGGGGCCATTTGTGGAGCATCTCTTAATGCTAGAAGGGAGGGCATTTTAACCCATGGAAAGGCAAGAAGCATTTTTAGACGCAAAACTCATCTGTACCGCTTTAATAGAAGCCTTTTTAAAATTCTCTCCAATGAGCCAATACCGCAATCCAGTGATGTTTATTACATATCTTGGTGCCATTTTTACGACTATAATATCGTTTATAGCGCCTTTTTCCACATTCAATATACAAATAACCCTCTGGTTATGGTTTACGGTGTATTTTGCTAACTTTGCTAGTGCTATTGCAGAGAGCCGGGGGAAGGCGCAGGCGGCAAGTCTTAAAAAATCTCAAATGGAAGCATTGTCAAAAAAACTTGAAAATGGACGAGAGGTCAGTGTTCCTGCCTCTGAGCTTAAGAAGGGAGATCGGGTCGTCTGTAATGCTGGCGATATTATTCCGGCTGACGGAGAGATTGTAGAAGGCATTGCAACCGTTGACGAATCAGCAATAACAGGGGAGTCAGCTCCAGTCATTCGGGAAAGCGGCGGCGATCGCAGCGCTGTCACAGCGGGGACGCGTGTGGTAAGCGACCGCATTGTCATTTCGATTACATCAGAAAAGGGAAATAGTTTTTTGGATCGAATGATTCGACTTGTGGAAGGTACACAGAGGCAGAAAACTCCCAATGAAATAGCTTTGAATATCGTGCTTTCAGCGTTAACCATTATTTTTTTGTTGACTGTTTCAGCGGTCAGAACCTTTGCCATGTATACTGGTAAGGCTGCGCAGCAAGATATTTCTCAATATGTGACACTGCCAGTTTTAATAGCGTTGCTCGTTTGCCTGATTCCCACCACAATCAGTGCCCTTTTATCTGCGATTGGCATCGCAGGGATGGATCGCTTAATTCGCCGCAATGTCATTGCGAAAAGTGGAAGGGCCGTAGAAGCTGCTGGAGACATAGATGTTCTCATTTTAGACAAAACGGGGACAATCACTCTTGGAAATCGCGTTGCTGCAGAATTTATCCCATTGGCAGGTGTTTCTGAAAAAGAATTGGCTGAAGCTGCACAGATTTCATCCCTTCCTGACGAAACTCCTGAGGGCAGATCCATCGTTGTTTTGGCAAAGAATAAATATGACCTACGTGCCGAGACATTGAATACAAAATCGTTTCGTTTTATTCCATTTTCAGCTCAGAAGAGAATGAGTGGAGTAGATATGGTTGATGAAACAGGAAGGGTAGTGCGTTCCATTCGCAAGGGGGCTATCGAAGCCATTAAGAGTTGGGTGCAGCCATTAAATGAAGCCGTAAACGAACAAATCAATCAGATTGTGCAGCCGCTTATGCGCAAGGGGGGAACTCCTCTTGCCGTTGCAGATGGCAATCGGATTTTGGGGATTATATTGCTTAAAGATCTTGTTAAGGGTGGTATTAAGGAGCGTTTTTCAGAGATTAGAAAAATGGGAATTCGCACGTTGATGATCACAGGAGATAATGCTGCAACTGCAGGTGCCATTGCAGCCGAAGCAGGAGTGGATGACTTTATTGCGAATGCAACGCCTGAAATGAAGTTAGCGTGTATTAGAAAAGAACAGCAAGCAGGACATTTGATAGCAATGACAGGGGATGGCACCAACGATGCACCGGCATTGGCACAAGCTGATGTAGGAGTTGCAATGAATACAGGTACTCAGGCCTCTCGCGAAGCAGGCAATATGGTGGATCTCGATAGCAATCCCACAAAGTTATTGAGTATTGTCAGAATTGGAAAGCAATTGCTGATGACAAGAGGAGCTTTAACAACCTTTAGCATTGCAAACGATGTTGCAAAGTACTTTGCAATTATTCCTGCGATATTTGGCTCTTTTTATGCATTATCAGGTAAGCCAGGACCACTAAATCATCTTAATATTATGCAACTGCATTCCCCAGAGAGTGCTATTTTAAGCGCAGTCATTTTCAATGCTCTTATTATCGTATTGCTTATTCCAATAGCTCTTCGAGGGGTGCCTTGCCGTTTTCAATCTGCAGACTTGATTCTGAGGCATAATTTGATGGTTTATGGGGTTGGTGGATTGATCTCTCCGTTCATCGGAATAAAATTAATTGATTTGTTCATTACATTTATAGGTTTAATTTGAAAATTGACTTAAGAATTAATTTCGCCCGTGAATGTGCCTATAAGCGTTAAACTAAGGTGAAAAGTAACAGGATATGCAAGATCAGGCAGGATATGAAGGATAGTAAGCATCCTCTAGATATGCAAAAATTTTCTAATGAAACAAAGACGTCGTCTTTGTTTTTCATTAGAAAATTTTTCATATTTCAAGAGGATGCTTGCTATCCTTCATATCCTGCCTGATCTTGCATATCCTGTTACCTTTCTCCTTAGTTTAGTTTAACGCATAAGGACTGAGTATTTAGAGTAGGAAAGAGTATGAATCAAATGTTTAAAGCGTTCAGGATGATTGTATGCATGACACTCCTTGTGGGAGTATTCTACCCCCTGTTTATTACTGTCGTCAGCGATCTTATAATGACAGAAAATGCGCGTGGAAGCCTTATCAAAGTGAATGAAAAGATTATTGGATCAAGACTGATCGCACAAAAGTTTGTAACTGATGCTTATTTCTGGCCTCGTCCATCAGCTACAGACTACAAGCCTCTTGCTCCCGCAGGAGGAAGCAACCTTGGACCGACGAGCAAAAAACTGAAGGAACAAATTGCGGAACGAATAAAAACGCTAAAGACGGATCCCATGAGTGTTCCTGCAGAACTTGTGTATGCTTCGGGTAGTGGTTTAGATCCAGAGATTACTGAAAGGGCAGCCTATTTTCAGATAACGCGCATTGCAAAAGCGAGAGGAATTACAAATTTGGTCAACCTTAAGTTTTTCATAGATTCCCTTGTTGAAGAGTATGGGAAAGGTTACCTGAATGTTTTACTTCTCAATATAGCATTAGATAAACAATTTCCATTGGTGAAACATGAGAAGTGAACAAGAACAACCTACTCCAGATGAACTTTTAAAGACTGTAATGGACGAGGAGGCCAAAAACAAGGCAGGTAAACTCACCATTTTTTTTGGGATGTCGGCAGGGGTTGGCAAAACTTACACCATGCTTTCAGACGCGCAAGAAAGGCTTGCAGAAGGGGTCAATGTCGTTGTAGGAACTGTGAATACACATGGCAGGAAGGAAACTGAGGCATTGTTGACTGGTCTTCCCCTTATTCCAGAAAAACAGATCGTTTATAAAGGAAAAGAGTTTACAGAATTTGATTTAGAAAAAGTGTTAGAGACTAAACCTGATATCGTATTAGTCGATGAGTTGGCCCATTCCAATGTTCCAGGTTCTAAGCATCCTAAACGGTGGCAAGATGTTTTGGAAATCTTAGAGGCTGGTATTAATGTTTATACAACTTTGAATGTACAACATATTGAAAGTAGAAAAGATATTGTTGAAAACATCGCTTCCATTCGTATTGGCGAAACAGTTCCAGACATTATTTTAGAACGTGCCAATAATATTGAACTTATCGATATTCCTCCTGAAAAGCTATTGGAGAGGCTAAAGGAAGGGAAAGTTTATACTGGCGACCAATCAAAAATTGCCATTCAAAACTTTTTCCAAATGGATCATCTAACTGCGTTGCGAGAAATTGCGTTGCGATTGACAGCAGAAAAGGTCGACCATGATCTGCATAAGTTAGTTCCTAAAGCTGGCTGGAAGACAAGAGAACGTTTGATGACTTTGATTACAACTCATCTATCAACTCCGCAGATGATTCGAGCTACGCGACGATTAGCGTTTGAATTTGATGCTCCTTGGATAGCTTTATATGTGGATACCAATCTAAAACTGTCACCTGAAGAACAAACAAGATTAAGTCAGCATTTGCAGTTGGCAAAAGAACTTGGCGCAGAAGTCATCATCACACACGATCTTAACTTCTTGAATGCGGTGAAAAATACAGCAATGCGAAAAGGGGTCACACAACTCATCATCGGGCGATCAGAGAGTCGCTCTTTACCGAAAAAATTCCTTGTTAGAAGCTTGATTGATGATTTAGAGAAGAACATGGATCAGGTTGATATTGTCATTCTTCGGGAAGATCCGATATCGGGCATTTATAAAAAAGTCTTTTCTGGTACTACCAAGGGCAGCAAGTACCCTTTCTGGATATCTGTAGCATCATTCGTTTCTACTTTATTCTTTGGTTATTTGCTAACACCTATCATTGGATATAAAACAGTGAGTTTTATTTTTTTGGTCGGTGCATTGATTTTGAGCATGACGGTAGGGCTCAGCTCTATCTTCCTTGCTGTTGCGTTGGCCATGGGGATTTGGTACTTCTTGTTGATTTCTGGACCTCAGCTAATACTAGAGCCCCTTGCGATATATATTCAAAACTTGGAAAACGTTGCACTCTTGGCTATTTATTTTTTCACTATTATCATTGCAGGGGGGCTTACGACGCGAATACGAAAGCAGGATGCCTTTCTACAGCAAAGAGAGGAGAAAATTGGACAGCTGTATGAAATTCTTCGGGAAATCGATCGATCTAAAAATATCAGTGAACTCCATGAAAATGTCACTGCAAAACTACAAACTCTTTTCAGTGGTGAGTTTGACATTATTACTACAGGACGCGACAATCAGCTTATTTTGAAGAGTAAATTGCCATTTTTTAAAGAAGAAAGGGAGCAATCTGCTGCAATATGGTCTTTTCGTAATAGAAAAATGGCTGGCTGGTCCACTGATACTCTCCCGGCCGCAGCAGCCATTTACTTTCCGATCTATTCCAATCAAATTCCTATAGGAGTACTTGTTTACCATCCTTATCAAAAAACCCCTTTGACTATCGAGCAAATTAATTTTCTCCAAACGGTTACAGATCATTTGGGACTATATCTAGAAAAAGATATTAATGAAAATATTGCTAAAGAATTCAAGGAAGAGCAACGCATAGAAAAACTTTATAAATCCATTCATAAATCTATTGTCAATGAAATTACTGTCCCAGCAGGGACAATTACAGATGTCGTGAACACCCTTAAACAGAAGCCTTTAAGTCCTGACGTCATGCAACTTTTTACTGAGATTGAACTGGCAAACCAAGTTCTTAGGATTGCGATCGAAAATATTTTGACTATGTCTGTTCTGGAATCGGAGCTAGTAAAAATAGATATACAGTTGCAGCCTATCAAAAAACTTATTCTGGAGTCACTTGAAGTCGTGAAACAAATAAAAACGGACCGTGAGATTAAAGTGGTTCTTCCAGAAGAGGATTTGTTTTTTTACTTTGATTATCATCTTTTAAGAATTGCTCTTTCCAATCTTTTACTGAATTCGATGAGATGTTTTCCTAAGGAAGTGCCTATACAAGTTGAAGTCCAGGCTTCAGATCAAGAATATGAAATTGCTGTCGTGAATAATCCTATAGGTAAAATAGAAGATTTGCTATCCACGATTTTTGAAACGTATTACATGGCTAAAACGTCGGATCACGATTTGGGACTTGAGTTGAATATTGTAAAGACGGTTGCGAAGATTCATGGAGGGCGCGTAGAGGTTAAGGAGAGAGACGGGAAGGCAATAGTCTTTTCGATCATCCTGAAGGCCCGTGTCCCTCCTCCGCCTACCTCTTGAAACCAGTGATGAATATGAATTTACCACAGAGGATGACAGAGACCACGGAGAGAGATTGAGGAAATTGGAGAAAAATCGGCTGTAAATCGACATTTGCACTTTTACAGACTTTTTTCGGAAGAGAAAATTGTGTCCGTAAATCGACATTTGTACTTCTACAGACTTTTAACATTTAATTTATGATAGGTAAAGACGTGTAACCCATAATGAGATTTATAGTCTCATATTTTTCTCTTCTCCTCTCCGTGGTCTCTGTGATCTCTGTGGTGAAATCCAATTTCAGGTGTGGATGGCGCGGCCTAAGGCTTGCCCACAGGCTTCTTTAATCGCTTCAGATAAAGTTGGATGTCCAAATGGACTCTCAGAAAGTTCGAAAAGGCTCATTTTTTTCTCAATCGCAACCATTCCAATCTGAATCAATTCAGAAGCTTGTGCTCCTAAAATATGCATGCCGATTAATTTCTTTTCTGGACCAGTCCCTATCACTTTCACAAGGCCATCTTCATCCCCATTGCTACGTGTGCGAGGGTTTCCGCGGAAGGCAGCTGTGCCTATTACGATTTCTAATCCCATGTTGCGGGCTTCTTTTTCTGTTAAACCGACAGCAGCAACTTCAGGATGTGTGTAGATAATATTCGGAATGGCCATATAGTTTACATGGGCTTGTTTACCTGCGAGTAGATCTGCCAGGACACATCCTTCTTCTGAGGCTCTGTGTGCAAGCATGGGGCCTTCAATTAGGTCTCCAATGGCGTACAAATGTGGTATTGAGGTCATGAAGCGATTGTCTACTGTTACAAACCCTCGATTCAACACGACTCCGAGCTCTTGCAAACCTAATCCTTGAATATATGGGCGCCTTCCAACAGCCACCAAAACTACGTCAGCATTTATTGTTGTTTGTTTATCGCCGTTTGCTACTTGGATTGAGTAGTGTTCGTTTTCTTTTTTTCCTCCGGTGACTTTTGTTCCTAGGAAAAAACCGATCCCTTGTTTTTTTAATAGCTGTAAGAGGTTTTTGCTGAGTGTCTGATCCATTGCGATGCAAATCTGATCCAACATTTCAACAATCGTCACTTCCGAACCAAGCCGGTTATAAACGGAGGCCAGTTCGACCCCTATGACACCTCCTCCAATCACCAAAAGGCGTTTTGGTACAGAACTCAAACATAAGGCTCCTGTTGAAGAGACGATTTGTTTTTCATCATAGGGTAAAAACGGGAGAGCAATGGATTCAGAGCCAGTTGCAAGGATGATATTTTCACATTCAATTTCTCGTTTGCCATCTTTTAACTCAACTTCAATTTTTTGTGACGACATGACGCGAGCTGTGCCCAATATTGATTCAATCGAATGTCGCTTAAATAGTGCTGCTACACCTTGTGTAAGCCCTTTTACCACTTGGTCTTTTCGCTGCATCATAGTTGAAAAATCAAATGAGAGATCTTTGCAGCTGATCCCATGCTTTCCGCTGTTATGCTTAAACCAGAAATAGTGTTCAGAAGATTGCAACAGAGCTTTTGAAGGGATGCAGCCGACGTTGAGGCAAGTTCCTCCTAAACTTTGTGATTTTTCAATGCATGCCACTTTCATGCCATTTTGGGCTGCTCGAATGGCTGCAACATAGCCGCCAGGACCCGATCCAATCACGACAAGATCATAATCGCGTTTCTTCATATTTGCTCACCTCTTTAAATAGCAAATTCCACAAAAACGTAAAAATTAACAGAGATGTAGACATACGCATCAGACTAAGGTATGAAACGTCCCCGAGTAGAAAAGTAACAGGATGTGCATGATCAGGCAGGATATGAAGGATAGCAAGCATCCTCTTGTAATTCAAAAGAATTTCCAATGGATCTAAGGCCTCCCGGCCTTAGATCCATTGGAAATTCTTTGGATATCAAGAGGATGCTTGCTATCCTTCATATCCTGCCTGATCATGCACATCCTGTTACTTTTCTACTCGGACTTTTCATACCTTAGTCTGAAGCATAAGCCTACAAATCCTGTTACTTTCAAAGTTTTAGCGGATTGCTGCTTTCTATACGTCCAAAACTAGTCTAGCGGGATCTTCGAGGAAATTTTTGATTTCCACAAGAAACATAACCGCTTCTTTTCCATCTACGATTCGGTGATCATAAGTTAGTGCCAGATACATCATGGGTCTGATTACAATCTGGTCGTTGATCACCACGGCTCTTTTTTCAATTTTGTGCATTCCTAAGATGCCCGATTGCGGAGGATTCAAAATGGGGGTGGACAAAAGGGATCCAAATACGCCTCCATTTGTAATAGTGAAGCTCCCTCCCTGTAAATCGTCGTATTGAATTCCCCCTTCACGAGCTTTCCGAGCATGGCGTTCTATAGCTCCTTCGATTTCAGCAAATGATAACTGCTCACAGTTGCGCACGACAGGCACCATCAGCCCGCGATCACTAGAAACTGCCACGCCGATATCGTAATATTCCCTGTGTACAATTTCATCTTGATCAATATATGAATTTAGATCAGGACACTTATGTAAGGCCGCTACGGTTGCTTTAATGAAAAAAGACATGAATCCAAGCTTCACTCCATGTTCTTTCAAAAATAGCTCTTTATACTTTTCCCGAAGTAAAAGGACTTGTGACATATCAACTTCGTTGAAAGTCGTAAGCATGGCGCTGCTGTGCTGTGCCTCAAGAAGCCTCCTGCCGATGACTTGTCTGATTTTTGTCATCTTTTTTCGAGTTTCAACGCGATCTTTAACTGGCTGAGGTGTTGTTGAAGCAGGTTTTGCTTCTGTTTGTTCCATTTTGGGAGAAGTGTGTTGTGGTTGTGATGGAGGGGATTTTAGAGTTTCCTTAATGTATTCTTCGCGAGATTGTCGGCCTCCAATTTCAGAAGGTATGGCTTGTGCAGGTTGTGGCGAGCGGGTCTCGATAGGAGTTGGTTTCGGTGTTAGGGTTTGTTTTTCTTTTTCTGTTGGAGTCTCGATTTTCTTGGTAGGTTGGGCTGCAGCTTTAGCGTCGGAGTCGATTTTGCCGATAACCTGTCCGATTTCGACCTTATCACCCGGGGACACTGAATAGCTAACAATTCCAGCTTGCTGTGCGTAAAGAACTTGATTTACTTTATCTGTTTCAAGTTCAAGCAGCTCATCATCCATGTTCACTTGAGAGCCAGAGGGCTTTAATATGGCCCCCACGGTTGCTTCAGTAATAGATTCTCCCATTGAAGGGACTTTGATTTCGACAGTCATATCTTTTCTCCGAAGACAGCAGACAGAATTTCTGCGTGCTGTTTTTTGTGCAATGCATGCGACCCAACTGCTGGGGAAGCACTTCGTTTTCTTCCTATATATTTCAATGAGGCTGTTGTGGGAAGAATTTCATTAATTTGAGGTTGAATAAATCCCCATGCGCCCATATTACTTGGCTCTTCTTGCACCCAGAAGTACTCCGTGGCTGAAGAATATTGTTCGAGAAGTTGTTGCAAATCATGTTTTTGAAATGGATAGAGTTGTTCAATTCGAATGATCGCTAGATTTGTCACTTTTCGTTTTTCCCTTTCAGCAATCAGATCGTAGTAAATGCGTCCGCAGCAGAATGCAACTTTCTTGATACCTTTATTGCTTTCTACACTTTCTTGTTGAGGATCATCCAATATCTCTTGGAATCTCCCTTTGGTGAAGTCTTCAACATTGCTTACACATGCAGGATGTCGCAGTAGCCCTTTGGGGGTAAATACGATCAAAGGTTTATTCTGGGTGGATAAAGCTTGTCGGCGAAGCAAATGGAAAAATTGTGCTGGTGTCGTTGGATTAACAACGCGCATATTATCTTCCCCACAGAGTAGTAAAAACCTTTCCATGCGCCCTGAAGAATGTTCTGGACCTTGCCCTTCATACCCGTGTGGCAAGAGTAGCGTCAAACCAAATTTCTGACCCCATTTCTGTTCTGCCGTGGAGATATATTGGTCTATCATGATTTGAGCCCCATTACAGAAATCTCCGAATTGGGCTTCCCAAAGGACTAGGGCTTCAGGGAATGCACAGCTGTAACCAAATTCAAAGCCCAGGACGGCAAACTCAGATAGGGGTGAATTGATAACATCAAAGCGACCTTGATCACTTTTTAAATTCTTCAGAGGGCAATAGGCTTGCTCTTTGACCTGATCCATCCAAATGGCATGCCGATGGCTGAAAGTCCCCCTTCGGCTATCTTGCCCGGACAATCGTACATCAATACCTTCCCAGAGCAAAGTCCCATAAGCAAGAAGTTCGCCCATTCCCCAGTCGAAAGGTTTCGACTTTTCGCCACCCAGAACCATTGTAAGCCTTTCTTGTACCAATGCGTGTAGTTTGGGGTGAATATCAAAACCAGGAGGGACGGTAGAGATCTTTTCAGCAACCTCTTTTAAAATCTCTTTAGATACTGCTGTATTGATTTGTTTGGGGGAATGATTTGTTTTTTTAGATCCTTCTAGAGTAGGTATTTTTGGCTTGTTGAAAGAGTCTTTACTCTCTTGTAGAGATTGCTGTAAACCTTGTGTGAATTCTTTTTCCAGAGATTCAACAATGTGCTGTTCCGTGATTCCTTGATGAACTAATTGATCGCGGTATAGTTCACGGATCGGTTTTTTCTTGCGGATGATTTGATATTCCAAGGGTTGGGTATAGGCAGGTTCATCCGATTCATTGTGGCCATATTTGCGGTAGCATACCAGGTCGATAAAGACGTCGCAGTGGAATTTCTGCCTTAATTCTACAGCGATATTTGTGACATGAACAGCTTCCTCTGGATCTTCTGCGTTAACATGAAACACTGGAACATCAAAAGCCCGAGCGATATCTGTGCAATAACGTGTGGAACGGCTTTCTTCAGGAATGGCAGTGAATCCGATTTGATTGTTAATGACGATGTGGATTGTACCACCAGTGGAATAGCCGGCTAATCCAGATAATTCCATTGTTTCATAGACAACCCCTTGTCCGGTGACTGCAGCATCACCGTGAATCAAAATGGGGATGACGCAATTATCTCCCTTGCCATCTCCTATTTTAATTTGTCTGGCTTTAACTTGTCCCTCGACGACAGGGTATACGGATTCAAGATGGCTTGGATTGGGCGCGAGAGAGATTTGAACAGTTTTGCCTGCAGGAGTTGTGACTTCAGAGGAGAATCCTTTGTGGTACTTGACGTCGCTGCTCCCCTCAAAAGCATTTTGAATATATCCTTCTTCAAATTCAGAAAAAATGTCAGCATGAGATTTGTTCAAGATATTGCTCAAGACGTTTAAACGCCCTCTATGTGCCATTCCGATCAAAAATTGTTCTAACCCCATTTGACTTCCGGTTTCTACGATAGCTTCTAACATGGGAATAAGCGTCTCAGCCCCTTCCAAAGAGAACCGCTTTTGTCCAGTAAACTTTGTTTGTAGAAAGGACTCAAATAACTCTGAGCGATTGAGCTGATGGAGGATCATTTTCTTTTGTTCGATCCCTTTTTCTACAGTGTTTTGATTGGACTCAATTTTATTTCGGAGCCATCCTTTGATATTGGCATCTTTGATTTCCATGTACTCGATCCCAATTTTATTGCAGTAGTAGGATTTCAAAGTCTTGATGATCTCTGCAAGGGATGCTATCGGTGTAGGTAATAATCCGCAGGTAGGGGTTTGTTTTGTAAGGTCTTCTTTCGAAAATCCGAGTGTTTCGAGATTTAGTTGCCAGGGTTCTTGAATGGATTGCGTTGTAATGGGATTGATGTCTGCATAGAGATGCCCATAAGTTCGGTATGCTTCAATGAGATTAAAAACTTTTAGGTCCGAAGAGAGCTGTTCAGTTTTTTCCAAGGGTGGAGATGGATGTTTTGGTTGTGCATCGACAGATTCAAGGGTTTGGAAGACGCGCTGCCAAGATTGATCGAGACTAGCAGGATCTGCGAGGAATCTTTTGTAAACGTCTTCCAAAAGAGATAGGTTATCTGGGCTTGTGTCTAGCATGGTGTCAGCTCACATATCCTGTGGAGGTAATAGCAGAAGTGCCACCTCATCAGGCCAACGGCCTGACGTATAAAAGCCTAGGGCACCGCCCTAGGTGTTGATATACACATGTTTTTCAGGCTGAAAGCCTGACGTATAGCTATACGTCAGGCTTTCAGCCTGAAAAAACGTCTACATAATACCTAGGGCGGTGCCCTAGTACACTGTAAGGTAAATCCGTCCAAGTAAAAACTTCGCGAAAGCTCCCGCGGTTGAACGATCGTAAGTCACCCAATATTAGCAATATGGGGTGACTTACGATCGATTCAACCCCGGGGCTTTTGCGGAGTTTTTACTGGCACGGATTTACCTTACAGTGTAAGGCTTTTATACGTCAGGCCGTTGGCCTGAAGATGTAGCACTTCTGCAATTACCTCTGTGGGTACCTGACATTTACTAGGATATTATTTATTTTTAAAGAGAAATTTCAAGATGGGGTCACGGATGAGGAGTTAAAAACAATTCGTTCTTAACCATATAGATGATAAGCCTCAGAGATGACATCATTTCTAAAATAGGGACTTAAATCAGATGGATTAAAATGGGACCAAGAAAGGACATAAGGGACAAGGGACCTAAAGGACATAAGGGACGTAAAGGACTTTAAAGGACAAGGGACATAAGGGACAAAGAACATTTGTTGTCCCTTATGTCCCTTGTCCTTTAAAGTCCTTTACGTCCCTTATGTCCTTTAGGTCCCTTGTCCCTTATGTCCTTTCTTGGTCCCATTTTAATCCATCAGTGACTAGCAACTTGCATTAATATACTAACGAGCAGCGATATATCGAACATCAAACAAATCACAGCTTATGAAAGTTTACATTATTCTGTTTAATTCTTGACTATTATATGTTTTTTATACTAAAATGATATTTAATAATTTAACAAAAGTTGAGAATAATGACTGTTAATGCGTACCTTCCTGCTTCTTACCAAAAAAATACCGTGTCGGGTAACTTAAAAAGTCTCTGGGCAATTACACCCGCATGGCATAATCTTCGACAAGTCATTCCCTCGCTGCAAACACAACATGCGCTACACAATATTAAGGCTCGTTCCTTTAAACATCTCATTGCTGCAATATTGCTTTTTATTCCGGTTGTTAGCTTTCTTATTGTTATTTTCTTGCGATGCATTGGAAATATTAATACAAAAGATTTTGATAAGATCAATGTATTAACTCTTGGTCAAAATGCTTTGGATGCTCTGGATTTAGAAAAAAAAGAAAAAGGTCTAGGCGAAATACGCCTTTGGAGAAGTGCATCCGGGGCCATTTTAGATCGTTTTGGAGGCTCTATTGACAACTGGAAAAGAGAGTCGGATCCAGCCGCAGAAAAAATGCAGGGATATAATTTATCGGCAGCAGGTCGATTATTTGCTAGAAACCTTCGTCGACAGCCTACCCCAACCGAAACACGCCTAGCCATGATGTTAGACGAAGCAGTAGATCTTCAACAACCGGATGGCATTAAAATAGCACATGAAAGATTAGATAACCTGAAGAAGGGTGAAGAATTTCTTATATATGGCGGAGTTCCTGGTCACGCGATGATTCATCGCATTGAATGTATCGATGAGGGTATTCTAGAATTAACTACTTATAATTCAGGAATAGGTTCATGGCACGCAGGAAGAGAGCAGAGCAGTACAGGCACAAAAATCTTAAAAGGATATCATCCCATTAATAAGAAAAGTCTAAAGATGTTTGAGACATATCAAAAAGAAGAATTCATAAAATCATCAGTCCCTAAAGTATGCACCCATCTTGTCAAAAGAAACCTGAACAAAAAAGAGCTTTTCGAATTTTTAATAACAGCAACAGAAAACGCTCTGATCCCTTCCGACTTTCTCACGCGGAGTTGGCCTGCAAGCCAGGTTGAGCAAGAAATGAATGGAAAAATCAAGAAACTCTATGAAGGCATAAATAAATTATCTAATGAAGGATCGTCTATTCCAGATGAAGTGCATCCTGTCGAATGGCGACGCGCTCAACGTTCAGGCTTTTGTGTATCCCGATCTTTATTTGCTGTTTATTTCCATCTACTTATCCAAAATGTTAAGGTAAGTGCTCGAACTAGCGACTTAGGGAACTCAAAGGCATTAAATGTCGCCATGGAAGCAGCTAAAAATGAATTTAAGAAAAATCACTTGAAGCAAAAAACAACATATTTACTGGCTGTTTTTGCCAAAATTCAACAATCCAGGCCCACCAAATTACTGTCTGTACAATTTTTAAATAATATTAATTTAGCCGTGAAAAAATATTGGATAAAACGTCAAGATTTACTTACTGAAAGTGAAAATATGGAATACAAGTCGATTTTTTGGAATATTTCGCAATATATAATCGAGATGAAATCTAAAAGTCACCAATAAAGATTCTCCCATTCACATGTCTTTGCTAGTTTGATTGCTATATTTCTT
>JABDBC010000008.1 GCA_013288825.1 Chlamydiota bacterium
CAATGCAGCAACTCCTAGAGACGGCGAACGTGAAGTTGATACAACTCTACTTGGACAAGAGGTTGCCAAGGCAGCGACTCGTAGAGAAGGCGAATGTGAAGTTGATACCACTCTACAAGGACAACAGGTTGCCCAGGCAGCAATTCAAGGAGACAGCAAATCTGAAATAGAAGGAATGCCTCACACAACAAGACAGGCAATTAATGAAGAACACTTGATCAACTTTCTAATAAAAAAACTTAGGAGCGTTCAAGATGAGGCTGATTCCAATATTCATTCCACACAAGTCGACCGGTTTCAAGAAGGATTTCGCTCGTTAACAGAATTAGGGCAGGTCAATTTTTTTACTGCATTAATTGCTGAGAATCTTCTGGAAAAGGCTCTCAGAATTGCTCCACGAGATTTAGATAAGCTGGGGTTTTCTTTTAGAACATCACACTCAGATATTTCAGAGGAAGAAAAAACTGCAAATCAAAAGAGTGCACTATTAATTCTAAATTTTGTATCTGAGCTCAAGTCTTTGAAATCTTTGTCTTTGGATTTTCGAGCTATAGGTATGGTTACAGAGATAGATGCTTATGATCTTGGAATGATATTTGTTTATGTGAGCACTTATAGATATAGTGGTGGGGTCATTTCCCGTACTTTTGAAGAATTGAAAAATCTTTTGAAAATTGATCGGAACCTTTCTTATAATGTTAGCTTTGAAAATTTAACAGCATCATCAACAGTAAATGCTGTTATGGGAGGTCACTCTAAAAGTTTAGTAATGGTCAGGGAGTATCTAGATATTGAAAAAGAATACGATGATAAGCTGATGCTCCACTATGAGAAAAGAGTAGGTCCTGAACGACGGGCAAATCTAAAGTTCGATCGGGAAAAATTGATTACATACTTAGTCAGAAAAATAAGACAAATTCAAAACAGAGCCATAGAAGGTGAAGATAATTCTCTGCAAATTGCTCAATTTCGAGAGGGGGTTTATGTGATTCAATCTGAAGGTCCTCTATGGGCCAGGAGCGAGGATTGGTACAGATTTCGCAATATTTTGCGGGCACAGGGTCATCTTATAAAAGCCTTAGAATATGTCGCTGATGATTGGGACGATTCTACCTGACAGCCTAACGTCATGCGAGAACCGTCCCCGCATGCAAATCGCGCAAGGGGACGGTTCTCGCATAACGTCATCTCTTTAACACAGGCCACATAAGCAGACTTTTATTTTCATAGACTGGCCTGTGTTAAAGAGATGGCGTTATGCAGAACTGTCCCCCTTGCATCGTCTAAGTGTAGGAGCGCGCGGGGGACAGTTCTGCCTGACAGCTTAACGTTTAACACAGGCCAAGCGTTACGAGCAAAAGGCTTTTTAAGTGGCCTGTGTTAAACGTTATGCTGTCATGCGAGAACCGTCCCCGCGCAGAAAAGCCCGCGCTAGGAGCGTTGTCATGTTGAAAAACTTTTCTTCTTTTCTTTCAAATATTGTCTATAATTTGTATCATGTTTTGCATGCCAAGACCAAAACGATTCACACGATTAAACTCATGTCATCATGTTATGCTCAGAGGTAACGATGGTCAGTTGATCTTCATCGATGATGACGATCGTAGACGTTTTTGCTCGTATTTGCAAAAAGCCGCTGAAGAACACAGATTTATCATACATGGATTTTGTTTCATGAATAATCATGTGCATTTAATATTAGAACCAACGTCTACTGCATTATCGATCGGCATCCATGCGTTTGCCGGAAAATATGCCCAATCTTTTAATCGACGCCATGGTCGAAGGGGGCATTTGTTTCAAGATAGATTCCGTTCAATCTTAATTGAAAGTGATGAGTATCTAATGCGAGTGGTTCGATACATACATCTTAATCCAGTACGAGCACGCCTGGTTGCGATACCCCAAAGCTATTATTGGAGCAGTTACTGCGCCTATCTAGGTATTGATAATATTGGCTGGCTTACGCAGATACGGGTGTTAAGAAAATTTGGAACATCATATAAAGAAGCTCGTCAAGCCCTTGCGATGTATACTGCTAAAACAATAGACGCTGAATTGGATGTTAATGTGATTAGAGAATCAAATGAAATTGGTGTGTTCGGCAGCAAGGAATTTATAGAAAAAGTTGTTGAACAGGCCTAGTCAAAAAGCCCTGAGAGCGCGCGGGGGACAGTTCTCGCATGCAAATCGCGCAAGGGGACGGTTCTCGCATAACGCATTTCTTTAACACAGGCCGCGTAAGCAGACTTTTATTTTCACAGACCGGCCTGTGTTAAAGAGATGCGTTAGGCAGAACTGTCCCCCTTGCATCGCCGCGCAAGAGTCATTGCAAAAGGCTAAGCATCTATGTGACCTGCTATCCCCAATTCTCTAAGAACTTTAAGGTTTGCTCTAAAACAGCTTCTTGGGGCTGATTGGCATCTAACACGCGAATGCGTTCAGGATACTTTCTGGCAAGCAATTGCATCCCTTCGCGTACTTTTTGATGAAATTCTAACTTCTCAGTTTCAATGCGGTCTAGTTCTCCTGCACGCACGTGTTCTTTGGCTACGCCACGACACCGTCGAAGTCCTTCAACTGGATCGACATCCAAAAAAAATGTCAAATTTGGAAGGACTCCATCGCAAGCAAATTCACACAAATTTTGCACTTTGTCAAGTCCAAGTCCTCTTGCAATGCCTTGGTAAACAATCGTGGAGTCATTAAAGCGATCGCACAATACAATTTTATTAGCTGCAAGTGCTGGCTTAATGATCTCCTCGACGTGTTGTGCGCGGGATGCTAGAAACAACATTAACTCGGATCGAGGGGAGATTTGCATATCAGTGTGTTTAAACAACAACCACTGACGCACGGTTTCTCCGAGATGTGATCCTCCAGGTTCGCGTGTGGAAACGACTTCATTTCCTTGCTTTTCCAAGAACTTCTGAATTTGTTGGATGAGTGTTGTTTTGCCTGCTCCCTCGCCCCCTTCGAATGTGATAAAAGAAAACTTTTTGCTGTTATTTTTCATTGTCCTCTTCTTCGGCGTTGTCCTCTTCTTCACCTTCTGCAGCATCGTCCTCTTCGCCTTCTTCGGCGATCTCATTTTCCTCTTCTAGCAGTTCTTCAGGCACTTGTTCTCCTGCTGTCTCTACTCCATTTTCCTCTGGAATGGGAACGGCATCTGCATCGGCGGATTGTTCAATCTTTTGGATGGCAACGAGGGTGTCTTCTTTTTGCAGATTGGCCAATCTAACTCCCTGAGTGCTGCGGCCCATGACGCGTACACCGCTCATGTTGATGCGGATTGTTTGGCCTGACGTTGAAATCATGACGATTCCATTTTCATCTGTGACACAAAGGGCGCCAATGACGTTGCCATTGCGTTCGCTTGTAATGATGGAGCGGACTCCGACGCCACCGCGGTTTGTTTGTCGGAATTCTTCGACGAGGGAGCGTTTTCCAAAACCATTTTCACAGACGATGAGGACTGATTCATCGCCATTGACAACTTCGCAACCCACGATGAAATCTTGTTCATCGCGCAGTTTTGCTCCCTTAACGCCTCTAGCAATGCGTCCCATGGGTCTGACCTTGCTTTCATCAAAGCGAACGGCCATTCCTTTATAGGTAAAGAGCATGACTTGTTGATTTGGTTTTACAAGACGTGCAGCAACGACTTCATCGCCTTCATCGACTGAAAGTGCCCAGATCCCTTTACGGCGCGGGTTGCTGAACTGGCTTAATTCAGTCTTTTTGACGACGGCTTTTTTCGTTGCCATGAGGATGCAGCTCTGGTCTTCAAAAGTAGAAATTTTGAGAACCGTTGCAATTTTTTCCTCTGGACGAAGGTCTTCGAGTAAGTTGATGAGTGGTTTTCCTTTGGATTTTCGACCGCTTTCAGGGATTTGCCATACTTTTAGCCAGTAGCATCTTCCGAGGTTTGTAAAGATGAGCAAGTAATCATGCATGGAGGCAACGTAGAGCCCTTTCATGGCATCTTCTTCACGTTTTAGCTGCATGCCTGAAATCCCTTGTCCGCCCCTACGTTGCTCTTTAAAGGTGTTTACAGGCATCCGTTTGATGTAGTCATCTTCTGAAATGGTGATGATGACTTCATCGTTGGCGATCAGGTCTTCCATATTCATATCGCCTTCTGCGGCGACAATTTGCGTTTTTCGCTCAGACTTATGGGTTTTCTGTATATCTAGGAGTTCAGTTTTAATAATTTCACGAACAAGATTTTCATCAGCTAAGACAGATCTATAGTATTCGATTTTCTTTAACAGCTCTTGATATTCGTGATTAATCTTGTCGTGCTCTAATCCTGTAAGTTGATACAAGCGCAGGTCTAGGACGGCATTTGCTTGACGTTCGGTGAACTGGAAGTGTTGAATGAGCTCGGAGCGGGCTTGATCGCGGTTGCTACTGCTGCGAATGAGCTTGACGACCTCGTCTAGATGGTCGATCGCTTTCAAATAGCCTTCTAAAATATGGGCTCGTGCTTCGGCCTTATTTAGTTCGAAGCGTGTTCTTCGTCTAATGACTTCGATGCGATGGTCTATCCAAGCAATGATGAATTGCTTGATATTCATGATCCGAGGCATCCCTTTATCAAGGGCAAGCATATTGCAGCCGAAGGTGACTTGCAAATCGCTAAACTTATAAAGTTGATTGATGATGACTTCAGGGACCTCATTGCGCTTGAGTTCCATGACGATGCGCATTCCATCTTTGTCAGATTCATCGCGCAGATCTGAAATGCCTGTGATTTGCTTATCGTTGATGAGTTCGGCAATTCTTTCTATGAGACGAGATTTGCTTACATTGTAAGGAATTTCATCGACAACGAGGCGTTGCCTTTCGGAGCCATCCTCAAAGTCTTCTATTCTGATGACTCCTCGCAGGCAGAGTTTGCCTCTTCCTGTGTTAAATGCCTCTTTGATGCCGCGGTAACCGCAGATGATCCCTCCTGTGGCAAAGTCGGGCCCTGGCATCACTTCCATGATTTGATCGATGGTGGTTGCAGGGTGATCGAGAACCATCAGTGTGGCTTTTATGAGTTCGTTGAGGTTATGAGGTGGAATGTTTGTAGCCATGCCGACGGCAATACCTGAGGAGCCATTGCAAAGGAGATTGGGAAATTTTGCGGGGAAAACGGTGGGTTCTTGTTTGGTTTCATCGTAGTTTGGAACGTGGTCGACAGTATCTTTATCGAGATCATCCATGAGCTGCATGGAGGCATGTGTCAGGCGAGCCTCTGTATAACGCATTGCAGCTGCCTGATCTCCATCAACCGAGCCGAAGTTTCCCTGACCATCGACTAATGTATATCGCATTGACCAAGGTTGGGCCATCCGCACGAGAGTCGGATAGATGACTTGTTCACCATGAGGGTGGTAGTCCCCTGAGGTGTCGCCGGAGATTTTGGCGCATTTACGGTGTTTGCCAGTGGGGCTAAGGTTTAGCTGTTTCATGGCAAAAAGAATGCGTCTTTGGGATGGTTTTAGGCCATCGCGGGCATCTGGTAGTGCGCGGGAGATGATGACAGACATGGAATAACGCATGTAGCTATCTCTCATTTCATCTTCGACATTGCGCGGAAGGATGATCTCATTTTCTGTGTATGACATAAGTATTCCTAATCTTTATCTTTTAAATATCTAGATTTTTTACAGATAGGGCATGCTGTTCAATAAAAGCACGCCGTGGAGGAACATCTTCTCCCATTAGCATTGTAAACATTCTGTCTGCTGCGACTGCGTCGGGCAATGTTACTCTTATCAAGGTGCGTTTTGCTGGATCCATTGTTGTTTCGCAGAGCTGGTCAGCATTCATCTCACCCAACCCTTTATAACGTTGGATTTCAATTCCTTTTCGTCCATTTGTGCGGATGTAGTCCATGAGTTCGCGCATTGTGTAGCAAATATGCTCTGAGCCATTATCTTCGACAAATGTAGCGATAGTTCCTTTGGACATACTGTATTGACTCAATTCTAAGCCGAACTCTGCTAGCTTGTTCATGAGGTCTTTCAAATGCTTTTCCTCATACAGTTCCATAAAATGGAGCCTTGTGGGATGGAAGATCAACATTTCGGGAGTTTTTTCAGCTTCTGGAATGGAGGCAAGGGTAGTTGCATGGGTGGTACGCTGGGCTTCTTCATCTTTTTGTCTTAATATCTCAAGTTCGTTTGTTGTATAGGCAAAATGGATGCCATCGGTGAGGGTAACTTGAAAGCGCGGGAGTTCTCCAGAGGGATTTTTGGCGGATAGAAATTCACGGAAAGAAATTCCTTTTCGTTCAATTCGTGAAACCAGCCCTTCACATTCCAAGATAACGTTAATTAGGGAGCTCAGTTGTTGTTGTGAGAGGGGTTCTTGTTGGTTGGGTAGTTTTAAATGAACATCGCTCATCCCCAATTTTAGGAGATAATCATCCATCTCTTTTTCGGAGTGGATATATTGACTCGATTTTTTGCGTGTGACTCGATATAGGGGAGGCTGAGCGATATAGATGAAGTTGTTTTCTATTAGTGCAGGCATATGGCGATAGAAGAACGTGAGGAGAAGGGTTCGAATGTGAGATCCGTCGACGTCAGCATCTGTCATGATGATAATTTTGTGATAGCGCAATTTTTCGAGGCGGAAGCCATCGATACCTATTCCACAACCCAATGCGGAGATCATAGTGCCCACTTCGGTATTTTGTAGCACTTTTTCGAGTCGCGCTTTTTCAACGTTTAGGATTTTACCTCGAATGGGGAGAATGGCTTGGAAGCGGCGATCTCGGCCTCCTTTTGCAGATCCACCAGCAGAGTCTCCTTCGACGATGTAGATTTCACAAAGAGCGGGATTTTTTTCTTGGCAGTCTGTGAGTTTTCCTGGGAGGCGTCCGCTATCCAAAGCAGATTTGCGCAGGGTCAGTTCGCGAGCTTTACGGGCCGCTTCACGAGCCTGTGCAGCTAAGATGGCTTTTTCAGCAATGCTTTTGGCAATGGCGGGATGTTCATTTAAGTAGATTGTGAGCTCTTCTCCGGTCACTTGTTGTACGACGGAGCCGACATCGCTGTTTCCTAAGCGCTGTTTTGTTTGCCCTTCAAATTGAGGGTTCGGCACTTTTATTGAAATGACGGCGGACAATCCTTCGCGGAGGTCTTCTCCTGAAATGGCGACTTTGTCATTTCTCAGGAGATTATTGTTTTTGATATAGTTGTTTAATACGCGTGTAAGTGCAGTGGAAAAGCCTGTGAGGTGTGTGCCGCCCTGGCGTGTGGAAATATTGTTAACATAAGAATAAATCGTTTCAGAATAGGCGTCGTTCCATTGTAGCGCGACTTCTACTTCGATGGGGCCATCATCTCCTTGGCGGACTCCTTTAAAACCAAACGGTTCGGGGAACAGTGTTTCTTTATTTTCATTTAGGTAGGACACAAAGGAGACTAATCCGCCGCTGTAGCAGAAGTTGACATCATCTTTATCTTCATTGCGTTCATCGGAGAAGTAGATGTTGATCCCTTTATTCAGGAAAGCGAGCTCTCGTAGCCGTTTTGCGAGGACATCATATTCAAATTCGGTGACTTCCATGATTTCGTCATCGGCGGTGAAGGTGATTTTTGTTCCCCGTTTTGTGGTGGCGCCTTCGGTTGAAAGAGGGCTGAAGACCTTGCCTTGAGCGAACTGCATTTCATAAGTCTTTCCCTCTTTATAGACCTGAACAATCAGTTTCTTGGAAAGAGCGCATACGCAGGAAATACCCACTCCATGAAGCCCTCCAGAGACTTTGTAAGTGTTTTTGTCAAATTTGCCACCTGCGTGAAGAATGGTCATAACAACTTCGAGGGCAGAGACTTCACGACCTTGTTTGGCTGATTCTTTTTCATGTCGTTGGATGGGGATGCCCCGTCCATTGTCTTCGATGGAGATAGAGTTGTCTTTATGTAATGTCACGTAGATAGCTGTGCAGAAGCCTGCCATTGCTTCGTCTATGCAATTGTCGACAGCTTCATAAACTAGTTGATGTAAGCCGCTGGTTCCGGTGTCGCCGATATACATCCCAGGACGCTCTCGCACTGCTTGCAGGCCTTCTAGAACAGTGATGGAACTGGCATCGTAGGCTTTGGGTTCTACTTTAGATTCTGGGGACGCTTCTGTGTCCATAGCATTGTTCCTCATTCGAATAATCCTTAGGGGTTAGCCTATGCGAAACATGATGTTTCGAATATTAGCTTTCGGAAATTTTTGTTGTAAATTTCTCAATATTTTTAATTTGTCGTGTTGATTTAGTAAGCTATATAACGTTGAATTTTTCACTTTTACAGTCAGCACATGATCTGAAAAAGAAACCGCTTGTGTCATCGTAGATAGTTTGGAACCAATAATTTCTGGCCAAGCAGCTAAAATTAGATCTGGACGATCGTTATATACTTCAGCAAGAGCTGACAACACATTGGGGAGCAATTCCGTTAGCCGATGTGTGGTCACTTCTGGTCCATCGTAATTGCGAGGCGTTCTTTTGGTATTTCGTGACAAAATGTGTTTCCTTTTGAGAAGTCTATTTTATCAAAATTTGCCATGAATATCAAGGAGGAAACGCATTGATTTAAAGAAGGGACAAGGGATGTAGGAGCATAAGGGACGAACAAACGGTATTATGCGATCTCTGGTCACTTCTCAGTTAAGTTGCTAGTCTCGCAAGAGACTTAACATGAGGCAGACCCCAATAATCGCATGCCAGACCCCAATAATCTGCCCCGTATTAAGTCTCTTTTGTTTCCTGCGGATTAATTACCTGTTGTTAAATAAATAGATATATTAATAATGCGTATTAGAGGGTGACAATTAATATGTCTAATTCTGAGCAGAGTTTTTATGTTAAAAACTGCGCCTTAGCTGCGACGGCAACTGGTGAGCGGGCAAGCTCTTTACTGGAGCTTCGAGACAAGCTTGTGCTCATTGACGAAGGGTGTATTTATTTTCATTTTTGGGGTGCGCGGATGACACATCAGATTGTGCATACGCAGCATCATAATGATTTTGCGAGATGGGTTCATGAGCAGTTGCATGATCATGTTTTAGGTGAGCGATTGAGCATTATAGATCCTACTGAGTTTGATAGTTTAGAATTATTGAGGCAAGAGCTTGTTGAGGCGGTAGAAAGAAGGCTCGATGATTATCAAATAATGCTTTGGACAAAAAAGGAAGATCGCTTTCACTTCGTTTCTTCAACAATTATTGTTTTTGAAAGCACTCTTACAATTGGGAATCCTGATGCATTGTTACAAGTAGTTCCAAAGCTTGCTCCGGGTAGCATTTATTATCATTTTATCGATGCACGAGCTCGTACTCCGGAGAGGGTGGATGACTTTTCTGTTTGGCTAAAGCAATTTGGAGCTAAGTACGATCCACTTGTTGAGGAGATACAATCCATTGACCCTTACTTTCTTACTCTTCCTCAAGTGAAAGAGGAGTTAATACAAGTGATAAATAAATTTTTTAAGGGTTAAGGTAAAAATGGCTAATTTACTTGAGCTTTATAAAGCTGTAGTTGGGGAAGATATTATCTATGAGTTATCACAGCTTGCTAGGGTGTTGAAGGGGATTAAAATCGTTCACATTAATTCGACAAAAGTTGGTGGAGGAGTTGCAGAAATTTTAAGTACAATGGTTCAATTGACTACATCTTTAGGTATTGAAACAAGCTGGGAGGTGATAGAGGGATCGCCCGAGTTTTTCGAATGCACAAAACAATTTCATAATGCTATTCAAGGTTATAAAAGTACGATACTGAATCCCCATCATTTGAAAGTGTATGAAGATACTAATCGCAGTAATGCAGATCAATTCAGAGCTGTTATTGAAAATGCAGATGTCGTCTTTGTTCATGATCCCCAGCCAGCTGCTTTAATTAGTTCCTTTCCCAACAGAAAAAATAAATGGGTGTGGAGGTGCCACATCGATGCGTCAGATCCCAATCGAGCAACATGGAAGTACCTACGCAATTATATTAGGCAATACGACGCAAGTATTTTCTCCCTGGTTGACTTTGTTCAGCCAATGCCGCATCCCATTTATCTAATACCTCCTAGCATTGATCCTTTATCGGAAAAAAATATTGAATTGACTCCAGAACAAGTTCAGGGAGTATATTCTCGATTTAACATTGATCCTAATAGACCTGTCATTCTTCAGGTATCACGATTTGACAGCTTTAAAGATCCCTTGGGAGTCATTGAGGCTTACAGTTTAGCGAAGAAGTTCAAGCATGGGATTCAGTTGGTGTTAGCAGGGGGTGGTGCGCCAGATGATCCGGAAGGTGAAAAAGTGTTAAGTGCAGTCAAGGCATTAGCAGAAAATGATCCTGATATCCATGTTCTTTTTCTTCCATCAGATTCTCACCGGACTATTAATGCCCTACAGCGTGCTGCGGACATTGTTTTGCAAAAATCATTGAAGGAAGGGTTTGGATTGACGGTAACTGAAGCATTGTGGAAGGGCAAGTGTGTTATTGGAGGCAATTGTGGGGGAATTCGACTTCAAGTGATCAATCATCATACGGGGTTTGTTGTGAATACACCTGAAGGGGCTGCGGAGCGGATTCGATTTCTTTTGCAGACCCCTCATGTCATGAAGGAGATGGGAGAAAATGGTCGACGATTTGTCCACGATAATTTTTTAACGACAAGGCATTTGAGGGATTACTTATCGCTGATTATTTCTTTGATAAAGCCCACGAATAGGAGGATTGAAATTCACAAAATAGGGCTAACATGAGAATCCTCAATGAGAAGTGTAACCTTGAGAGGTTTTTCGAGAAGGTTAGGGGTGGATCCTTGTTGATGCTGGATTACGACGGCACTTTAGCTCCGTTTGTTAAAGATCGGATGGCGGCAGTTCCATACGAGGGCATTACTGAGCGATTGGTTAGCTTGACAAGTGCAGGGATGGCACGCGTTGTCATTGTGAGTGGAAGAAGTTTAGTCGACCTTGAAAAATTCATTTATGTCCCAAATCTAGAGCTTTGGGGGTCGCACGGTTTTGAAAGGAAGCTAAACAACGGTGAGAGAAAAAACTTTCCGTTGAATAAAGACTTTGCAGAGGCTTTGCAGAAGGGAATACAGCGTTGTCTTGAATATGGAGATCGGAATTCGTGTGAAATCAAGCCTTATTCTGTTGCTTTTCATTGGAGAGAAATGGAAAAAGAAAGGATTCCAATAGCAAAAGCAATTGAAAAAGAATGGAAGAAAATATGTGGGAACACCAATTGTGAAATCCATTATTTTGATGGGGGAATTGAGTTGAGATCTAAGGAGCGAAATAAGGGAAATGTCGTTCGAGAACTACTGAGTGAAGTTTCGCAAGACGCTGCTGCTGCATATTTAGGAGATGATATCACTGATGAAGAGGCCTTTATAGCACTTGGAAAAAGGGGTTTAAAAGTGCTTATAAGAGAGGAGTTTCGCCCTACTGCAGCGGACCTTCATCTGGTGCCACCTAAAGAATTATTAATGTTTTTGGATCGATGGAGAAAAGCCTGTGGGTGAAAACATAACGGCGGATCATAGTGGTCGTCTGGTCATTGTCTCCAATCGATTGCCAGTGGTGACCACCAAAAAAAATGGCTGTTTGACCATGACAACTGGTTCTGGAGGGTTGGTGACAGCTCTTGCTCCCGTTTTAAAAAACCGGGGAGGAGTATGGATTGGATGGCCGGGTCCAATAGAAGAGAATGAGTATGACAAAGTACAGGAAATGCTTTCAGAACAAGGCAAACAGACAGGTTTTTCGCTCAATCCGGTGTTCCTAAGTGAAGAGGAGGAAAAACTTTATTACAGTGGGTTTGCAAACGAGATTATATGGCCTCTATTTCACGATCTCCAATCGGAATGTCATTTTGTTCCAGTATATTGGTATGCTGTTCAAGAAGTGAATCGCAAATTTGCGGAGAGAATAGAACAGCATTCAAAAAAGGGAGATTTTGTTTGGGTTCATGATTACCATTTAATGCTTGTAGGACAATATTTGCGTGAGAGAATTGGAAATGAAAAAATAGGCTTTTTTTTGCATATACCCTTTCCTCCATTAGATATCTTTTTGAAGCTGCCTTGGCGTTTTCAGGTATTGCGGGCCTTACTAGAATATGATCTGATTGGTTTTCAAACGTTACGTGATCAGCGCAACTTTATACAATGCGTCAAAAAGCTTCTTCCTGATGTCAATCTATTCAATAAAAGTCACGTCTATATATGTCAGACTGCAACGCGAGAAGTACGCATAGGGGCATTTCCGATCAGTATTGACTTCCAAGAGTTTTCAAAACGGGCTGCCAGCAACGAAGTGTCAACACAAGTGGGATCTATACATGAGCATCTGAAAGGGCAAAGAATTGTATTTTCTTGCGATAGATTGGATATATCTAAAGGGATTCCTTACCGGCTTGAAGCCATTCGTCACTTGTTGTCGAAGCATTCTGAACTACTTGAGAAGGTGACGTTCTTCCAGGTTGTCATTCCCAGTCGAGTTGAGATTCCCAAGTATCAAAATTTAAAACAGGAAATCGATAGGCTAGTGGGTGAAATAAATAGTCAATTTGGGAAGGTGGGATGGGTTCCCATTCAATATCTTTATCATTCAATTAGTCGGGAGGAACTGCTTGCCTATTATCGTTTTTCAGAGGTTGCATTGATCACCCCAATAAAGGACGGAATGAATCTTGTCGCAAAGGAATATGTCGCATCCAATGTCAATGAGGATGGAGTTCTCGTCCTAAGTGAATTTGCTGGTGCGGCTACACAGCTGCAACATGAGGCATTGCTAATCAATCCTTACGATATTGAAGGAGTGGCTGAAACAATTTACATCGCTCTTACCTTTCCATTGTTAGATCGGAAGAAGCGCATGAGAAAAATGAGGCGCCGCGTGCAGCAATTCGACGTTTTTTGGTGGGTGAAGGCATTTTTGAAGAGTGCAATTTCAAAAGATTTGAACGATTTCCCTGTTATTGAAGAATATATGCCGCATGAATAATAAAGGGCAGTGCGGAGCACCGCCCGTTATGAGGGTTGATTCTTTTGAATTCCAGGTTGTCTTATTTGCAATTCTTGCAGCCGTACGTTGTTTCTGTGCGAGAATTTTCGCTAGGCTGCGAGGTTTTTCCGCATTGACCATTGGTGCATTTGCATCCTGATTTAGAATAGCATCCACAATGCTTTTCTAGAGTACATTTGCAGTTATCGCAATGGCAATTTTTCATTTCTGGTGCAGCAGAAAGAAGGCTTACTGCCATTAAAGAGGCTCCTAAGAAACTAAGTAGCATTTTCATGTTTTCACCCTTATTTTTTAAGTTAATCCACAGATAAATATACCTGATAGCATTATGTTACATTTAACTTCTTAACTATTCAAGCGTTAAAATGATGGCGGTATAACCCTACTAAACAGGTTGTAGTTTGGGAATCGTACGCTTCCTATGACTCATTTTGAGTTTGGCTGTCGGGGGAGATCTTCTTCGTCTTCTTTTAAGAATGATGTCATAACCCAGGGCTTCGACAATATTTGAGAAAGATCTCAATGTGAGATTGTCCTTTTTCCCAGTACGTAAGTCTTGAATGAGTGAAGGAGACACACCCGCTTCTTTTGCTAATTTTCTAATTGAGATGTGGTCCTCTTCCATGACTGCCAGCAGCAGTTCAGAAAGAATGAAATCCTTATATTGCTTTTCTAAATCCTTCTCAAATTCCGGATCTTCATTTATAAGCCTCTCATATGTAGAGGTAGAACTTTTTTTCTCTTTATCCATAATATACTCCCTCCTCCACTCTGGCTTTATAATCCTTCTGATAAGCTAGCGCTTTTTTCTTCTCAGTAGGTATCAGTTTATCCTCTTTTTTAACAAAAGCATTGGTTATTATAATTTTCTTGTCTGAATAGAAAAAACAAAGAAATCGATCAGGTTTAGGCTTGAAAGCATAAATCCCGTCACCCTCGTGTCTAAATTTGGTAATATTTAGAATTTTTCCTATTCTTGCCATTGTCTTAAATAGTTTAAGGGCTTCAAGCTTTCCTTCGCGATCTAAATCATCAAAATAAGTTTTAGCCTGACTTTTTCCCCGATCATTATAATACCACTCAATCGTGTATTCTATTCCCTGGTAAATGATAAATTCTTTGCTCACATTCCGACTCCTTAACTTTATTGTACCTAAAACAGATTTAAAGCGCAACCATATTTAGGTACATTTTCAGAGCATTATAACTGACATTTAAAATTTGATACAGTCTAATTTTTGTGCAAATTTTTGTGCATACTTTTTTAAAAATCCAGTGTTTTATTTTAGATGTTGACTTTTATTCTGAAATGAATTATTATTCAGAATATAATGAATAAATATACACATAGGAGATCACCATGTCAAACAAACAGTCAGCAGAAGACAGACAAAAAGCTATCCAAGAACTTGTCTCAAAGACAGCGATCTCAGATCAAAAGCATCTCGTTGAGCTCCTTGCAGAGCATTATAAGATTGAGACGAATCAAGCCGTCGTTTCTCGAGATCTGCGAAAACTCGGGGTCGTAAAAAAAATGATCAATGGCGTGCTGACGTATGAGATCGCAAATGTGGACGTCTCAGCTGAAATTTTGAGATTGGCCCTTGTAGATATCGTGCACAATGAATCGATGATCGTCATAAAAACGCATCCCGGTTTGGCTGATTTCGTAGGAGATTGCGTTGATCAACATACCGATTTAGAAGTTTTGGGATGTTTAGCTGGTGAAAATGTCGTTTTTGTCACCCCTAAATCAATCAAAACAATCCGGAAGACATTTAGTAAAATTTGCGAAAAATTTCATTTTAAAAATAAAGGATAACTAAAATGTATAAAAATATTTTAACACTAATTTCATGTTTAAGTATTTATTGTTTTCAGGCTTCAGCCACAACAACAGTTGATGCAAAAATAGTCGTTGGGACTAATGCCGAATATCCCCCATTCACATTCATCGAGAATAAAGCCATTGTCGGCTTTGATATCGATATTGCAAATGAGGTCGCCCAGAGACTTGGCAAGGCGATCCAGTTCAAAGATATGCCTTTCGATGCACTTATTCCAGATTTGGTCTTGGGCAACGTCGACTTTGTTGCAGCCGGAATGAGTTACACTGCAGAGCGAGCCAAACGTGTATCATTTACAAAACCGTATCTTTCTGAAGAGCCATTAGTCATTTTTACAACTTCTGAGAAAAATTTGGACATAGAAGACCTCAAGGATAAAACAGTTGTCGTCATCGAAGGGTTTACAGCAGACCTTTTTATGTCGTCTAAAAAAGGAGTCAATCTCATACGACTTTCGACGCAATCGGATGGATTTATGGCGATTAAAAGTGGACGTGCGGATGCCTTTGTGACTGCAAAGAGCACTGTAAGCGCCTTTTTTGAGATGCAAGATTCTTCTGGGTATCATACGACAGTCATCGCTGGAACTGGGGAGACCTGTGCTTTAGTTGTTCCCAAAAATAAACCTGAGATGTTGGTAAGTGTTCAGGCAACCTTGGACGCCATGGAAAAAGATGGCACATTGGATAAATTAAAAACTAAATGGAAGTTACAATGATCGATTTCACACTCATTTGGGACTCACTGCCTAGCCTTATGTATGGAACAGGAGTTAGCCTTCAAATTGCATTTGTAGCGGCTTTTATTGGACTTACTCTTGGATCGATTTTTGGCTTGGCAGAAACTTCGAGCAGTCGTTTGGTGACGTTTGCCATTGGAACATACGTCACACTATTTCGTGGAACCCCTATGCTGGTACAAATTCTATTTGTTTACTATGTGTTGCCACAATTTGGGCTATCTGTAGCCCCCTTTTGGGCAGCTAGTATAGCAATCGGATTGAATAGTTGTGCTTATATTAGCCAAATTATTCGAACAGGGATCAACGCAGTATCTAAAGGGCAAATAGAGGCAGCTCACACACTTGGTTTTACGCGAATTAAAACGCTGCGATATATCGTCTTTCCGCAGGCAGTGCGAGCGGCATTGCCAGCACTAGGAAATGAATTGATAACTCTAGTTAAAGATTCCAGTTTAGCTTCAATTATTGGCGTGATGGAACTGTCTAAAGAGGCTTCTATCATTAGAAGCAGAACCTATGATGCCTTCTCAATACTGCTTGCGGTATCGATTATTTACTTGGTTCTTACAGCAACGCTTGCCTTTTGCATAAAAAAATATGAAATGAGGATGAAAGCATATGCTTAAAGTCAGTCAGTTGTGTAAAACCATCAAAAGCAAACCCATTTTGAAAGATCTGGATTTTGAGATCGATCATGGAAAAATTGCAATATTCTTAGGAGGATCGGGTGTTGGAAAATCAACATTGCTGCGCGTTCTTAATAATCTTGAAGAGTATGACTGTGGATCTTTTGATCTTGATGGTATTGAACTGAAGTTAACGCATGTGAATCACACGCATACAGTAGGGATGGTTTTTCAGCATTTTAATTTATTTGAGCATTTAAGCGCCGAGGACAATATTATCCTCACGCTGACTCATTGCAAGGGAATGGAGAAGGAAGAAGCAGCAGGTATTGCAAACAGACTTTTGAAGCGTTACGAACTTCAGGATAACGCCAAATCTATGGTTTGTAATTTGTCAGGGGGGCAAAAGCAGCGTTTAGCTATAGCCAGGACGTTGGCTGTAGATCCAAAGATCATTTGTTTGGATGAACCCACCTCTGCATTAGATCCTCGACTGACAGGCCAAGTTGCCAAGTACATCACAGAGCTTGCTGCAGAAAATAGGATTGTCCTTTTAACGACGCATGATACCAATTTATTAGAACAATTGGATGCTCATTTATTTTTGATGGAGGGAGGTTCAATTATTGAATCTGGTTTAAAAAGTGAATGTTTAGCTAAAGCAGGGTCTTATCCAAAACTAAACAACTTCCTGAAAGGTTTCTAAGAGAGGCAATTGTGAGCGAAGATGCGCTTCTATCTAGCCCAGGCTGAGGAAGCCCTGAAAGGGCGATCCAAGGCCTGGGAATAGTCCACACATAATCATGAGCCCTGTAAGGGCGACTCTTTAGGTCCACACCATTAGATTGCTAATACGCAAGAGTTTCTATTCGCAGCGGGTTGAAATCTGGCGTCGGATTGGTCTTCACCTTTTCATTTCTGGTCACCGCGTAGTGATGAAAGAAGTCAATCACAACAATGTAATCCGCATTCTTTCTTGTGGGATAAACGTGAAATGCAAAGTCTTCCAAAATCGCCATCATGTGCTTGAAAAATGCTTGCGAAGTACGCGGAACAGGCTTTTTTAATTCTCGCTGCCATTTCCAGTCATAAATATTCTCCAACGAGGTCTCAAGGTATATCGCTACGTCAGCATATTGCAAAAAATCCATCGGAAAAAAGTCCCCAAGGGCATAACAACCCTCAAATAAAATACAATCAACATGTGTCAGATCAAAAGTTTCTTCTCCCATCTCTTTGGTAATTTGGTCAATGGTTGGCTTGGTGATCGATGTTTCTCCCTTTTGAATACTCGAGAGATTATTATGAAGTTTGTTCCATTGGATTCGTCTTGGATCCAATTCACTAGTGAATTGCTTTCTCTCTTTTTGACTCAAGCCATAATGATCTAGACTAACGATAATCGAGACAATGTTGTGATCGGTTAATTGTTTTTGCAGTAATTTAGCAATTGTGCTTTTACCCACTCCTGGGCATCCTCCAATACAAATGATGGCTGGAGATACAGCGTGGTCTGAGGATGCACTGTTTTCGTTTTGTTGGAGGATATTTTGAATCTCTTCAACGAGTGGTTGCAGCTCCTCTCTTACAGACTCTTGAGTCCATCCAGAAAAAGGGCATAGGAAAAGAACGAACCATATTAACAAAATACTATTAGATCTATAATTTCTAATGCTCATCACTTCATCTCAATATTTAAGGTTATCTTTTTTTTCTCGTAAGGAATTAAAGTATTTGATCCTTTTGCTCATTTCTCGTTCAAAACCCCTTTCAACAGGAGTGTAGAACTCTTGTCTTTCCATTCCATCAGGAAAATAATTTTGCCCTGAAAACGCTTCAGGAGTGTCGTGGTCATAAATATAACCCTTCCCATATCCCATATTTCTCATCAATCGAGTGGGGGCATTCAAAATGATATATGGAGGATCTAAATGTCCCGTTTCTGATGCCATGTCAACTGCTTTTTTATACGCTGTATAGATCGCATTGCTTTTCGGGGCTAATGCTAAATAAACCACAACTTCTGCTAAAGCAAGTTCCCCTTCTGGTGATCCCAGCATCTCATAAGCGTCCCTTGCAGCAATTGCCAAAGGTAATGCCTGTGGGTCTGCCAAACCAATATCTTCTGAAGCCATTCTAATTAATCTTCGTGCTATAAAAAGAGGTTCCTCACCCCCATTTAAGATTCGTGCAAACCAGTAGAGGCTTGCATTGGGATCCGATCCTCTTACTGCTTTGTGCAAAGCGGATATTAGGTTATAATGTTGTTCATTACTTTTGTCAAAGAGAGGGGATTTTTTTTGGAACAGGTTTTCTAATTCCTTCACTGTGTAAGGAGTTGATCGTTGAATTCCTTGAATATTCTCAATCAGGTTGTAGATATAACGTCCATCGCCTTGAGACAAATGGATCAAATACTGCCGCGCTTCTTCATCAATGTTTAAATTGCCCTTAAGGGTCTCATAACGGGTTAGAAGCTGTTCCAGATTTTCATTTGTCAGGGCATTCAATTTTAAAACGCGCATTCTTGATAAGAGAGCATTATTGAGATAGAAAGAGGGATTCTCAACTGTAGCTCCCACGAGGATAAGTTTTCCATTTTCTAGATAAGGCAGGAAGGCATCTTGTTGTGCTTTATTAAACCGGTGAATTTCATCAACAAAAAGCAGTATGGTTTGGTTTAGTAGAGGGGTATCGTCAGTATCTTTTAAGAGTTTTTTTAGGTCTGCTACACCGCTGAAGACTGCACTCATTGTTTCAAATCGGAGTGAAAACGCTTTTGCATATAAGCGAGCAATTGAAGTTTTACCACTTCCAGGAGGTCCCCAGAGGATAATGGATAATGGTCTTCCTTTTTTTATGATGCTGGTGATGAATCCATTTTTCCCAACGATATGGTCTTGTCCAACAATCTCTTCGAGGCTTTTTGGTCTCAGTTGTTCTGAGAGTGGGACAGAAACCATTCTACAACCTTATGTCAACATGTTTCATTTTTCTCTTCTTTATTATAATCGTTAGTTTTTTTATGGCAATTCATTATTTCAATAATTGCACATATTGATTTCTATCGATTAGAATATTAGACGTCCAATGTATAATATTTTTAAAACGAGGATTTATGATATCGTTCAAATTATCTCTATTTAAGTTTCGTATTGCATTTAGCCTTCTTCCTTTTTGTTTAATATTGTCCAGTTGTTGTACTGTCAGCCGGGGAACACGTGAAAATGTTGTCATTAATTCTGTACCGTCAGGCGCGACAATTATTGTCGATGAACAGTATTGTGGCGAGACTCCACAGATCGTGTCATTAACTCGGAAGCATCAGCATTACATTACACTTGCCAAAGAGGGATATCAACCAGAGCATTATCTTTTAAAACCTAAAGCCGATGGAGGGCTTATTGGGAATCTGGGTTATTTGGGTGGAGGCACTGTGTTTGGTCTTGGCGTAGGTGCAGTAATATGTGTCATTGCTGGAGGAGCCGGCGGCTATGCTGCACCTATTCTTTTGTTTTGTAGTGGTGCTGGAGCTGCGATAGGAGCTGTTATGACGGCCGGAGGCACTGGTGTAGACCTGATCTCAGGAGGGGGGTATGCTCTTTCTTCGGATCAAGTGCAGGCTCAATTAAGGCCAGTCCAGATCCCCTTTTTACCTGATTATCAGCATTGACAGATCCTTGTTAGGATGTACGCATCACCTAAAGAATGCTAGCCAAATGTATAGGTGATGCGTATGGGACCGTTTAAGATAGCATTTGGGTCATTTTTTCTTTTCTTGATTTTGTTCAACTCTATTAAGGGTGCCCTCGACTGCTAAAGCAACTCCAGCGCGCATTATATTTGGCCCATAAGCTTGGCATAGTGGGAGAGGAACAAACATAAGGAATAGACCGCATAATGCCAATGTAACACCGATTGTAACGCGGATAGGCAGTTCAGCGGCACTATCCTCTTTCTTGTCTTTGCTATGTTTTGCAATGAAATTTAAGGTCTCAATTTCTGCATCATACTTAATTCCATTAACTATACACTCTGCCATATAGAGAGCTTGATGATTGCTCCGTTTTTCCTTATCTTTAATGATTTTTCTAATCTTTTTGAATTCATCTTTTTTTAACTTTCCACCTTCTTTCTTAATGTCTTTTTCTATTTGATCAAGTTGAGCATCTATATTAATTGCTTGTCCAGTATACCCTTCGATTTCAATCTTGAGCTCAATCATGGTATCGAGAAGTTTCTTTGAGTCCTCTTTATCCTTGAACTTATTAATCTTCTCAATAAGTTTTTCGATTCTGAAACCAAATGCGATATCATTAGCCCCAACAGCCATTTCGTGCGATGGAAATGCGTGCAGTTGTGGTATTGTACTTATTGAAAAAACAACAAGAGTGCTACATAAACATAGAGTGTTAAGCCTAGAAGAACGGAGAATATTAACCATTGGAGAGCCTTTTTGTTTTTCTTTTCATTGTTTAGCTTTAATTTGTCTAGAAATCTGTAGATATCAAATGTAAATGTGTAGGAATAGATAAAAGTAACAAATATAAATATTGAAATTCTCGTGAAAATTTCCATCCACAACTTCCTTTCCTTCACATTTGAAGTTTGAACTATACACAAATCGGATCAAATTTAAAATGGCTTTTTTTGCCGTTTCTGCTTAATCTTGAGTAGAGAAACAACCAAATAAAAGCTATAAACTATGACAAACTCCCAAACTTTTCGAAAGGCTCAAGACTTACTCACACAAGCAAAAAACATCACATTTTCTCAAGAAGACCTCAGCAAGAACTCCATCCAATTAGCATCACTATTACTACAAGAATCGATTGCGACAGAAACTCGTGCTGAAAAAGCTATCTTTGCAGAACTATCGCGAATGATGGAAGATCCCTCGGGAAGAGCCTTTACAACGGATCTCACAGACCAATGTTTCCGAAGCCGCGATCCTAAACGGGCTGCCGATCAAATTCTCTACCTTTTACATAAGTATGGCATTCCCCATTTCCTCTCCACGAAGAAGAAGTTGCAATTATGGTTCTTTAAAAAATTAGGTCGCTTATTTCCCCAAATTTTGATTCCTCTCACAAAAAGAATGCTGCGACAAGAGGCTTCTCGAGTCATCATTCCCGATACTCAATCACAACTGATCACTCATATAATCACGAGGCGTAACGAAGGGGTCAGAACTAATTTGAACCATCTTGGAGAGGCTATTCTTGGAGAAAATGAAGCAAGAGATCGTTTACACAGATATCTAGAAGATTTAAAGAATCCTTACATTGATTGTGTTTCGATAAAGATTTCTACCATATGTAGCCAAATTGACCTCTTGGGATGGGATAATACTCTTCACATCATTGTAGAGCGTTTGCAAACACTATATCGAGTTGCTCAGCAAAATCAATATATCAGACCTGATGGCACTTCTGTTGCTAAATTTGTCTATTTGGATATGGAAGAGTACCGCGATCTACACCTAACTGTGCAGGCATTTGTACATGCACTTGAAGATCCAGAATTTCTAAATTATTCTGCAGGCATTGTCTTGCAAGCCTATATTCCAGAGTCATTTTCTGTTCAACAAGAGCTCACAGAATGGGCCCAAATGCGTCTCAATAGAGGAGGGGCACCCATAAAAATTCGCCTTGTAAAAGGGGCAAACCTCGCGATGGAACTTGTAGAAGCCTCTTTAAAGGGATGGCCGCAAGCGCCTTATCTGACAAAATTAGAAACCGATGCCAATTTTTTGCGCATGGTGAATTTTGGCTCTCAGCCTCAGCGCATCGCTGCGGCACATTTAGCAATTGCAAGTCATAATCTTTTTGACATTGCATATGCACTTCTCATTCGTTCTCAAAACAATATCGAAAACGAATTGAGCTTCGAAATGCTCGAAGGGATGGCAGATCATATTCGCCGTGTTGTTCAGAAGCTATCAGGGTCGATGTTGCTGTATTGTCCAACGGCATCGGAAGAGGAATTTCAAAATGCAATGGGATATCTTATCAGACGCTTGGACGAAAATACGGCTCCGGAGAACTTTTTGCGCTATTTGTTTAAGCTGACACCTGATTCCAGAGAATGGCAGCAGCAACAGGAAAAATTCCAACATGCTCTTCTCAATATCGACAAGATACAAAGTGTTCCACGCAGAAACCAAAACAGGAATTTTAAGCCTGAGAAGCCATCGCCGGAGGGGTCTTTCGAGAACGAACCTGACACAGACTGGTCGCTCGCTCAAAATAGGCAGTGGGCTGAAAGTATCATTCAATCGTGGGGAAATCGTAAATTTGATTGCATCCCATTGACGATAGGGGAGGAGCGAGTTGTATCTCCCAACCTTGCAAATGGAGAAGACCCTTCGAATCCAGGAGAGGCATTATATCAGTACTCGTTAGCCTCACAAGCTCAGATAGATCAGGCTCTTGATGTCGCAAAAGAAGCTGAGGAGGATTGGGCTCAAACACCTCTGGCCAAGCGTTCAAAGTTGTTGGCTGATATAGCTCAAGTGATCCGCGAGTACCGTGGGGATCTTATAGGGGCAATGGTAGCAGATACTGGAAAAACAATACATGAAGCTGATGTTGAAGTATCTGAAGCGATTGATTTTGCAGAATACTATCGACGAAATGCTGACGAGATGCTACCCCTTTTGCAGGATATTCGTTGGAGTCCATTGGGAACCGTTCTTGTGGCACCCCCGTGGAACTTTCCATGTTCTATTCCGGCAGGTGGAATTTTGGCGGCACTTATTTCTGGGAATTGTGTCATATTTAAACCGGCTCCAGAGGCTGTTTTAGTGGGATGGACATTGGTCAAACTATTTTGGGAAGCAGGGGTTCCATCAAAAGTTCTTCAATTCATCACATGTGAAGATGAACCTTCAGGTAGCTATCTCGTCAAGGATGAGAGGATCAATGGAGTGGTGCTTACTGGAGCGACAGCAACAGCTAAGATGTTCTTAAAAATGCGACCTGGATTGCCCTTGTTTGCAGAGACAGGTGGCAAAAATGCGATGATTATCACCAGACTTGCTGATCGAGATCTTGCTGTGAAAGATTTGGTTCAATCTGCCTTTGGACATGCCGGACAAAAGTGTAGTGCTTGCAGTTTAGTCATCTGCGAGGCTGAGGTTTATGACGATCCACAATTTCGGAAGCAATTGCTGGATGCTGCTGCAAGCTGGAAAGTCGGATCGCAATGGGATATGTCAACGCGTGTTAATCCATTGATCCATGCACCAAACGCAACCCTGCTTAAAGGATTAACCCATCTTGAGCCGGGGGAGGAGTGGCTTTTAGAGCCAAAGCAAGATCCTAACAATTCTAATCTGTGGAGTCCTGGGATCAAATTAGGGGTGACACGGCAGAGCTTTACCTATCTAAATGAATTATTTGGTCCTGTTTTGGGTGTAATGCGAGCTGAGAATGTTGAGGAAGCCATAACAATTGCAAATGGAACCCCTTATGGGTTGACAGCGGGTTTGCACTCGCTAGACGAGCGTGAGCATAAGCTTTGGATCGATACAGTTGAAGCAGGCAACTGTTACATCAACCGCGGGATGACAGGTGCAATTGTGCAGAGACAGCCCTTTGGGGGTTGTAAAGAGAGTGGTTTTGGGCCAGGAGCTAAAGCAGGAGGACCTAATTATATACTTCAATTGATGCGACCCAGACAGCTCACAATACCGCATGTTCCGATTGTTTTGGAAATACCTGCAATAGTGCAACAGGTGGGATCATTATTAGAGGAAAAACAGAAGACGCTTTGGATTGCTAGTGTGCAAAGTTATTTATTTGAGTGGAACCATCATTTTAAGCAGACTCATGACAATAGCCATGTGCGTGGGCAAGATAATATTTTTATGTATAAACCACATTATAGCAATGTTTTGAGAGTGCTTCCTGACGACGACATGCTAGATGTTTTGCGGGCGATTGCTTGTACACTTATTTGTGGAGCTTCATTGGAAATAAGTGGTGAGAGAATGCATGTAATGTCAGAGTTATCCACAGCGGATTGGTTATCCCAATGTCCAGGAATAAAAATTGTAAAAGAGACAGAAAAAAGGTTTCTTGAACGGTTGAATTTGAATAAGACAAAATTTCCTAGAATACGTTTTCTTTCTGTGCCACCCAAGGATCTTCAAATAGCGTTGGCAAATTCTGGAGTTAATGTTATAATTGCTCCGCAACTTGCCAATGGCAGAGTGGAGTTGTTGCATTACATGCGCGAAGTGAGCCTGAGTGCCGACTATCACCGCTATGGATTCATAAAGACTTCGCGATAACAAAATTAAAACTAATAATGGACCGTAATGGACGTGGACGGTAGTGGACCATAATGGACGAAACAGCTTCGTCCATTACGGTCCATTATTAGTCTTGATGACTTCTGGGGAATGAAAAAAAATGATGCAAGCCGGAGTGTTGCCGTGGTGGCACTTACATCGTCGCCTCTATGATTGGGTGCTTTCCTTTGCACATTGCCGACATGCTACTGCCGCTCTATTTTTCTTAAGCTTCATCGAGTCTTTGTTCTTTCCAATTGCTCCTGACTTCTTTTTAATTGCCCTTTGTTTGGAACACCGTCAAAAATCGTGGTTCTATGCTCTTATGACAACGGTTGCTTCCGTTATTGGAGGAGTCGTTGCTTATTGGGTAGGTGCCACTGTATGGCACCACATTTCCTCCTTTTTCTTCCAGCATATTTTTAGTGAACAGCTCTTCCATTCTGTAGGGCAGGTGTATAGAGAATGGGGTTTTTGGGCCATATTTACAGCGGCATTTACTCCTGTTCCTTACAAAGTCTTTACCATTACTGCAGGGGTTTTTGAGATCTCTTTCCTAAAATTTATTTTAGCTTCTCTGATTGGACGAGGGGCACGTTTCTTTTTAGTTGCAACTTTAATATGGTTTTTTGGACAATCCGTTCGCCGATTTATAGATAAATATTTTAACCTAATAACCCTTGCAGTGCTTGCGGTTCTTTTAGGTGCCTTTTTCTTACTGAATTAACATTGGTCTAAATACCGTGAATCATACTTTAAATCCTGAACAACAACTGGCTGTCACAACCACAGAAGGGCCGATCTTAGTTCTAGCGGGCGCTGGTTCTGGGAAAACGCGCGTTGTCACTTTCCGCATTGCCCACCTGTTGCAAAAGGGTGTGCCACCGTCCAAAATTTTGGGACTTACTTTCACAAACAAAGCCGCTGGTGAAATGAGAGAACGGGTTCACAACCTAACTCAAAGCGATGTTTTGATCTGCACATTCCACGGATTGGGTTCTCGTATCTTACGTGAATCCATCGAACATCTGGGTTACCATCGTTCGTTTACCATTTATGATGAAGACGACGTCGATCGACTGCTGAAAAGTTGCCTGGATGATGTTCCTAAAGTGGATTTAAAAATTGTACGAAACGCTATTTCACGCGCAAAAAATAGTTTTATTGGGCCTGATGATCAGGGTCTTCCTATTGTGGAAGAACTGGGGTCCTATTTTCGAGGAATATACAGGACATATCAAACTAAATTGAAAGATTGCCATGCTGTCGATTATGACGATCTTCTTTTTTTGACTGCAACATTGTTCAGAGATTTTCCAAGTGTGCTGGAGCACTATCAAGAACGGTGGTCCCATTTGTTGATTGACGAATATCAAGATACGAATGCTCTTCAATATTCCATTGTGAAGCGTCTCACAGCTAAGCATCATAACATCTGTGTTGTAGGCGATCCAGACCAGTCCATTTATTCATGGCGAGGCGCCGATATTTCAAATATTATGAATTTTGAAGAAGACTACCCAAATGCTATCGTCGTGCGGCTTGATCAAAATTACCGCAGCAAAAGCAACATATTGAACGCTGCCAACGCTGTTATCACACGAAACGAAAATCGATACGATAAAAAGCTTTGGAGTGCACTTGGAGATGGGGAAAAAATCAAAGTCTATCAAGGCGATGAGGAGCTCGACGAAGCACGCTACATTGGCAATTGTATTCTCAAATATTATGCTGAACGTGAAGTCCCCTTGCGAGAAATGGTGATTTTTTATCGCACTAATGCCCAATCGCGAGTTTTTGAGGACATCTTACTGCGCAATAAAATCCCTTACGTCATTGTGGGTGGCATCTCTTTCTATCAACGCCGAGAAATCAAAGATGTGTTGTGCTGGTTGCGAATCATTCATTCGGGGGCTGATCTTGTGTCTTTTGAACGGACGATCAACCTTCCCAAGAGGGGTCTTGGAGACAGCACATTAGAAAAGATTCGCGCTGGTGCCTCTGAGGAAAGGAGGACCATTTTCGCTTACTGTGAAATGCTTGTAGATGATGAGGTAGTGCAGACTCCCATTAAATTGTCAGCAAAACAAAAAGCAGGCCTCAATCAATACGTGCACTTAGTTCGAGAATTGCGTGAGATGAGTCAGGGGGTATCTTTACCCGAATTGATCATTGCCGTTGTTGATAAAACCAGTTACCGAGAACACTTGGAATTAGACCCTGAGACAGCTCAGGAGCGGATTGAGAACTTAAACGCTTTGATTTCGAAAGCAACTGAATGGAAAGGGGATCATGCGAACGAAATATTGAGCACTTTTTTGGAAGAGTTATCCTTAAGATCGACCCTAGATGAAACCAGTGAAGGTTCTAAAGAAAGGGTTAGCTTGATGACAATCCACAATGGAAAAGGGTTGGAGTTTTCTTTAACATTTCTTGCAGGTATGGAGGAGGATTTGTTTCCACACGTCAATTCTCGCGAGAAACCTGAAGCTTTGGAAGAAGAAAGGCGCTTATGTTATGTGGGAATGACTCGCGCCAAGGAATACTTGTATTTGTCCTCCGTCAATTCACGATTGATGTGGGGCGTCAGAAGGAGTCAGCGGCAAAGTCGTTTTATCCGTGAGATCCCCAGAGATTATATTGAAGTGGTTGGCCCCTCTAGAAATGGTTATCGTCCAAAAGAGTTTGCATATGCTCCTCAGCCGCAAACATATCAACAGCCAAAGTCCAAGCCTTTTAAAAATATGCAAGTTGCTCAAGCTCCAATGCTGCCAGAAGGGGCGCTGATTTTCCATCAAGAGTTTGGGATTGGTCAGATACGTGCCGTTGTGGAGGGCTCTGAAGGAAAGATATACCGGATTTTCTTTCAGAGAGATCAATCTGAAAAAAGTTTAGTGGCGCAGTTTGCCGCCATAACGCCGCTTTAAACAAATATCAAAGAGACGTTGTGTGAATATCGAATTGGCTTTGTGCCGGCCCTCCGGGACGGGATTATTGGTTGGCAGTTACCCAGGCTTCGCTAACCCCTCCGGGGAGCTTCAGCCTGGGCTATTACGTGAACAGGCCCTCCGGGCTGTTTGCGCAGTTACCCAGGCTTCGCTAACCCCTCCGGGGAGCTTCAGCCTGGGCTCCGGGCTGTTTGCAACGTCTGTTATGTGCTGTATGGTATTTGTCTGGGTTGTTTAGCCAACAAAGATCTTTGCAGACAGCCCGGAGGGTCTGTTCACGTAATAGCCCAGGCTGAAGCTCCCCGGAGGGGTTAGCGAAGCCTGGGTAACCGCCAACCCACACATCCCGTCCCGGAGGTCCGGCACAAAGCAGTAACATTTCATTACCATTTTATTAAAAGAGTTTTTCTAATATGTCTACGCCTTCTATGTTCGTTGCAAAACCCGCCTTTCTACTTGCTCCACCACGACAATCACAATCCTATCATGTGGAGACAAGGATCAAATTCAATCAATTCGATCGTGCTAATGATCCCATCATAAGTCAAATATATCGTGAAAAAGGCCGCTGGGGGCGATTTAAGGCTTGTATTAAACCGAAAACTATCCTTTTTAAAAAAATTACCGAATTATCGAAGGGAGAAGTTTCCACTCAAGAGCACTGGAAAAAAGCTTTAGAGCAAATTGTAGAAGGGGTGAATTCACCAGAATTTGAGTCTTTAAAAGAGCCCTTGAGATCCATTCTAGCTAAACTCCAAAGGGAGCAATTCGAACAAGTACTCAGTAAAATTGCCGAGGAGAGTCTTAAAACCGGTGATCGACCCGTGCGAAATGTGCTGCAGTTGCTCGCGCTATCTGAACTAGAGCCCTTGTTAAAAGGTGGTGATGCAGACCTAATCCAAAAACTCATCGAAACCTATGCAAAGCTTGCTCAACAAGATGTAGCACTGCTTCCAACAAAACCTTCTAGTAAAGTAAAAAGCTTTCTCCAAGGTCTCATAAGCACCATATTAGTGGCTTTCAGCTTTTTCCAGATTGGTCGAGAGCCGGCTGGAAGCTGGGAAGCTTCGCATATGTTAGAAATCTATGCAAAATTAATCGCAATACCTGTGTTTTTATTTGTCTCTCTTGGAGCCATCTTATCCCCGCTCAATGCACTGTTAGTCACAGCAATTATCATTGCGGCCATGGTTGCTGCCATTATGGTTTACAATAAATGGTTTCGACCTTGCCCTGATGAGATCGTTTTTTGTAACTGCATTAACTTGACTGCCGTAGCAAAACGGGGAGATCTTGCCCCTGTACGGGGTCGTGATAAAGAAATATCAGAAGTTTTTCGCAACTTGGATTCCTCTCATCCAGCAGGGAGAAATCACCCCATTTTATTCGGAGAAACTGGAGTTGGAAAGTCTGAGATTTTAAGGGGGATGGCCTATTGGATAGCAACAGGGCACCCATCAGTGCCTGAAAAGCTAAGAAACAAACAAGTATATGTAGTCAGCGCTGTGAAACTCGTCGATGGGCAATTTTCCCAAGAATCAATGACAAAACTCATGAGATTAAAAGAACGCCTTAAAGACTTTAGTGGAGAAGTTATTCTTTGTATTGAGGATTTGGACGTTGCAGTTACGTCAGATGGGGGAAAGCTAGCTTATGCCTTGTTACCGCTCACAGATACTTCAGAAGGCAACTTTCCTTATGTCGTAGCTACCAATACAAAAGGGGGATTTCTAGAGAAGATTGCTCCTTTTGCTGATGGATCTTTAAAGCGTCGTTTTCCTGGGGAAGTGGATGTAAAATCCATGGACGACAAACTAACGTTGCTAGTTTTGCGTGAATTAGCGCGTGAGGAAGCGCCTGAATTAGATATTTCTGAAATGGATCTTGCAGGGATTTATAAAGAGGCCTCAGCATCTGGACAACCAATGCCAAATGCTGCCAAGCTACGACTTGCAGATTTGATCGCAAAACGTCGAGAAGCATTCGTGCAACCTAACCTGCCAGAATATGGAAAGCTTATCAGTGAGTGTGAGATCGTAAGATCCCAATTGCGCAGCGCGGAAATAGGAAGTGAGGGGGCATTCAAATTATCGGCTCAATTGCACGAACTTGAGTCCGATTTGCAGCCCCTCACAGAAAAATATAAGATAATCACTCAACATTTAAGAGCTCTTTATAAGCTTAAAGTACAAAAAGCTGTTCAAGATAAAATCTATCGTCAGCTTGCCTTTACAGCTAAAAATGATAGGACGGAATTTTCAAAGAAGCAGTTCCTGTTTCACCATTTATTTGTCATGATGGTTGCTAAACAGCAAATTAATAATTTAAGTGATAAAGTAAAGCTCAATTATGAAGAAAAACATTTGTATAATTAGTGTTGTTGTGATAAAATGTACATTAAATATTTAATGTTCAAATGTTTTCTTAGTTGAGAATTATGGCAGAATTTAATTATTCCTTAGATCGTGCAGATTATACCTGGAAAAATGCCCTGTTGTGGGGAAATTGCTGGGGCCATTGTAAAAAGGTTACCAAAGGCAGTTTGTGTAGCCGTGTTGTTCATGCTTTGATTGCTTTTGTCGAGCTCATTCCAATTCTAGGACAGATTGCTTCCATTTTTGAAATGATTATTGTCACCAAATGCAGTAGACGCTCTGCAGATTCAGTGCCAGCGCTAGTACCAGTACAACTACAACGAGAACAGAAATTACTCGAGCAGGATTTGAAAGAGCGGAAACCTAAATCTGAATCATTTGAAGAGTTTCGAAAGAAGCTTCGATCTAAGGAGTATATAGAGTATCAACAGAAACGAAAAGAGTATTGTACTCATAAATACAGGCCAGTGGAAGTGATGCATGGAATACAGGGCCCTTTTGAAGAGCGCAATGAACCCCTTGTCCTTGATACTTACGAACGCCCAAAAGGCATAGATTCCATTACGACAGGAGCTACTTGTTTTGTATATAGTGCTGAAACAATAAGCAACTACCGAGGAGCGAGTTCTTGGCGTGCGATTCAAACCTGTTTAAGTACCTATGATATTCAAGTATCTCTTGACAACCTCTTTCATATGTTTGGACCTTTAGAGAACTTAATTACACTTTATCAAAACAAATATCCAGAAAGAAATGCAGAGGAAGAATTGTCTTCTTCAAGATTTGCTCCCTATGACTTAGTAACAGGATGGGCTGAACTATTTATAGGGGAGATGGCGATGCATTTTTATGGAATTTCTGCTGATCTGGAACTCATTAATGGTTATCCGGAGAGGTATGCGCCAGATGAAGTTTGTCATAGAGCACCTTTGGTATTCCAAGCGTTTAAGGAACGGTTAAAAAAACATTTTGAAGGAGCAAGAGCAGCTCCCATCATGATTTATGAAGGGATGTTTACCTTAAATATAGTGGGAATAGGGTTTGATGCTACTGCTAAGACGACAACGCTATGGATATCGGATCCCCAGATTGCGCCAGGGGTAAACCAAAAGGGAAATATTAGGAAGCATATAGGATTATATACAATCACTCTTGATGAGTTGGGGAATCAAATCAGATGCTCATTAGATCATGAAGATCGTGACACGGTGTATTTTATGTACAGTAATACTGCCTATAAAGGATTGCATTTCGATACAAAGCCATGGATGGTGTTATTCCCTCAGCCACGAGAGATGAGACTGGGAGATGGCATGGACTTATTGGGGTCTGGCTTGGGGCGTCACATTTGACGTCAGGCAACCCTCATTTTCTCCGAGATAAACCGTGTTAATTTTAAACTTAATTATTTCTTTGAAAGTTGGCTATTGGTTTAACTTCGTGCAAAGGTAGCTTTAATGAATTCCCTCTGCGTCTCTGCGCCTCCCCGTCTCTGCGTTAATCATTATAACGAATTTAACGCAGAGACGGGGAGGCGCAGAGACGCAGAGGGAATTATAAGGCTACCATTGCGCGAAGTTAAACCAATAGCCTGAAAGTTTGGTATTGAATGATGTTGTGATAAAAAATGCTTAATTGTTTGGCCTCCGATCGTCCTTTCAGGCCATCCTCAGCCTAGGAACGCCACCCACACACATTGTGCCCCGGCAGGATGCTGCTCACATTTGCTCATCATATTCAGGGGGCTTTTTATTCAAATTCGGGAAGGGGTTTTATCATAAACAGTACACACATATAGATGTCAGTGATTACAGATAAAACAGCCAATCCTTTGCAGGCAATATGATGGAGACGTTTGCCACCTCTGCCTAACAATAGAATTGATACTGCAGCTGCTCCGACACCGATTGTAAAATCAATAGTACGACAAAAAACAGCCACGATTGCCATTATCAAGAGACTAAATCGGGTTCCCACGTGTTTGACGAAACTATTCTCCGAACAATTACAATGTTGAACAAGTTGACCAACCTTTTTAAGACAATATCCAATAGTGAGTCCATCAAATCCACGAAAATCTTCTTTAGTATCTTTGTAATCAGAAAACGCTTTGACGTAGATATCTCCAAGAGATTCGACAGGGGATATGTAATTGTCTGTATATTCCCAATCGTTTCGGAATTTTGGATTAAGAATTTCGATAATTCTTCTAAAAAGATTGCTGACAACACGTTGAAGGGGTGATAGATGGCGAAGTACACTAACAATGCACTCCTGAAGTTTCGCGAAAGGAACAAAACTTTCCAAGATTTTTCCGGTTCCAATCAATGTATCTATAGGTGTGGTAATCAGCTGCATTGGAATTTTTCCCAAGGCAATCAATCCGGCTTTACAGGGTCCTGCCTCATCGAGTTGATTGGCCTTGGAAAATTCTTCGCAGAAACTGAAAGTGATTGAAGACATATGTTCTCTTTAAATTAGTTAAAAATAGAAGTATAACATGATTTAAATAAAAAGCAACTGCTATTTATGTTATTTATTTTTTTTTATGAAATTAATTGATTTTAATGTTTTTTGTTATAAAGAGAACGATTTATTATCTAGAATGCATTGGAAAATAAAAAGCTTTTGGCGCCCCTACTGTGGCGCTGCCCTGTAAAAGCGACTCATTACAGTTTCTCGCCCACAATTGCTGAATAAAATTGCCAATTCACAATTCTGCTTCTATTAGCGTGTGGGTATCTTGCATTGAAAGCAACAGATGCCGAGCAGCATCGTCAGAGATCCAGCGCCGCTCATACACCAGTGTGCGCAACTGCAGATCTGCAATTGCTGGATCAAATGCAGGGGTCCGATCAATCGCTTCAGTGTATTGAATGCACAAAGCTGGGATTCCAAGCCGTTTAGCACTTTGAGAAATGCTGTCGCATTGATCTTTCCTATCATCGACGAAAAGAATCGCTTTAGGTCTGTGCCCAACATGCTTCAAAAAGGCTTCTAAGACAGGTCCTTTTAATGGCGCTTCAGTTTGTACAAGGCCATTTGAATAAGTCGCTTCTAATTCACTGTGATGCCATCCAGCAGCATTTGGAAAGGGGTCATCAAAACTAATGCCAACATTCTTTAATAAAACTAGTCGATGTCTTTCAAAAGAGGATTCCGTGTCAGAAGGACCACACCAGAATCGACTTAATGCAATAACAGTCCCCTTCTGTTTCCCTTCGTTAATGATCTCTGGAAGGGCTTTGTTAACAAGCACCATCTCAGCTTCGCGATTGATAGTAGCTGACAGTGACCTCCAGGTGCTCTTATCAATTTCTGGCGCTTCCCGTTCGAACCATTCCTTTATCCACTGTCTGTATTTATAGTTTAAGATGGCGTCCTTATGAGCTAGAAGAACATTTCCAACATCAAAGATGATGATTGAATCCTTAGGCATCGAATGAGCAGCCCACTCAATTGCAGCGATATTTCCCGTTTGTAGCACACCTTCGAGAATGTTTGCTTTTTCAGCCCTATCGTGGATTTTGTCCCAGACAGCTCTCCATTCGCTTTCAGTAATATTGACTGATTCATTTGCTGGGACTCGATAGTGAACGCCGAGAAATGGAATGCCTCTGTTTTTCATCTCTGCTTCAACACCTCGTATGTTTTCCAAAGTGTCATCGATAAAAATGACTTTAGTAGGTTTTTGCGCTGTCTTATCGAGAAATGCTGCAAGAACTTCGCCTTTTGAATGGTTTACGTTAGCATAGAGAATCCCGTTTTGATATATTGGAAAAGTGCCTCGAAATGGGGAGAATTGAGTAAATTCGATGTTTTTATTGGGAAGTTGAGATGTTTTTGGATTGGGAGAAAAATCTATCCCGAGTCTTTTGAGTTCCTTTTGACGCCATTGAGGAACAGCCCCTACATCTCCCACGACAGAAGTGTCTGCTGCTGTGAAGCCAAGGACAGTGCAGTCGTCCTTTAATTTCCGAATAACCCAAGGAAGATCGCAATCGATTAATTTGCTAGGAAACTGGGTTACCATAAGGATGGGGACAAGATCTTTCTGTTCTGGAGTAAATGTTGCTAGCTCTTCTTTAAAGCGTTGTTTATTATGTTTGATCACACTCATCTGAAGAATAGGGTGTTGAGGTTCAGTTAGAGTGTAATCGATGTCAAATAAAACCCAGTCGGTGCTCTTTAATGGAGCAGAAAATGGTTTTTCTAGCTCTTTGAGTTGATGGATCTCGATGATTTCGGCAGAGATAGTGCTAGAAAGTAGCATACAGATAGCTAACCACGTGTTTTTCATATTTACTCACTTGTTTTGTGTTTTTCGTATTATTCTCCACACAAATAGGGAGCAGCTGAAATTTTATCACGTGTCTGATTCATCGGCAATTGGAAACTGTGATTCGGAGTAGATACGTCCTTGCTCCTGTCGCCGCATTCGCATAGCCATCAAGCTAAGAACGCAAAGATCTGAAGGTTTTACCACAGAGATCACAGAGAAAACAAAGAGATTGGAGAGTAGGGTAGAGATTATTGAATTTTAAGAAAAATCGGGCTATTGTTTTAATTTCGTCCAAATGTAGCTTTACGACTTATAATTCCCTCTGCGTCTCCCCGCCTCTGCGTCTCTGCGTTAAAATTGTTGTAATGGTTAACGCAGAGACGCAGAGGGAATTATAAGTCACTAAAGCTACGTTTTGGACAAAATTAACCCTATAGCAAAGGCGCAAAAGCCCGAAGACGCAAAGAATTCCATTCCGTACATATTCTAGAAACCCTAACACCTTATTTCTTCTTATTCTTCTTTGCGTCTTTGGGCCTTCGCGCCTTTGCGTTGAATTTCTTGCAATACAAACCGTCAATTTAAATGACATGTTGTACTAGCTAAGGGTTTGTTGCTTGCCAAGGAAAAATGATTTTCCAATCATTTTTCATGCTGACGACGATCCATCCTTGCTTAATGGCTTCATCCATCAGTACAACGGTGAAAGTCCCTATTGTCGAATTAGGCCCATAAGCATACTCACGGGCTGCATCATCGTGATATACAAGCAGCTCAAGCCTTTTTCCAGGCCCATCTTGAGTCCATTCAAGCATTTGTTGATCCCCAATTGAATTGCCAAAAGCTGCAACTGGGCGTTTTCCGATGATTAGGTTTATCCCCTCTGGCTTTCCAGCTTTATCGTCGACAAACAGCAGTGATGGGGCTTTGAGTAACACTGGATGCCCATTTCGATATTCGTATTTGACTTTGCTTGCAGTGCCAATGACATGGCTTGGGGGAATTTTGTAGACTTTTTCAGCAAAGGCACGGATGAACTCTTGACCGCCTCCTGAAACAATGTAGATGTCGAATTGATTGTCGCGGAGCAGCTGGATCACTTCCAGCATAGGTTGATAGACTAGTTCTGTAAATGGCCTCTTAAATCGAGGATGAACAGCTTTCTCTAACCAATTAGAGACCTGTTGATGAAACTCTTCAACAGTCATTCCTGTATGAGTAAAAGCTAAAATGTGTTCAATATCTTTGGGTGACAATTTTTGCAGCGCTTCAAGATTCCCCGATAATATTGTTTTGAATGGTTCTCTGTTTTTCCATTCGGGGTGTTGAAATGCACGAGATTTTAGGCTATCGATTGCAAAAAATACTTGGGCATACAGAGGTTGTTCTACCCAAAGAGTACCATCTTCATCAAAAGTGGCAATTCTATCTTCAGGTTTGATGTAAGCTTCGTTTGCTTGATCTGTTACATCTTTGACAAATTGGATGATTGACCTCTTTGCAACTCCGTCATTCCAAGAGGGGAGTACATCGGCTTGAACACCCTCACAGATAAACAACAATGAAAGACAAGTGACGATCAAACGAAAAAATGTAACCATAATTTTATGTATTCCATGTTAGCTAAAAAAATTAAACGCAGAGCTCCCTGCCGGAGGAGCAATCGACTGGGTTCGTCTTTAACATACTCCGGTTCTTTCGAAAAATAACTTAAGTTATTTAGGAGGCGCAAAGACCCGAAGCCGCAAAGAGAAGAGGAAGATATTTTTTCAAGCCAAAATGTAAATTAAATCTCCTCTCCTCTACTTTCTTTGCGGCTTCGGGTCTTTGCGCCTTTGCGTTTAATTTTTTTTATTAAGACGTTTTCTTGCTTAGCCTGATGCATATGTCCATGCTCACCATTCTTCCTATCCTGCCGCTTGCGATCCTGCATATCCTGTTACTTTTCTATCGAGATGTTTCCTTCCTAAGTCCGATGCTTATCTTTGTTTCTTGGTGTCTTTGCATTAATCTATTTGTTGCTCATTGTTTTACCGTTTTATTTGCGAAGAGGGCTCCAGCAGCAGCAAGAGCCGTCTTAATTCTGTTGGATTATTTGCTGCTTCTATTAACTGACTCGCAGATCCTCCAACAGGCAATGTAGGCCTGTTTGGATACTTGGCGAGTTCTGAAAAATACTGTGTCAAGACAGGTTCAGATAAAACCAAGATCCATCCATGATCAGATCCTGAATATCTTCCAGGTGATGTTTTCAGATCTCCGCGCGTAGGGGCAGCTCCGTTAAAAATGGCATCATACGCTTCACCGGGATCCCACCAAAGATTATAGACCGCAGGAAAGGCCAAATTGAGGTCGGGTCCTAACCATGTATCTTTTGCGGTAAACAACAACTTGAAATTGTTTACTCTGATGCCGCCAAAGGCCAGATCGTTGATATAGACAAATGATTTGCGTTTTGAGGGACCATTGCCGAGGATGTAATCGGTGTTGTCGATTCCATCAAAAACGATATCTTTTCCATCGTTGTCTTTCCAAATGCGTGTTGGGGGAGTTCCTCCAGCTAATTTTACAAAAGTTGGCCACCAATCCATGTGGGACATCATTTCATGAGCGACTGTGCCAGCCTTGATATGTCCTGGCCACCACACGATAGCAGGGCAACGGAAGCCCCCTTCAAAACTCGTCCCTTTCATACCTCTGAATGGTGTGTAGCCTGCATCGGGCCAGGCATCGATCCAGGCACCGTTGTCGGTGGTCCAGACAACGATGGTGTCTTTATCAATGCCTGCATCGCGTACTGCTTGGATCACTTGACCTGAGTTATCATCCAATTCCATCAGAGAATCGAGATAATTTCCTCCTCCTGCCGATTTGCCTTTAAAGCGAGGAGAGGGGTTATTGGGATTGTGCACTTTCATAAAGCAGACATACATGAAAAATGGCTTATCATCGTTGGCATGTTGCTTAATATAATTCACAGCATCTTCACGAATGATATCGTCAACAGTTGCCAAGTCTTCATAGCCAAATTTCTCTTTCATCTTTTTGGGAGCTTCGCCTGCTTTTCCTTCCCATTGACTAAGATCTAATTTGTTCCAAAGCTTCATGAAGTCCTTGTCATGCACAGGGAAGTCAGGTTGCAGTGGTAGGTAGTCATAAGCATAGACTCCAGCATAGTATGGGAGCATATACTTCATTTGGTCAAAGCCATGTTCTGTGGGGAAGTTCTCTGGCTTGTCACCTAGGTGCCATTTGCCCCATTGAGCTGTGCTATAACCCATTTTCTTTAAGGCTTCAGCAATGGTGGGATCTTCTTTATGGAGTCCATTTAAGTCGCCCGGAGCCAACACTGTTGATAAGGCTGTACGAATTGGTATGCGTCCTGTAATGAATGATGCCCGACCTGCGGTGCAGCTGGCTTGCCCGTAGTAGTTTGTGAAACGCATTCCCTCTTCTGCCAAGCGATCCAAGTGAGGTGTCACGCATCCGCGATTGACTCCGCCACCGTAAGATCCGAGATCACCCCAACCTACGTCGTCAGTCATGATGAAGACGATATTGGGCTTCTTGCTGTCATTAGATTTCTGTTTTTCTTGTGCCATCAGTGCATTGTTTAGAAGCATGGCAGAAAGTAGAAAAAATAATGCCTTCATCTATAATCTCCTAAAGTTTCACAAAAAGAGTGTTGTTCAAAATAGATCTGTATCACAGTTGCTCATTATCCAAAATAAAAATGAATATATGGGGTATTTAGGTATCAGGTTTGGAAAAAAAATTAAACGCAAAGACGCAAAGTTGCGAAGGCGCAAAGAAAAAGAAGAGAAGTAAACCAATCAGAAGACTAACCTTATTTTTCTTAATTTCTTTGCGTCTTTGGGTCTTAGCGTCTCATAAATAACTTAAGTTATTTTTCGAAAGAACCGGAGTATGTCAAAGACGAAACCACAATTGCCCCTCCGGCAGGGAGCTTTGCGTTGAAATCTCTCACAAAGGATTTAAGGGTCAACGGTGTGTTCACTTTCACTGATTTGTATTAGTTTTCTTTTTTTTTCTTGCTGCATCTCTTTGGTCATGATGCATCTGAAACCGAGATGATTCAAGCCTGTGTCTGGGCATGTTTTCATCCTTGCGGCGATCCGATACCCCTTACAATAACTATCGTGACACAAAAATGATCCGCCTCGATGAACATGCTTCACGGCATAAGGTTCATCGGGATCGAAACTTGTCTTTGGTCCAGTAGGATTGATAGAGAGTCCTTTTTCAGCTTCTTGTTGATAGTATGAAGCATTATAAAGATCTGAGCACCATTGCCAGACATTGCCTGACATGTCATATAAACCATATGGATTGGCTTTAAATGCTGTGACAGGGGTTGTTCCCATATAACCATTTGTCTTTGTGCTTTTGTAAGGGAAATTTCCTTGCCAAATATTGGCTTGTGGATCTGTTTCAGAGAACTCCTCATTGCCCCAAACATAAACAATATCTTGTTTGCCTCCATAAGCAGCAAATTCCCATTCAGCCTCTGTTGGCAACCGCTTTCCCGCCCATTTTGCGTACGCAACTGCATCAAACCAAGATATTTGCACTACGGGATGATCTTCTTTTCCTTCGATTGAGCTTTCAGGTCCGAGAGGATGTTTCCAGTCGGCCCCGGGTTTCCATTCCCACCAAGCTCGATTGCTATTTAATGGAACAGGACCATTTGAAGGCTTGAAAACTAAAGAGGCTGCGACAAGCAGTTCTGGAGAAGGTTCAGGTGTTCCTGGTGGAACCTGACTCATGATCTCTTCAAGAGTGGGTGCTTTCTCTGCAGTTGTCACATATCCAGTTGCATTCACAAATTCTTTGAACTGTCTGTTTGTGACTGGTGTGGAATCCATCCAGAATCCATCTACCTTTACTTTGTGAGTGGGTTTTTCGTCTTTTTTTGAATCTTTGTTATCCGATCCCATGGTAAATTCACCGCCTGGGATCCAAACCATGCCTTCAGGCTTGGGTGTCGATGTGGGATCGAAATTGAACCGACTTGGCAGATTTGAGCAGCAACACGTGCTGTAGCAATTATGTGAAGTGGTCAACAAAAGTATAAAGAGGAGAGTTTTGAAAAGTTGAAGTGGTAACATAAGCCCTGCGTAAAAACCGTTTAGAACAGCTTAATAGCATGTACAAACCCATGATTACAATGTTTTTTTTTAACACATTGCATAGGTTATAATTGGCAATAATGGACATGGACGGTAATGGACAGTAATGGACGATACAGCAATTCAACCCAATCGCGCTAAGTCCCAAAGACGCAAAGAGGAATGTGTGAGCATTAGACTAAGCTTACAAACTCTCGACAAGATTTTTACCACAGAGATCACAGAGGAAGGGAGAGAAGGGGGAGGAGAAGGATGGAAGTCATAGAATTTCTTCGATTCCTCTTCTCCTCCCCCTTCTCTCCCTTCCTCTGTGATCTCTGTGGTAAAAATCTTACTGAGAGGTCTCATACTTACCCTGATGCTCACACATTCTTCTTTGCGTCTTCGTTCCTCCTAAATAACTCAAGTTATTTTTCGAAAGAACCGGAGTATGTCAAAGACGAACCCACTCGATTGCCCCTCCGGCAGGGAGCTTTGCGTTTAATTTTTTATTAAAGGGGAATTGCTGTGTCTCTTACAAGGCTATGGATTAATTACCTTATATCGTTTATATTTGGTTTGGTCTCTATTACAAGCGAGGTGCAAAATGATTAAATATTGTGAATCTATCTATCAAACAAAACGATGGAAAACACGAGAAGTCATGGTCGGCAACGTCGGTGTTGGAGGGGATAATCCCGTTCGCATCCAATCGATGACCACGTCCAGTACACGCGATGTTGAAGCCACCGTCGATCAAATCATCCGTTTGGCTGATGCCGGTTGTGAGATTGCTCGTGTGACAGTGCAGGGCATGAAGGAAGCCGATGCTTGCGAAGGGATCAAAAACGGACTGCTCCAACGCGGTTATACGATTCCTCTCGTTGCAGATATCCACTTTTTCCCTCCTGCCGCCATGCGCGTCGCAGATTTCGTCGATAAAGTACGAGTGAATCCAGGGAATTTCGTCGATAAGAGAGCCTCATTTAAAACAATCGAGTACAACGATGAAACCTATGCAAAAGAAATTGAAAAAATTGAGGAAAAATTTACCCCTCTTGTTGAAAAGTGCAAACGTCTAAAAAGGTCGATGCGCATAGGAACTAATCACGGTTCGCTTTCGGATCGAATTATGAACCGTTATGGGGATACTCCAAGAGGCATGGTGGAGTCCGCTTTGGAATTCGCCAGAGTATGCCGCAATAACGATTATCATGACTTTATGTTTTCTATGAAGTCATCCAATCCTCAGGTCATGATTCTTGCTTACCGCCTTTTGGTGGCCGAAATGATGGCGCTCGGATGGGACTACCCACTACATTTAGGTGTTACAGAAGCCGGAGAAGGGGAAGATGGACGAATTAAATCAGCAATGGGAATTGGTTCTTTGCTTTTGGATGGCCTAGGAGACACGATTCGCGTTTCATTGACTGAAGATGCCTGGAATGAAATAGACCCCTGCAAACGACTTATCGCCCTAGCAAAATCCTATGAAGCGCAAGGTGTAGAACCTTTTACAGAAACTCATCGTGACATCGAAGCGATCAAACGCCGTCCCGTAATGCTGCCAAAAAATATAGCCCTGCATCGCGATGGCACGGTAATTGTGAGCGCAAACCTCAAAGAGCTTGCGGTACCTGATTTATATAAAAAGTTGGGATGCGATGTCCAATTAGGTCGCCCCAAACTCAAAATTTCAAGCGCAGACGGCATTGTTGTCTCAGAAAAACCTAGTGCTCCACAAGTCATGCAAGCTCTAAAAGACCTAAGAGAAATGGGAATGAGCACTTTTTCCAAAAATCCCAGCGGGGGTGAAATCCCTTTGATGACCCTGCAGGAGTCCCAAAAGGCTCATATGAATCAATCTAATTGGGATCGATTTAGCGTTGCCCCCTCTCAGAAAGAACCCACAGCAGTAATTATTAAGGACGAATCCTCAGAACAATGGTCTGCTTTGGATGAAATTAAACCCACATTGATCTTCTTATCACCATCCACAAATCGTTTGCATTATTCGCGTCAGTTTTTTGATTGGGTGCAAACCAGAAAAATTCAGACTCCTGTGATTATCAACTTTAGTTATAAATGTTCTAAGGAAGATCTCGTTATTCAGGCTGCAGCTGAGTATGGAGCCCTTTTTTGCGATGGACTTGGGGATGGCATTTGGATTGATGCTCCCTATGAGATCGATTTCCTTCGCAATTTGAGTTTTAATATCTTGCAATCAGCAAGAATGAGAACTTCAAAGACCGATTTTATCTCTTGTCCAAGTTGTGGGCGCACGTTATTTGACTTGCAGGATGTATCTAAACGGATTCGCACTCGTACTTCGCATCTTCCAGGTGTCAAAATTGCCATCATGGGATGCATTGTCAATGGACCTGGGGAAATGGCAGATGCCGATTTTGGCTACGTTGGTTCCAAACCGGGAATGATTGATTTGTATGTAGGCAAGACATGTGTGGAGAAGGATATCAACTTTGCAGATGCTGATGATCGCTTGGTTGAGTTAATCAAAAAACATGGCCGCTGGGTAGAGCCAGAGGTTGCGGCTGTGTCCGAGGCATGCGCTTCAGGCTGATTAAGGGGACGTCTTAGTAAGAAATTAAACGCAAAGGCGCAAAGACCCGAAGCCGCAAAGAAAGAGGGAGATAAGGTCTGTCGGGTTCTTCTCCTCTTTCTTTACAAAAAGCGAGATAATCATTTACAGAGTCTTTAAAGGCATGTTCTATTTCATCAACGGTGGTGCCTTGAAAAGTAATGACGTCTTTGATTCCAAGCACATCTCCGTGGAAGATTTTTGCTTCATCATCATATTCAACGTGACCGCTATAACCTTTATATTTCATCATGGTTTTACTGTACCAAAATATAATATTATTGTCGATGGGTTCAGGCATACGAGGATTGGGGTCTGGCTTGGGGGGGGCAGAATCCTCTAGAAGTAACTGCAGAAGTGACCTGTTTTAAGGCCCGAAGGGCAGGCATTTCACAGCCCAGGTCGGAGCGAAGCGGAGGCCTGGGTTAGTCATGGTACACATGGAGTCCTGAAAGGACGACATTTTAGTCATGAACCCACCCCATCTGTCAGGCGAAGGGACATAAGGGACAAGGGACCTAAAGGACATAAGGGACTTCAAGGGACAAAGGACGTAAAGGACAGCTGCAACAAATGTCCTTTGTCCTTTATGTCCTTTGTCCCTTAAAGTCCCTTACGTCCCTTATGTCCTTTAGGTCCCTTGTCCCTTATGTCCCTTCTTCGGGCGTTCATGACTAAAATGTCGTCCTTTCGGGACTCCATGTGTACGATGACTAACCCAGGCCTCCGCTTCGCTCCGACCTGGGCTGTGAAATGCCTGCCCTTTGGGCCTTAACACTGGTCACTTCTGCAGTTACCCCTAGAAGATTCTGCCTCAGATGATGGTTGTGGGTAATGGGCAGCCCCAAGCCAGACCCCAATTCTCGCAAGCCAGCCCAATCTCAGTGTGGATTCTGGCAGGGTTCATCAGAATCAAGATCATGGCCAGGAGAATTCTGGTCTTGTGGATGTTGTTGTGCTTGCACGAGTTCTGCTTCATCTTCTTCTTCTGGTTCTTCCTCTTCTTTTGCTGCTGCTGGTTCTTCTCTCCTTTGCCTGGCCCTTTCGAATTTTAGATTAGCTTTTACAAAGTGTTCACGATCCTCCACTTTAGCATGAGCTGGATGCTTATCTATAATTTTCAAAATATCAGTTGCCAAAAGCCTCTTTGTGGATGTTCGACCGTCTGAATGAGTTATTGTACAATTGTGCTGGCAAGGGGTGCTTTCCGTGCAACGCTCTCCTACCTCTATTAATCTAATGGGTTCATTCCCGAGCTCGGGAATGGTTACATCGGTTACCCTAGCTGGATAAAAGCTGGCAGGAATCTTGTTAATGCCGCAACATTTAAAGATGAGATGAACGATTCGATTAATAATAGGGATAATCATGAAGAGCAGCGCTCCCACGTTCAAAATTCGAACTACTGTATTCTTAATACATGAGGGAGATCTTTGTATTGAAATATCGGTGCTGAATGCCACTTTGAAATTATAGTGGATTTGTTTTCGTATTTCTGTAGGCCATAATAAACTTAGGGCAGGTTTGCAAACATTTTTAATACAACCATCAAAACAAGCATTGGGCATAGTTTCACCATAAAAATAAATAAGCGAAATTATACATTGTTCGCGCATAATTTGCAAATCACTATCCCATTTTCGAGCAATTCCCGCAAAAAACTAACCAGATGCAGGCATACGCATCAGGCTAACGAATGCAACGTCAAAAATTAAACGCAAAGGCGCAAAGACCCGAAGCCGCAAAGAGAGGAAGATATTTCTTCAAACCAAAATGGAAATGAAATCTGCTATTCTTTCTTTGCGGCTTGGGGTCTTTGCGCCTTTGCGTTTAAATTTTTCACTCAAAGGTTGGCAAAAAACTAGAGGCAATAAATGAACTTGAGGGTAGCTCCAACAAGGTTGAGCCTGGTCTCCAAGAAGTCAAAGGGATAGTTCGCTTGCTTTCCATAATGCCGGAATTCGTAAAAGGGCACCAATGCAAAAAGAATTTGCTCACTGTAATGATAAGTGATCGGCAATTCTACACGATAATGCACTTCATTTTTTATCAATAATTTGAATGAATCTACGTCAGGATCATGTGTGATCTTATTACGCGCATCCCATAAGAATTTTGCCTTAAAGTTAATTCCAATATCCCAACAGGGATTTATGGTCATTTGTGACAGAAAACCCACTGGAACATAGCTATAATAGATTGTGGAATGGAAATGGATCGGACTGGGATGTATGAATTGATTAACTTCTCGTGCATATCCATATCCCACATAGGGTGTCAGAGAAAATCGATATCCATCTTTTTGTTGAAATGTGTATCCCAATCGACCTTCTACATCAAAATCTATAAAGTTCGATTTTGTGTGCGCGTTGCCTCCAGATCTACCACAAAGCCTTCCCCAAGCGTATAATACATCTGCTCCCCAATAAAATTTATACCGCTTTATGTGTTCGTAACCGGCCCTGATACCTGCTACGGCTCCATCCTGACATCCACCGCCCGATCGCGTTCTACAAACATAATAGACTTCGGGTCCGAGGAAAAGTTGATTTCTTTTACAATGCGTGGTCTCACAGCAAGCTTCAGGTTCGCAGCAATATTCGGGTTCGCAACAATATTCAGGTTCATAGCAGAATTCTGGCTCATTGGCAAGGAGGGGCGCCGTAACAAAATGAGAAATCATGATAAAAATTGCATAGAATTTGTTGCTTTTCATAAGATCTCCGTTTATAGCATATCATAGTACGTATGTTTTCAGTGATAACTACTTTTAAAGAAACTGTCTAGAAATTTTTTGACAATCTAAAAAATTCATGAGTTGTATCGTGTAGGAGCAGGAGATGAGTATTTTAAATCGTGTGTTACAAGCCAAAATTCTATGCATTTTATCAATGAGCTTGTTTTGTTTCTTTGATGTTTGTACCGCGCAGACCAAGTCACAAAAGTCTATTCTTGCGACATCAGTGCCTAGGGATTATTTTCAAAGGGCTTCCTCATCAGATAAGGAACAGCTAGCCTATATCCTCAGAACATTAGCTAACAGCTCCCTGACGAAATTATATAGCTCAAAATCTGCCCTTACAAAGGCGGGAGACAAGGTAGATCATTTACATCCTCTGCAATTCTGGGCATGTATCGTTACAGATGTCGAGCTGTTAGGCTGTCTTCATGCTGTTCGTGATAGGAAAACAGTGTGGAGGGAATTTTCATCCGATTGTGCGAATAGTTTTGCAAGAGAGGCAAGTCTTGGAAACATAAAGAAAGAGCATGTCAATGATTTTGCTGCATTAGTCGGATTGAAAAGCAGCGTGATCTCTTCTGCGCTTCAATATGAGCGTTGGACAGACTTTTTTGATATTCTCATTGAGAAAATCCCTCGTGGTGGCGATTCCGACCACTACGACATGTAACAGGGATGTGCAGGAGGCAACCACAAGCCTATGAAGCGATGTCTGAGAAGAAAAGTAACAGGATATGCAGGATCGCAAGCGGCAGGATAAGAAGGATAGCAAGCATCCTCTTGTAATTCAAAAAAAATTCCAATGAAGCTAAGGCCGGGAGGCCTTAGCTTCATTGGAATTTTTTTGTATATCAAGAGGATGCTTGCTATCCTTCTTATCCTGCCGCTTGCGATCCTGCATATCCTGTTACTTTTCTTCTCAGAAGTCGCTCCTCAGCTTGTGGTATGTCTGTCTGCACATCCGTGTTAATTGATAAGGAAGGTGAAGGTGCGTTTGATCCCTGTTGTAGACTCGGCTTGCAGCTGATATGTTCCTTTAGGCCAGCCTATCGCAGGGGGTGCAAATGAAAGTAATATGATTAAGTTGCCGCTTTGCTGCATTGTTGTAGAAATTGAAGGCAATTCTGATTGAGTTTCTACATGTTTTAAACGAGCAATAACCTTATCTCCTGCAGTTCCATTAACCACAAATAGATCTATATAAATCACTTCGTGAAGGGAGCTTAGGCTTACTTGTGGATCTAAAATAGCCCCTTTCTGATCAATTTTATTTCCTATCTCAATTTTGGCAAATTGAAGAGGTCCCTTTACCCCTTCTTGGATGTCGGGAATTGTTGGACTTGTGGTAGCTTCTTTAGGTGTGGTAGATTCTTCTGGTGTGGTCTTCGGGGCTGGCTGGAGCTCTTCTTTTGCGACCTCCATCGCCCAAATTTTCCATTGATCATCTTCGATACCTAGAACGAAATCTAACAATCTGATGATTCGTTCTGAATATAAACGCACCTCTATAGAGCCTGCTCCATTATTAATGATTGGATTGATGAGTTCATATCGTTGGAACTCTAACAGTGACTTATGGTCTTCAAAAAATTTCCGAAAAGCGGGTAAATGGATATCTTGCTGAAATTTTTTTGAGGTAAGGCGATAATACGCCTGAGTCATATTCTGGGAGTGTAAAAATTGCAGAAATTCCTCAATGGGCGGCTTTAAAGTGTCGGGATTATTTAATAATGCCATGACTTCTTGACTATATTGTCCGAGCACTTCCATGCTCCAAACCTTCCATGTTCCGTTTTCGACAGCAAGAATATACTGTACGGGAATTTCAACTGTGTCATCACTCAAGATGACGGTGACAGTGGCTTTATTGCCTTGTCGAGAATGTTCTTTCACTGAGATTTGTCTGTGATTAGTTAATGAGGGGTGTTTCTCAACGAACGTTTTAAAGTCTTCCAGCGATGTATGTGACTTGAATTCTTCTGATGAAGCATTGTCATATGCTTCTTGAATATTATGGTTGCGAAGAGCTCTTAATTGAACATCTATCGGCCCAAGGAGGTCGAGAGACTCCCCGCCTATTCTAGAGCTGGGTGAAGGCTGCAGTGAAGATTCCATGCCTGGAGGGGGAATTGAGTAGAGTGGTTGAATACACAATAAAGCAATAAGAGTAAGGAGTAATTGATTAAGCAAACGCATTGGTATCCTTTGGTTTCTGGGGTATTTTTCCGTGCCCGAGCCCGTGTGCGTGCCCGTGCCCGAATTAAAGGAAAAGGCCAACTATTCGGGCACGGGCACGCACACGGGCTCGGGCACGGAAAATTTTGCTTCCCTAGGTTAATCTCTTACGAGTGCTTTAGAACAGGTTTTTTGGCTGCCAACACTTCGTCCAAACGCTTCACTGAGAGCGTATGCGGAGCAGATTTCACTATCTCAGGGTTAGTATGAATCTCTTCAACAATTTTTTCCATGACTTCGATAAAGCGATCCAATGTTGCTTTAGACTCACATTCTGTTGGCTCTATTAACATACATTCTTTAATAATCAAAGGAAAATATATTGTCGGGGCGTGGATACCATAGTCTAAAAGCCGTTTTGCAATGTCGAGTGCTCTTATTCCTTTGTCTAAATAGTTATCTGCTTGAACCACAAATTCATGCATACAAGGTTGTTTGTAAGGGATTGTGAATAGAGATTCCAACCTTTGTTTAAGGTAATTTGCATTCAGAACTGCTTGCTCACTGATACGCCTGAAGCCATAATGTCCATGAAGTTTCGCATACAAATAGGCTCGCAAATAAATAGAGAAGTTTCCGTGAAATGATGCGATCAATCCAATGCTATGTTCTCCATTCCAGATGGTATGATATGTTCCGTCTGCTGCTTTTTCCACTCGTGGCATAGGTAAAAAGGGCGCAAGTTTAGCATTGCACAGTACAGGTCCTGAACCGGGCCCTCCGCCTCCATGGGGCGTGGAGAACGTCTTGTGGAGGTTCATATGCATGACATCGAAACCCATTTCTCCGGCCCGAGCTAGTTGTAATATGGCATTTAAATTGGCTCCGTCAAAATAGAGGAGGCCTCCATTTTCGTGGATGAGGGCTGTAATCTGTTCTATCACGGGACTGAATAATCCGAGGGTATTTGGGTTGGTCAGCATCAACCCTGCAGTGCGTTCTGAGACGGCATTGCGTAAGTCGTGCAAATCGATATCGCCTTGTTTATCGGTTTTAATTGGAATTGTTTTTAATCCTGCTAGAGCGGCGGTTGCTGGATTTGTTCCATGGGCGCTGTCTGGTACAAGCAGTTCTGTTCTTTGAAAATCGTTTCTTTGTTGGTGATATGCTGAGATCATTTTTATTCCAACAAATTCCCCTTGTGCTCCAGCATTTGGTGCGAGAGATCCAGCTTTCATTCCAGAAACCTCACAGAGAATATTCAGCAGCTCATAGATTAGTTGCAAGTTGCCTTGAACAAACGGATCAGCTGCGAGAGGATGGGTGCGGGCAAATCCGGGTAGGGAAGCGCAAAGCTCGCAGATGCGTGGATTGAGTTTCATTGTACAGCTTCCAAGGGGATAGAAGTTGGTATCGATCCCCATATTGCGGTGGGCGAGTTGGCTGAAATGCCTTGTGAGATCGATTTCAGAAATTTCAGGGAGTTTTAAAGGGTCATTTCGCAGTAAACTTGGGGGAGGTTGGAAGTTGGCGAATGAGGGAGATTCATATGGGATGCTGTAAGCATGTTGATCTTTCTGAGACTTTTCAAAACAAGTTTTCATAAATTCTCCTCATCTCACATCATTCTGTGCACCAATTCCTGCCAAAAAGTAACGAATTTTCAGTCATGTGCATCAGGCTAAGGCAGGCAACGTTGAAGAAGAAAAGTAACAGGATAGGCAGGATCGCAAGCGGCAGGATAAGAAGGATAGTGAGCATCCTCTCTTTAAAGGATGAAATATGAAGGCTGAAGGATAAAGAAGAGCAATTGTATAGCAGAATTCATCCTTCAGCCTTCATATTTCATCCTTTAAAGAGAGGGTGCCTGCTATCCTTCTTATCCTGCCGCTTGCGATCCTGCCTATCCTGTTACTTTTCTTCTTCAACGCCGCCTGCCTTAACCTGATGCCTATGTCTGCATATTCTGTTACTTCTTGCCGTGTATTGCTGTAGACACGGCAACCTGGCAATAGCGGTCTAGTTGTTCCAGTGATTTTGTTTCTGTAACTGCCACGAGAAGGTGATTTTCATATTGAGGATAGTATTTTCCAAGATCGAGTCCTGGTTCGATTCCATTGAGACGAAATTTTTCTTGCACTTCTACAATGGGTTTAGAGAAGCAAATCACAAATTCGTTTAAAAGAGGCAGGTCTCCAAAGGGGATTATAACGCCACTATTTTTCAGCTTTGTTTTCAGATACATGGCACGCTGATAATTGGTAAGAGCGAGGTGCGGAATTCCTTTTTTACCATACCACAGGATCGCGACAAGGCTTGCAAGAGCGCTTAAGGCTTGGTTTGTGCAGATATTGGAAGTGGCTTTTTCGCGTCTAATATGCTGTTCGCGTGCTTGAAGTGTTAGAACAAATCCTCTATTTCCTTCTGTGTCCACAGTTTCTCCCACGATTCGTCCAGGAAGCTGACGGACAAGCTCCTGACGACAGGTGATATATCCTACATAAGGGCCCCCATACTGGAGTGCGGAGCCAAATGGTTGACAATCTCCAACAGCGATATCGGCCCCAAGTTCTTTTGCAGAAGCATAAAGTCCATAAACGAGTGGATTAGCTGAGACGACAGTTAGGGCTCCGCAGTTTTTGGCGATTTTTGATACTTGTTTAATATCATCAATGCTTCCAAAAAAATTGGGATACTGAACAATGACTGCGGCTGTATCCTTGTCGCAAATTTTTTCAAGTTTGGAGAGGTCTAATTGTCCATTGGGCAGAATCGGTATGTTTATGATCTCGCATTCTTGACCGCTGAGATATAGATTAATTACGCCTTTATAGTGTGGGTGGAGGTTGTATGCGACTAAGATTTTTTTGCGTTTTTGCACTCGCAAACTCATTAACAGGGCTTCTGCGCAAGCTGAGGCTCCATCATATAGAGAGGCATTGGAAACATCTAATCCTGTTAAAGCACACATCGCAGATTGGAATTCAAAAATGATTTGCAGCATTCCTTGAGAGGCTTCTGGTTGGTAGGGGGTATAGGAGGTTAAAAACTCGGATTTACTGCAGATGGCTTGTACAAGGGCTGGCACGTGATGTTCATAAGCGCCGGCTCCTAAGTAATTGTCGAGTTGGCAAAAGCGGTTTTTGGCCGCTAATGACTCCATGAGCTTAAGGCCTTCATATTCGGAGATGCCGTCATCGGTTGAGGGTTTTGTCTGTCGCAGTTTATCTGGAATCGCTTGAAAGAGTTCTTCAATGGTGTTTACGCCGATTGCAGCCAGCATCTCATTGTTCTGAGGGGAATGATTTGAAACGAAGTCCATAATTCACTCGCTATTTGCATATTTTTTTATATGCGTCGAGGTCTAACAAATTGGCTAACTCTTGGGGGTTTGCCATTTTCATTTTAAAAAGCCACCCCTGCTCTTCAGGTGATTCGTTTATGAGTTCAGACTTGTCTTTCAATTGGGCATTCACTTCCACAATGGATCCTGAGATGGGGGCATATACATCCGCAGCAGCCTTTGTCGATTCTAAGACTGCGACTTCTACCCCTTGTTTAATCGATTTATTCAGGATGGGTAGCTCAACATAAACGATGCTTCCTAGTTCTTTTTGTGCATAATTTGTAATGCCAACGGTGGCTATGTTTGTTGTCCCATCGACTTTGACCCATTCGTGTGATTCTGTAAACTTCATATCATTATTACCTTTTTTGTATATACAAGCTTGGTTGGTGCCGTGTTTCGAAGATGTACCGCGCCGGTAGAGGTAATTGCAGAAGTGCTCATCTTCAGGCCAACGGCCTGACGTATAAAAGCCTAGGGCACCGCCCTAGGTATAATGTAAACGTTGTTTCAGGCTGAAAGCCTGACGTATAGCTATACGTCAGGCTTTCAGCCTGAAATACATCCTTGCATCTCACCTAGGGCGATGCCCTAGGCTTTTATACGTCAGGCCGTTGGCCTGATAATGGGCGCTTCTGCAATTACCTCTACCGGGGCGGCACATCTTCGAAACGCGGCATCAAATAAAAGGCAGTGCAACAACCTTAGCTTTAGAACGATTTTCTCTAATTTGTATTTCTACTTCTTCGCCGATTTGCAGGGGCTGTTCCACAATGATAATTGCAATTGCTTTATGCAGGCTTGGCGACTGCGTTCCCGATGTGACATACCCGATTTCTACACCATCCTGATAGACTCGATAGCCCGCTCTGGCTATTCCAGGATCTGTTAGGATAATTCCATATTCAGATCGTTTGTGTGGACTTTCTTCAATTTTTTCCAACCCTTCCCGACCCATAAAATTAATCTTTTCCCACTTGATTGTCCAGGCAGAAACACTTTCATTTGCAGCAATTTCATCGGTGATCTCATGTCCATATAAAGCATAGCCCATTTCAAGTCGAAGGGTATCTCTTGCACCCAATCCTGTTGGCATAATTCCGTAGGCTTTTCCAGAAGTAAGTAATTCATCCCACAGTTTCTCTACAATGCTATTAGGTGCGTAGATTTCAAATCCATCAGACCCGGTATATCCTGTCCGAGAAAGGATCACAGATTGATTAGTATAAGACACAGTGGCAAATCTCATGTGTTTTAATTGGCTGGCTTCAGGAAAAAATTGAGATAGCAGTGGCTCTGAAAGAGGGCCTTGAATGGACAAAATCCCTTCTTGATCATAACATGGAGCGATTTCTACCTGAAACGCATTGGCCTGTTCTTTTAAATGGTTCAAATCCTTTTGTCGGTTTGAGGCATTGACGACAACAAAAAAATGGGTGGGATCTTGTTTATAGACGATCAAGTCGTCAACGCAGCCAGAACCATCTACATTTGGCCAAACGGTATAAGTGGCAGAATTATTCGGTTTTGCTATGATTGAATTTGTGGAAAGATAATCCATAAATGGTTCGGCATCGGGTCCTGTGATGATTATCCGACCCATATGTGAAACATCAAACATTCCGACTTTTTCACGAACGTTGAGGTGCTCAGTGATGATGCCTTGGTACTGCAGGGGCATTTCCCATCCACCGAATTCGATGAATTTGGCGCCAAGTGCTTTATGCTTTTCGTAAAGAACATTTCTCATCATTCACCAATCTTGTGTGTCTCAGAATGTATCAAAACAGGATGCAGGCATGTGCGTGTGCAGGTTACTTTTCTTCCTCAATATTGCCTGTCATAGTGTTTATGCCTTGATTAGTTTTAGGGTGCTCCAGAGTGAGGGTTGTTGCTCGATTTGGAATTCATTAGAAACGACCGAAAAGTGTTGTGGAGATCCAGAGGCGCGGTTGATGCGATAGGTAAAGCCGAGTCTGTCAAACTGTGCGGGGTCATATCCTTGTAAGCACTGTTGAGGAATGGATATGCTTAAAGTATATCCTCTGGGCTTAGTGTGAGCGGTGACCTTCAAATCATTTGGATTGCACAGTTCGTGCTTATCTTCTGTGCGAAAACGGGTAATTTCTCCTGCTTGCTGCCCTTCTACGGCTTCGGGAAGAAAGAAAAAGTGGTGGCAAAACCGGGTGTTGAATCCGGAAGTTTTGACATCCCGAGTATCGAAAAACAATTCGACGCTATCGCCGCCGGACACATCAGGATATTTGACTTGATGGATGGCTTGTTTGACATATACAAAGGCTTCGATGCCTTCGGGATGCCATGCGAGGGCAACATCAGCAAAATGGTGTTCTTTGCATAGCATAGAGGTGTCGGGCAATAAATACTTTTCAAAGTTGGCATTTGTCAGCGGGGCGTGGTGCTGAAGGCAATCGACGCCTACCTGAAAAAAGTTTATTGGGGCCAGAGGGACAAAGTTTTCTTCAAACATGCAATAACTAATTTGGTTCAGTCATTTCAGAGGCTGATCCGTGATCCAAATAGTCGAGTGAGATAGCATTCTTTGTCTTTAAATCTTGTATCAATTGGCTCATGTACTTCTGTTGGGCTTCATCGGAAAGAAGTTGGTGCATTTTTTCTCTTCGATCTGCCAAAGCGACTTGTGCATTGTTTGCTTCCCGTTTCTTCAGTTGGACAAAATAGAGATCGCCATTCACGGGTGCATGGACGGTGGTCCATTCATTTGGCTTTAATGCAAACAGTTCATCAACATCTACCTCGCCGCTATTTTGTGTGCGGTCTGTTTGATATGTCGTTTTTAGGAGTTTCCACTGGTTCATTAATTTCTTTTTGGAATCGGCAATTTTGTCGGAGGCATTAGGCTCTTGTACAAAGTTGCTGCTAGCTCCTTTGCCTTGAGATAAGTTGGCTCTAGCATCGCGGACAAAGGCATAAAAACGAAGGGTGGCGCTGCGATCACCTGAAAGGGGCTGTTCTTTCTTTTCTCCGCGAGATTTTTCATAATCTGTGCGGATAGCGGTGAGAAGTTTTTCAAAGTAGAGATCGGCCACTTGATCCTTTACATCTGCATATTTCTTCCATGAAACTTTGTCTTCTTTCTGAAATTGCTGCGGCTTGGTATCGCGGATTGAGATATAGTAGGATTCGAGTTCCCGATCGAGCAATTGTTCAAGAGTTTTGTCTTGGATAGCTTCAGAGAATGATAGGATTTCCTCTTCAGGTGATCTGTGGATCACTTTGATGCGATAATAGTTGTTTTTATCGCCGGAGAATAGTGCAAGCTTTTCCGCAGCCATTTTAGCTTTTGGCGTTTCTGGAGTTGCGTTGGCGATAGGGGCTTCATCGAGGATAAGGATCAGTTCTTGACGATTTTCGAGACCGAACAGAGGTTTGCCCCCCTTCGTGCGGATTCCTACCATGAGCTCTTTTGATTCAGCATTGTCCAAAGCCTGCGAGACCCATTCAGGATGGGATTCTACAATGGCATTTCTTGCAAAGGCGTCAATGCGCATTCTTGTGGCTTCATCCAAGCTATCTAGAGTTGCAAGGCGCTGTTGTAGATTACCCCCTTGTTTTATTCCTAGATCTGGAAATTCTTTCTTCAATAGTTCCCAATTTGTATCGACTACTTCCCAATCCCACATATCGCGGAGGCCTACATTTGTTTGTAAAGCGCTTTTGGACACTTGTGAGACAGTTAAAGTATAGCTTTTTTGAACAAGTTCAGGAGCTTTTTGTTTGACTTCTGAAGGTGATAAGAAGGCTGTGGGAAGGGACAATTCATTGCTTTTGTGTTTTGAAACGTAGTTCAAATAGATTTCAAATTGTTGCATCATCCGATAATCAGCGAAGCGGAACTCTGGAGGAAGTCTATAAAGTTCTCCAAGAACGCCTTCCTTAGCAAATGCAACAAAGTTTTGCGAGGGCATTGGGTCTATGATTACTGCATTTCCGACATCTTGAAATAGGCGGCGGAATAACAATACTGTCTGCCATTGCTTGATGGCTTTTGTTTGGTCCATGCCTAAACGGCGGAGTTGTTCTTGAAAATACTCGGAGGGATTTGCAACGCCGAGGTGGACGCTTTTCCGATTCTGTTGATAGCTAATTTCTGCATTTCTTTTAAGATCGACAAGGGCTTCTTCTTTGGTTACTATATACCCCTTTTGTTGGGCGATCTTACTAGAATTTATAATGAATTCAGCGGCCAGGCGTACGAAACGGGGTCCAAACCAGTCATCAATAGTGTGGTAACCAAAAAGTGCAAGATCAACACGTTCTAGGTTTGGGTCTGGAGTCACCCAATTGTATTGCTGTTGTTGATAACGCAAGACCTGTCTGAGGAGGGGAGCTGGGAATCGTTTTTCTGCCAGAAACAGATCCACTCGTGCATCAAACGCTTGAGGCGAAAGGGGATTATCCGATTCTTTCATGGCAATAAAATTCCGTTTCATGTCTGGGGCGACATAGCTCCAAGCGCCTTCTACGCTAATGAATCTTGCTGCAGGATGGGCATAAAGTGTATATTTCTTTTCATGATCGAATCTGGACATGAGATCTTTTTGGATGAGATCGGGATATGTCTCAACGAGAATATTGGCCAATCCAGTCTCCAAAATATCTTTCTGAAGGACGCCGTCGTTTAAGAAATTCGGTCCCCACATGCCGCCAAAGAGCATTTTGTCATCGATATCAGTGCCAATGAAAGCAACCATTTCATCTAGCTCATGCCGAGAGATCTCTGTGCCATCGATAGCAGTGAAAGCGACTTGTTCGTGCATGGAGTTTGCCGGCAAGGTGCTGTAAGTGCCAAAAAACGAGAATGAGATAATGATTACGATAGTAATCAAGATGAAGAAATATGTTTGATACTTACGGAAAAAATTTAGCATGTAGAATCCTTATACACAAAATATTGAAATCATCAATTGTTGTAATCGTACTCTTGCCTTGTTAAGTTGAGAGCTTGTGCAAATATCGTTTACAAGAAAGTAGCTATTACTCTCGATAGACTCAGCGATATCTCCGTCTTCTTTAAGAAATTGGAACAAAAAGGCTCTAGAAGGCATTGTAAGAGAGATCGAACCTTGATATAATAGCCCAAATTTTGTTCGTCTTTGTGCTCCACCTGCAACCTTGCGACCATCGATTACTAAGTCATAGATAGTTGGTTTTGCCATACAAAATGGATGGGCATTCTCATTTTCTTTATCATCAATTTCTGAAGGAATGTAAACCTTGGGAGACAATGTTCCTGCAGAAAAAAGTTCGATGACTTTTGTGATTTTGTTGTTGATAAAAGTGTAGTTTTCGACAGTGTTTTGGTAAAGATTTACACCTCTAATGGGATATATAACAGAAAAGGCAAGATCGCACTGATGGAACATAATACCCCCACCTGTGGGTCGTTTGGCATGTTTCAGCCCAAATTCGTCTGCACGATTCAAATCAATGTACTTGGAAAAGTCTATAAAATGTCCATAAGTTGCACATTCGCCAGCCCATCGATAAAGAGTGAGGGTGGGAGGGGAGATCTGAATAGTCTCAAGGGCTTTCATATCCTCATTCATATTCACTTCAGGAGTCGTGGGGCCATTAAGTACTATTCTCCAAGTCATAAGCTAACTTCGATATACCATTGGGTGAAATTTATCTTTTAATCGGTCACTTAACCGATAGCCAATCTCTTTTAATGTATGTGTATTTGGATCTTCTTCGCGAAAAACATAAACTGCGTTTGGTTCTGCATAGGCAATCATTAAGTAACTATTGTTTGACTGATGCATCAACTCTGTGAAGTCGATCTCTTTTTCTGTACCGAAGAACACAACATTTCCTGCTTGGGCAGGGAACGAATTGCTTTCGGCTGCATTTGTTTTTGCACCTGTATTCAACGATGGATGCAGGGCAATGATAGCTCCTCCAATAATTCCTTGTAAACAACTAATAGGCTCAATGCATTTTTTGCGGTTGACGATTGTGTCATAACGCTCATCAAATTTCGATGATGTTTTCGCAAGGGGGGGAAAATATTGATCGTAGCCAATTCTAAATTCTCTTTGTCCCGTCAGAAGAGCCATCGTTTCAACAATGGTTCGATTTTTTACAGTTTTAGCAATAAATGAATTGTGCCGCCAAACATCACGGCCAACGACATAATGTTGATAAGGGGAGAGGAGCATTGCTTGACTGGGAGTTACCTTCAGTCTTTCCACCAATACATCCTCAATGGCCTTTGAGAGTTGTTTGATATGATTCTCTGAAAAAAGCCCTTCGAGCTCAAGGGTATTGTGTTTTCTGAAGAAATCGAGGTGTTCTTTAGCTATTACATATTTCATAGGACTAGACTATCTCAGTTAAAGCACTTTTCGTCCAGCGCAAAAATCAACAAGATGCTCAGAGATATGGCTCAGATTAGTGCGGACAGGCAGCGTCGTAGAAGAAAAGTAACAGGATATGTAGGATCGCAAGCGTATCTCCCACTATCCTTCTTATCCTGCCGCTTGCGATCCTACATATCCTGTTACTTTTCTTCTACGACGTTGCTTGCCCGCACTAATCTGATGCACTATCTTTGTATATCTTGGAGTATCTTGTTTTTTTCGTGTGGATAAAAAATCGCTTTTAAATTATGCTCGCCGTCATGAATGCACTTGATCAACTCATGAAACATGCCGCTTCTATAGAGGCAAAAATTGGCTATAAATTTATCGATCGCAGCCTTTTGGTTCTGGCGTTCACCCACCGGTCGTATGTCAATGAAAATCGCGACATTATCGTTCATAATGAGCGTTTAGAGTTTCTTGGCGATGCTGTTTTGGGGCTATTGATTTCTGAATATCTGTATCACCATTTGCCACATACTCCTGAAGGGGATTTGTCCTATCTTCGCTCGCGCCTAATAGAGGCCAGTTCTTGCATGTCTTATGTTGCAAAACTTGAAATTGATCGGCATCTTCTTCTAGGAAAAGGTGAGAGGCTGAATGATGGAAGGGGTCGAGAATCTATTTTGGGGGACTTCTTTGAAGCGCTTATTGGAGCAATCTATGTTGATGGTGGGCTCATCGCAGCGTCAAAGTTTTTGTTTTCTAATTTTCTTGATGAGATTGAAGCAACAATTAAAACCCCTCTTCATAACTGGAAGGCTATGCTTCAAGATTATTGTCAGAAGAAATTCCAGCGTGCCCCTAACTATAAAGTGATTCACGAAAGTGGTCCTGACCACAGTAAAAAATTTAACATTTCCGTTTTTATGAATGAAAAAGAATTGGGTCGAGGAATAGGGGCTTCTAAAAAAGAAGCGCAACAGGATGCCGCCAAACATGCTCTGCAACAACTAACGCCTGCCATGTAGGCTTTTATGGGATCGAAGCAAAAAAGCGTTTGGTATTGCTCAGATTGTGGTCACAAGCAGCTCAAGTGGTCTGGACAGTGTGGTCAATGTTCTCAATGGAATACTTTTCAGGAAGAGATCGAGCTTGCAGTTGCCTTACGCCGTTTTGAAGGGCAGCCTACAACCCCCAATCGGCCAGTTCGTTTAAAAGAAGTCAAATCGAGCCACACCCCCCGAATTCAAACGAAAATAAACGAATATGATCGGCTGATTGGAGGGGGGATTGTCCCTGGCTCACTTACTCTTGTGGGGGGTGATCCTGGGATAGGAAAGTCGACGCTTATGCTGCAGCTTTCTGATGCGTTAGCTAAACAAGGGTTAACTGTTCTTTATGTTTGTGGTGAAGAATCAGTAGAGCAAACTTCGATGCGAGCCTGCCGTTTGGGCATTGATTCTGAGTCTCTTTTTCTGTTAAGTGAAACGAATTTTTCTTTGATAAAGGCTCAAGTTGAGCATGTTCGACCCAACATTCTAATCATCGACTCCATTCAGATTGTTTATAAGAGCGAAATCCCTTCGGCGCCGGGTTCTGTTTCACAAGTCAGAGAAACAGCGACAGAATTTATGCATATGGCAAAGGGTCAGAATATTGCGACGTTTCTTATTGGTCATGTCACAAAATCTGGAGAAATTGCAGGACCTCGAGTCTTAGAGCATCTTGTAGATGCTGTTTTATATTTCGAAGGGGATAAGCAGCACAATTATCGGATGATTCGAGTTGTAAAAAACCGGTTTGGACCGACAGATGAGGTAGCTGTTTTTCAAATGAAATCCGGCGGGCTTGTGGAGGTGCCGAATCCTTCGCAGATTTTTTTAGAAGAGCGGCGAAAAGAAGTGATTGGTTCCACGGTGATACCTACAATTGAAGGGACGCGCCCCATATTAATAGAGGCCCAAGCACTGGTGACAGATACGGTTTTCAGTACCCCTTCAAGGCGTTGCACAGGTTTGGATCAGAATAGACTTGCATTACTTCTGGCCGTATTGGAAAAGCGAATGGGATATCAGCTTCATCGCTGTGATGTTTTTGTTTCTATTGCAGGGGGATTGCGCGTCGTTGAACCAGGGAGCGATCTTGGTGTATTGATCGCAGTGGCCTCCTCCATGCGAAATCGGGTGATTGATTCCGAGACAGCTATTATGGGAGAAGTGGGGCTCGGTGGAGAGATCCGCAGCATCCCTCGTGTGGAAAGTCGCCTCAAGGAGGTCATCAACATGGGTTTTCGCTCCTGCATAATTCCCAAGAGGAACCTGAAAGGGATTTCAGAAGAAATACGACAAAAGCTTAGGATAGTGGGAGTTGATGTCGTAGAAGAAGCCGTAGAATTTCTACTCCAATAGTACTGTAAAGGTTTTACACCACAGAGATCACAGAAACCTCAGAGAGAAGAAGAGAGCAACCTCTCAGTAAGAATTTTACCACAGAGATCACAGAGAAAGGGAGAGAGTAAGAAGAGAGGGGGTATGAAAGAAATTTCATGACTTCTATCCTTCTCCTCCCCCTTCTCTCCCTGTTCTCTGTGATCTCTGTGGTAAAAAAAGAGAGTGTTAGAGTGATTACAGTCGGTGCAAGGTCCTCTCCTTTATCCCAAGCACAGATTCACGAAGTTTTTAATGAGCTTCGTTTACGTGGAAAAAACATAAATTTCAATCCAGTCCTAGTACAATCGCAAGGAGATATAGACCTTACAACCTCTTTACGAACTCTTGGGAAGACAAATTTCTTTACAAAAGAGATAGACGATCTTCTATTATCAGGTCAGTGTCGGATAGCTATTCATTCAGCAAAAGACCTCCCAGAACCCATTCCAGACGGACTGCGCTTGGTGGCGCTTACAAAAGGGCTGGATCCATCGGACTCACTTGTTCTGCGAAAAGGGGAACAACTTGACTTTTTGCGTCCAAATGCGATTATTGCGACCTCTTCTGAAAGGCGTGAGACAGCTGTCACACAGCTGAGAAAGGACTTTACTTTCATCGACATACGAGGAACCATCCATCAGCGGCTTGCAAAATTAGAAGCTGGGGACGCAGATGGGGTTGTCATTGCAGAGGCAGCTCTCATTCGTTTGGGATTAACAGCTCTCAATCGCATAAGGCTCCCAGGTGACACTGTGAAGCATCAAGGCCAGCTGGCGATTATGGCTCGTGCCGATGATCGCGAAATGAGGGAGGTGTTTGCTAGGATTGATAGCCGCCCCACACTTTATTTGGGCTTAGCGATTTCTGAACAATTTCTGCCGAGAAACATTCTCCATCAACCCATCATAAAAATCATCCCTAAAGCTCCTCAAACGGCTGAGATTGCAAGTGCTTTTTCAGGGATTCCCAATTACACTCATCTGGTTTTTACTAGTAAAGTGGGGGTGTCTATTTTTTTCGAATATTTATCTTTTTTTGGGTATTCAACTGAAGCATTGACCAAAAAACATATCACAGCAGTGGGAAAGGCAACAGCGAAGAGGGTAGAGCAATATTATGTGCATGTGAATATTATTTCCCGTGAAGAGCATGCAGAGGGCATAATGAAAGAGCTTGCTCCTTGCATAGATGAAAACTCCTATGTTTTTTGGCCCCATTCATCAATTGCGCGTCCTCTTTTGCAGGAGTTTTTTATTTCAAAAAAGGTGCGCTACTCCCAACCAAGCCTATATGATACGATCAGAACTCAAGATTTTTCCTATCCGGACACGCAGGAAATTGCTGAAATAATTTTCACAAGTCCGTCAACTGTGGAAGCCTTTTTCGAAGTGCGACCTGAAGTATCGCAAGATATATGGTTAACCTCGATTGGTCCTATCACAGAAGCA